>NZ_JAWOIS010000025.1:0-10544 GCF_046484525.1 Marinobacter sp.
CCATCCTCGATAGAATAGGAATTGTCAGGGATGACAGCCGGCAAGGATCGTTGGCTCAAGGATGGAAACTCCACGGATCAGGAGTTACCCGAAGGATCGGGATGACAGGGATGAACACAAGGATGATGCGCTCAGGATGATGCGCAGCCTGATGGATCAGGCAGGGATCAGCCACGGATATTGGGTCCACAGGGAGCGTGGCCCAGTCCGTGCACCTCCGTTTTCGGAATACCCTCCTTACAGCTCATCACCTCAAAACCTTTATTCTCGCCTCTCAACCGAGCCTGCGCCTGTGCGGCATGACGTCCTGGCAAACAACCATAACGACGTTATTCAATCTCAGGAGTATGCTCACATGAAAAGAACCCCGATTATCGCCACGCTGGTCCTGCTGTTCAGCCTGTTCACCGGTTTCGCCTACGCCCAGGACGCCACTGTGAACATCAACACCGCAGACGTGGCCACCCTGGCAAGCCTCAACGGCATCGGCGAGAGCAAGGCCCAGGCCATTATCGAATACCGCGAGTCCAATGGCCCCTTCGCCTCCACCGCCGATCTCTCCAAGGTCAAAGGCATTGGCGCACGTACTGTGGAGAAGAACGCGGATCGTCTCAGCGTAGAGTAGGATTAACGGAGGGTGGCGCAAGCCACCCTGTCACTATCGGCAACCGGCAAAGAATGGTCTAAAATGAGATCTTATTTTGATGCACATTTGAGGTCTTTTATGCGCAAAGTACTTGCCGATTGCTCAGCCAGCATTTCCGAACTGAAGCGCAACCCTACAGCCCTGCTTGCCGAATCTGACGGTGCGCCTATCGCTATCCTTAACCACAACAAGCCCGCAGCGTATTTGGTTCCAGCGGAAACCTACGAGTGGATAATGGAAATGATCGACGACCAGGAGCTAAGCCAAATCGTCGAGAAGCGCCGCCAAGACAAACACAAGGCTGTCAGCGTCAATCTGGATGACTTATAAACTTAAATTTCTGCCAGTTGCACTGAAGGAGTGGAAAAAACTTCCGCCACCAATAAAGCAACAATTCAAGAATAAACTGTCTGAACGGCTTGAGAATCCTCACGTTCTTTCGGCCCGTCTCCGCGGCTACCAGAGCGTCTATAAGATCAAACTCCGTAATGCCGGCTATCGCCTCGCCTACGAGGTGGTTGATGACGAATTGATTGTTTATGTCCTCGCTATTGGCAAACGCGAGAAATCCAAGGTCTATCAAAAGTTATCCAACAGAAGCCGCTGAGCCGAAAGTCGTTTGGCATCCACCGCTCCTCCACCCTATTATTGTTCGATAATTACAATCCCATACCCGGAGCGGGGCATTAATGTCTGATCCCATCAAGGTTTATCCTTCAAAACCTCAGAAGGTCTATTATTTCGGCACCTGCCTGGTGGACATGTTCTACCCGGATGCGGGTATTGCGGGGGTGGAACTGCTGGAGCGGGAGGGCATCGAGGTTATCTTTCCCCAGGGCCAGACCTGCTGTGGCCAGCCTGCCTACACCTCCGGCTACCACGATGAGGCCCGTTCGGTGGCGCAAGCCCAGCTGGACCTGTTTCCGGAGGACTGGCCGATTGTGGTGCCCTCCGGCTCCTGCGGCGGCATGATGCGCAAGCACTACCCTTCATTGTTCAAGGACACACCCGAAGCCACCCAGGCCGCGGAAATCGCCGGCCGGGTCTGGGAACTGACGGATTTCCTGCTGAATGTCTGCCACATCAAGCTGGAGGATCTGGGTGAGCCGTTGACAGTCGCCATGCATACCTCCTGTTCGGCCCGCCGGGAAATGGGGGTGGCCGAGGTCGGCCCCGCCCTGCTTGGGCAACTGAAGAACGTCAATCTTGTGGAACAGATCCGGCCGGAAGAATGCTGTGGCTTTGGCGGCACTTTTGCGGTGCGCCACCCGGAGATTTCTGCCGCCATGGTCAGTGAGAAGGTGGACACCCTGGTGGATGCCGGCACCAAAGAATTTGTCACCACCGACTGCGGCTGCCTGATGAACATCGCCGGCTATGCCGAGAAGAACGGCAAGCCCCTCCAGGGCCAGCACATCATCAGTTTCCTGTGGGAACGCACCCGCGGAAACCAGGGAGGCCAGTCATGAGCGAGACCACAGCCCACAGCCATCCTCACGTCGATGTGAAGGAATTCCACCCCAGGGCACACGCGGCCATCCATAACCCGAAGATCCGCCAGAATTTCCGCACGGCGATGGACGGCCTGATGGCCAAGCGCAAGGCGGCGTTCGAGGGCTGGGACCTGGAGACCCTGCGGGACCTTGGCGCCAACATCCGCCTCAAGGCCCTGTCCAACCTGCCGGACCTGCTTGAGCAACTGGAACAGAAGCTGACCGAGAACGGCATCAAGGTGCACTGGGCGGTGGACGGCGACGAGGCCTGCCGCATTGTGCGGGATATCTGTGTGGCCCGGGACGCCAAGACGGTGATCAAGGGCAAGTCCATGGTGTCCGAGGAGATGGAGCTGAACCATTACCTCCAGGACCAGGGCATCGAGGCGCTGGAATCGGATCTGGGCGAGTACATTGTCCAGCTCGCGGACGAAACGCCCTCCCACATCATCATGCCGGCAATCCACAAGAACACCGGGGAAATTTCCGAGCTGATGCACGAGAAGACCGGCACCGATCTCTCCAACGATGTGGAGTACCTGACCGCCTCCGCCCGCCAGCAGCTGCGGGAGAAGTTCATGAACGCGGATGTGGGCGTATCCGGGGTCAACTTCGCGGTGGCGGAGACCGGGACCCTGTGCCTGGTGGAGAATGAGGGCAACGGCCGGATGACCACCACGGTGCCGCCCTGTCACATTGCGGTCACCGGTATCGAGAAGGTGGTGCCCAGCCTGGAGGATGTCCCCGCCCTGCTGGCGTTGCTGACCCGCTCCGCCACCGGCCAGCACATCACCACCTACTTCAACATGATCTCGAGCCCGCGCAAGGGCGAGGAGCTGGATGGGCCCGAGGAAGTCCATGTGGTGCTGGTGGACAACGGCCGGTCTTCCATTTACCAGGATGACGAGCTGCTGGATACCCTGCGCTGCATCCGCTGCGGCGCCTGCATGAACCATTGCCCGGTCTATACCCGGGTCGGTGGCCACACCTATGGCACCACCTACCCCGGCCCCATCGGCAAGATCCTGATGCCGCACCTGATCGGCCTGGACGAGGGTCGGCATCTGCCCACCGCTTCCAGCCTGTGCGGTGCCTGCGGCGAGGTCTGCCCGGTGAAGATTCCGATTCCGGACCTGTTGGTGCGCCTGCGCCAGGAGTCCGTGGACGGCGACCGGCTCCACCCGGCGAAAGTCCGGGGTCACGGCGCCAAGCGCAGCACCGGCGAGGCGCTGATCTGGAAAGGCTGGGCCTGGATGCATTCCAGCCCTGGCATCTACCGGCTGGGCACCGGGGTCGCAGCCAGATTCCGGGCCCTGCAGCCCTCGAAGGCGGGCGCCTGGACCGATTTCCGGACCGCACCGAAGCTCGCGGCAAAAACCCTGCACCAGCGGATGAAGGAGCGTGGCCAATGAGTTCCCGAAACATTATTCTCCAGCGCCTGCGCCATCGGACCGGCGGCGAACTGACCGCCCCGGAATGCGACTTCTCGGTCCTGAAACGGCCGGACTGGAGTACTGCCGAACGGATCGAGCTGTTCGAGAAAATGATCGAGTCGGTCCACGGCGAGGTACACCACTGCACCGCTGACACCTGGATCGAACGGCTGGCCGAGGTTCTGAACACCCGGGGTGCCCGCAACCTGATGATTCCGAAGCAGCACGCCATCGGTCAGGCCATCAAAGCTTCCGAGCGCACCGACTTGCCGGAACTTCTGCTCTATGACGAGCCGATCGAGAGCTGGCGGCCCTACCTGTTCAACGAGGTGGATGCCAGCATCACCTCCACCCGCGGTGGCATTGCTGAAACCGGCTCGCTGATCCTGTGGCCAACCCCGGACGAGCCACGCCTGATGAGCCTGGTGCCACCGGTGCACATTGCCGTGCTGAACGCCTCGGAAATCTACACCACGTTCCACGAAGCCATGCTTGCCCAGGACTGGGCCTCTGGCATGCCGACCAATGCGCTGTTAGTCTCAGGGCCTTCCAAAACCGCGGACATCGAGCAGACCCTGGCCTACGGTGTCCACGGCCCCAAAGAGCTGATTGTATTGGTTATTGAATGATCCAAGGCGCACTGTTGATCGCCCTCGCGGCCTTGCTGTGGGCGACCACAGGCATTGTCGCCAAATTCCTGTTTACCGGCACCGAGCTGGAACCCATCACCCTGGGCTTTCTTCGTCTGGTGGTGGCGTTGCCGTTTTTCTGGCTGCTGATGCGGCGGGAACAACGCCAACTCAAACGGGAGCACTCCGGTGAGCGGGTACCCGGGAGCTCCCTGCGCCACCTGGGACTCAAGGCTCTCCTGCCCCTCGCGGCACTCGGCCTGTTCCAGGCCTTCTACCAGGGTAGCTACCTGCTGGCCGTCGACCTGACCGGTGCCGGCATTGCCACCCTGATTGCCCTGTGCCTGCCGCCGGTGCTGGTAGCTCTCACCGCCGCGCCCCTGCTCGGCGAGAAACCCGGTTTGTTAACCATCCTGTCGCTGATCGCCGCCATCATCGGCACCGCCATGCTGGTGCTGAGCGATATGGACACCAGCGGTACCCTGCGCCTGGCCGGCATCCTGATGGCCCTGCTGGCCGCCTGTGTCTATACCGGCTTCACCCTCACCAGCCGGTACAACTCGGCGGGAACACCGGTATTCACCACGGCATTCATCTGTTTCTTCACTGCTGCGCTTATCCTGTTGCCGGTGGTAGCCGCCATCGGGGGCTTTGCCGGCCTGGAAACCCTGGATTTCCAGCACTGGCTGATGGTGGGCTACATCGGCGTGGTGCCCACCTGCATCGGTTACGTGAGCTTTTTCACCGGCATGAAAACCACGCCCGCGACCCTTTCAAGCATCATCGTGACGCTGGAACCGTTATTCGTGGCCCTGCTGGCCTGGGTATTCCTGGGAGAGGTGCTTGGGCCGATCGGCATTACCGGCGCCCTGATTCTGACGGCGGCGGTGATCGTCGCCTCCAGGTTTGGCGGGAAACCCGCCGCCGGACAGGCATCCGACGGCGGTTAACCAGAAGGACGTTCAGTCGTCCTTTTGCCGCTTGGCGAGCATGTCCGGCTGCAGGATCTCGATCCAGTAGCCGTCCGGATCCTTGATGAAGGCCAGGCCTTTCATCTTGCCGTCGTCCGGCTTCTTCACAAACTCGACACCCAGTTTCTCGAAACGGTCCGAAGCGGCGTACACATCCGGTACGGCGATGCCGATATGACCAAAGCCCTGGGGCTCGTCGTTGCCGTTGTGGTAGGCGAGATCTTTGTCGTCCTCGGTGCCCCAGTTGTGGGTCAGCTCAAGCATCGCCTCACGGCCGAAGGTGTAGGTGGTGCGGTGGGTATCGTCGCTCGGGACGAACTGGGCCGAACGGTCATCCAGGTACCCCAGGAAGTACAGGGTGAATTTCATCTCCGGGAAATCCAGCTTGCGGATGAGGTGCATACCCAGAACGCGAGTGTAGAAGTCCATTGAGCGCTCGGGTTCCTTGATGCGCATCATGGTCTGGTTGAAAACAAAGCCCTCTGTCTCGGGAACGGGCGCGTCGTACAGGCCGGGGGCGTCTTCGAAATGCTTGGGCATGATCATTTCCCTTTTGGTTCAGAGGATTCAAACTGTATACCTGCGTGCGTTTCAATCGGATTTCAAGGGGTGGAGGGATATCCAGGTCGGGCACTGAACCAGCTATTCGGGATCTGCATCACAGACACACCGTCGTACCGGCCATACTGTAACAATATGTAACCACTGATCGCCGCATTGATTCTGGTGTCCCTGCGGCCCGGATAACAACAAGATTCCGTCGAACGACATCGGGGCGCTCATGATTTCACCTCTCCCAACCCAGTTTTCAACGCCGCGCAGGTGCTTTCCCCTTATGGTGCTTGCGATGGCGTTGCCCGCTTCGGCGCTCGCCGAGTTCCGTGAACTCGATGAAAGCAGCATGTCGGCAGTGACCGGTCAGGCCGGAGTCACCATCGAGCTGGAAACCAAAGTCACCATGGACAGCCTTACCTGGACCGATGAAGGTTCGCTGAGCGTAAACGGACTGCGGCTCTCCGGTCAGAATGACACGGTGCTGGACAACATGAAGCTGACCATCGACATCGCCGGTGATGGCGAGGTGTTGGAGCACGGGTTCTCGGAGATTGCCCGGCGGGCGAATGCGGGCCAGCTGGACTCGAGCGATCCGGATGTGGCCGAGGCATTGGCCACCTACTCGGTGAATGGCGAGTTCGGTAAGCAGTTCGACAGTGGCGATGTGGTAATTCACCTGGGCGCGATCGATTACGGCGATCCGACCAGCCTGACGGATTACCTGCGGGCGGTGGATTTCGAATTGGCCGTGGACAGCATCGTAACATCCGGCTCGGAGGGCAGTGCCACGATGTTCTCGGATGTGTTGCTGCAGGGTTACGTGGGGCCGACCGACCTGGTGATCCGGAATCAGGGCGGCGAAACCCGCGCGCTGGCCAATGGCAATGTGGTATCCGGCTCGGAGTTACAGCTGGACACCCACTTCGAGATCACCAACGGCAGCCTGAACTGGGAGGCCGCCGACCTGATCCTGTTGTTCAACTTTGCTGCGGTGGGCATTGAGGGACTGCGGATTCATAACCGGCGCGGGGACGACACCCTGGGGCATTTCGGAATGGCCCATGCCACGGCAAAGCTTTCCCGGGGCACCAGCGCCGCTTCCGGAGCGGAGGGCCTGTCGGTGCATGAGCTCGAGTTTCGTGCGGATATCGACATGCCGATCTTCCGGATTGGCGGCACCAGCACCGGCAGCATCCAGTTTACGGACTTTGCCATCACGGACACCACCATGATGGTATATGGCCATTAAGGCACCACTGGACAAGCACTGCCACTTCCCCTGTAAACTGCCCGTCTCACTGTGACGGGCAGCCCATGACAGACTCAACGGACATCGATTACGAGCGCGGGACCTCCTGGCGAAGACTCGGTTTCTTCAGCCTGATCTTTGTCGCCCTGACCGCTGCCGGGCTTTATACGGTCTATCACCAGTTTGCCGACCGCAGCATTACCTTCGACACCCGGCTCATCGCGCCAGAGAATCTGCTGGCCTTCGGTGCCCTGCTGCTGGTGTATTTCCTGTCTGACGGGCTGAGGCTCTACTACACGTTGCGAGCCCTGGACCATAAACTGCCGTTCCGGATCATGTTCAAGCTGTTGTTTATCAACCTGTTTTTCTCGAACGTGACACCCATGGCCACCGGCGGTGGTTTCGCGCAGATCTGGTACCTCACCCGCCACGGCGTTCCCGTGGGGCGGGCCACTGCCGCGACCACCATTCGCACCGTACTGGCAGTGATCTTCATCTTTTCGCTGACCCCGGTTTTCCTGTTCACCCTGAAGGCCCTGGAAAATCACACCATCTCCGGGGAGATCGGCACCGCCCTGGCGGTGTTCATCACTCTCTACCTGGGTTTCTTTATCGTCCTGCTGTTCCGGACCCGGTGGCTCATTCTGCCCCTGAGCAAACTCATCAGCCTGCTCAGGCGAGCGCATCTGATTGGCGCACGCCGCCACGACCGGTGGCAGTTCAAGTGCCGCCGTGAGATGCTGCGGTTCTCTTTCAGCTTCAACGATTACATCGAGGGGCGGCCACTGTTCGTGCTGCTGTCGATATTCTTCACCGCCACGTTCCTGCTGAGCCTGTTCAGCTTTCCGGCCCTGCTCATCTACAGCCTCGGTTACGAGGTGGACTACCTGGTAACGATCGGGCTGCTGGTGGTCACCACCTTCATCATGTATTTCTCACCCACGCCCGGGGCCTCGGGCATCTCGGAGGGGGTGTTCGGCAGTTTCTTTCGGGATATCCTGTCCGGTAATCACCTGGTATTGGTTACCGTGGGCTGGCGCTTCCTGACCATTTACCTGGGCATGATTGTCGGGCTGCTTGTGCTCCAGAGGGAACTCACCAAAGACCGCAGGAAATCCGGATGATCTTCCGAAACCCGCTGAAACTGCTGTTCTACCTGTGCCTGCTGATCGTCATCCTGCTGGTGGGGTACAAGACCTACCTCAACCTGTTCATGCAGAACTTCAACAGCCTGCACAGCACCCAGGTGGAGCGCATCCACGAGCGGGTCAAACGCGGGGAAGCGGTCAACTTTGCCGTGGTCGGTAACATCAACAACTCCATCGGCATTTTCGAGGAACGGATTATTCCGGAACTGAACAGCTCCGGGCTGGACTTCATGGTGTCTGCAGGCAACGCGGTCAGTGGTGGCGGCGAGGACAAGTACCGGGCCCTGTACGGCACCCTGAACCATTTGCGGATCCCCTACCTGCTCACCTTCGGTGCCCACGAATTCGACAATTTCGGCAGCTTTCGCTTCTACGACCATTTCGGCCCACACTTCTACAGCATCCGCACCGGCAACGCCCGGCTGATCTTCCTGGACAGCACCGGTAAAACCCCCTGGCAGTGGCAAATCCGGTGGCTCAGCGACCTGCTCACCCAGGACACCAGCAACGCCCGCATCCTGTTCATCGGCCATCCACCGCTGGAGCCGGAGCAAAACCCGCTGTTCGACCAGGAAGACGACTACCTGCAGCCACCGGAGTTCCGGGAAGCACTGCTTGAGCTGATCGACAGCCAGGGCATCGACATGGTGTTCTCCTCGAACCTCTCCGTCTTTGCCGAGCAGGAACGGGATGGAACCCGGTTCATCACCACCGGCGGGGCTGGCGGCCTGGTCCTCAATAACGAGAGCAGCTTCTATCACTACGTGGAAGTGAGTGTGACCGCGGATGGTGACGTATCCCATAACCTGCAGCGACTGGAAGTCGGACAGCATCCGGTGTGGAGCACCCTGGAGAGCCTCTGGTTCTTCATCTACTCACTGTTCTACACCGGCTACCTCAACTTCATCCTGATTGTTGCGGTGTTTGCGGCCATTGCCATCAAGCTTTACCAGATCATCTTCATCGGCAAGGACTACTACCCGGACTACGACCTGGACCCCGCCCCCTGGCTCGAAAAATCGCTGCGGGTAGCCATGTTCACCAACAACTACCTGCCCTTCATCGGGGGCGTACCCATCTCCATCGAGCGTTTGCGGCAAGGGCTGGATAAACTCGGGGATAGCCCACTCATCGTCGCCCCGGGCTACAAGGATCAGCCCGACCACGAGGAATCCGTTTTGCGGGTGCCCTCCCTGCTGACCATGGGCAAGAACCGGGAATTCCGCCTGGCCAACATCTTCCAGCCCAGTATCCGGGCGCAGGTAAAGGCGTTCCGGCCTGATATCATCCACGTACACCATCCGTTCTGGCTCGGCAGCCTCGGCCTGTTCATCGCCCGTACTCTCAAGGTCCCGGCCGTCTACACCTACCACACCCGGCTGGAGCACTACGCCCACTTCGTACCACTGCCGGGCATGTTGTTCCGGAACCTGATCTCCCACGCCCTGATCAAGCACTTCGCCAACAAGTGCGACGGCGTCATCGTGCCCACCTACTCCACCGAGGAATACCTGCGCATGATCGGGGTAAAGACGCCCACCTTCGTGCAGCCCACGGGCATCGAATACCAGAAATTCCAGGAAGTGAATCCGGAGGATGTGGACAAGCTACGCGAGGAACTCGGGATCACCGAAGAGAAAATCTTCGTCAGCGTTTCGCGCCTGTCCAACGAGAAAAACATCGACTTCATGATCGAGGCCATTGAAGCCCTGCGCAAACAGACCGAGGTTCCGTTCCGCTTCCTGATGATCGGCGACGGCCACCAGAAAGACCGGCTCCAGAAGAAAATCGAATCCCTCGGCCTGCAGCAGCACTTCACACTCGTCGGCGCGGTACCACCCGATGAAATGGCCCTGTGGTACCACCTGGGCGACGCCTTCCTGTTCGCCTCCAAATCGGAAACCCAGGGCATGGTCATCCTCGAAGCCATGGCGGCGGGCCTTCCGGTTGTCGCCGTGCGTTCCAGCGGGATTGAAGATGTGGTCCGGCACGGATTCAACGGCTTCAAGACGCGGGAAAAACAGGACCAGTGGGTTGCCAGAGTGAAGGAGCTGCTGGAGAACGACGAACTGCGCGAGACCCTCTCCGGTAACGCTCTGGCGTTTGCGGCCGATTTCTCGGTGGAGCAGTTCGCGAAAGATGTCCGCAACATCTACGCCAGCACCCTGGCACTAGTAGACAAAAAGCGCCACCAACACCCGATCAGCGGACTACCAAGGTCTGGGGAGGGCTAGTGTCCCGTCTGGTTAATTCGCTGACCTACTGCGTGGCGCTGGGGACCCTGGCCAAGGCGCCAGTACGCAGGTGTGGTGGTTCCACATCAAGTGCTGGCAACACCGGTCAGGGGCCCCAGCGCCGCGCCCTTCGGGAGCCACTGAGAGCCTTGATAGCTGCGTTGCTCTGACTCGATTTGGAACCAC
>NZ_JAWOIS010000072.1:0-19470 GCF_046484525.1 Marinobacter sp.
CGCAGGTGTGGTGGTTCCACATCAAGTGCTGGCAACACCGGTCAGGGGCCCCAGCGCCGCGCCCTTCGGGAGCCACTGAGAGCCTTGATAGCTGCGTTGCGCTGACTCGATTTGGAACCACCAAACCTTCGCCATCGCGCCTTGCTCTCAAGGCTCTCAGTGGCTCAGTAGGTCAGCGAATTAACCAGACGGGACACTAGTAGGGAATGAATTCCTCCTCATCGCCCACAACTTTCGCAAACCGCCCTGCCCGCCAGTCTTCCTTCGCCTGTTCGATACGTTCCTTCCTGGACGACACAAAATTCCACTCGATAAAGCGCCGGCCCACGGGCTCACCGCCAATCAGGGCAATCCGGGTGTCTTCCGCCGCGGTGATACAAACGCCAGCCTCCGGCGCAAACACGCTCATGCTGTGGGTTGGTAATTCCGAGCCATGCGCCTTGAGGGACCCGCTCGCCACATAGACTGCCCGCTCAGGTGCATCGGGCAACTCCAGAGTCTGGCCGGCTTTGAGGGCGGCCTCCAGGTAGAGGGTTTCACTGAAGCTGCGCACCGGGGATGTCACTCCATAGGCGCTTCCAATCATCACCCGCACGGGAACACCGTTGATATTGATCGCCGGAATATCATCACTGGGATAGTGGTGGAACGCCGGTTCGGTTTCCTCGTGCGCCTCCGGCACTGCCAGCCAGAGTTGCAGGCCGTGCAATCGATGGTCCGATGCAGTGACTTCCGGGCGCTCCCTTTCCGAATGGGCGATGCCCCGGCCAGCCACCATCAGGTTGATATCACCGGGTCGGATCGGCTGGTAGCTGCCCACGGAATCCCGGTGCAGTATCTCGCCTTGAAAGAGGTAGGACACCGTGGCGATGCCGATGTGTGGGTGAGGACGAACGTTGATGCCTTCGCCTGCGGGAAAATCCGCCGGCCCCATTTCATCAAAGAAGATCCAGGGCCCGACCATTTTCTGTTTCGCCGTTGGCAGTAGCCGGCGTACCGAGAACCCGCCCAGATCAGCGACACGAGGGGTCAGGATCTTCTCAATGGCGGTGCATGGCGCTTCAATGGCATCGCACTGCTGTTCTGCGACTTTTAAAACGTTACTCATGGAACCAACCCCCGGTAGTCATAGACTAAGCTTAACCCACCGGAAAATCCGGAGGCCAATCACTTTGATCTGGGTCATCGACAATCACCCGATCCGAGCACACATTGGGACTGGCACCGTTCCCGCGATGGAGCCGGTGCAGCCTTCAGGACGGATACCCCATTGAAGTATGCAGGATCCGATGTCGCAAGGGCGTATTACTGATGGAAGCGCATGAAGTTCGTCGTCTTCCTGTGGTCAACCAGTACAACCAGCTCTGCGGTATGGTCAGCATGGGAGACATAGTGTCTTTCACTGGCGCTGAAACTGTCGCGAAAACCGGGGACAAAAAGATCTCCTCGAAGGAAACCATGGAGTTTCTGCGGCACATCAGTGTGCATCACCCCAGCCACAAGGCCGCCGCAACCGTTTGAGGAACCCACCCGCACCACAGTCGACCGCTCGCCAAAGCGGTCGACTGCATTCCTTGAAAAGCCGAGTTCCTTCTGTTCCCGACGGCCCCCAACCTCAATTAACAGGTTTTATCAGGCCACACTCGGGAAGACTGTTCAAAAACGCCCACGGATCTTCTCCACCACGACCTGAATACGGTCTCTGGCTTCGTTTAGAGTATGACTGCCACCCAGCAGATCACGGACCGCGTTCAGCTGTTGCTCGAATAGCCCGGGCTTTTCCACGTCCTCGCTGTCCTCGCCCTGCCCCAGTGGCAGTATGTGCCGGAAGTAGGTGCCGCCAAGCAAGCGCCGTAGTAGCCCCTCGCCAATGAACGGTTCGTCGTTATTGAGGGTTCGGGTGGCACGCAGCAGGCGGCGGATATCGTACTGGCCGGGGTAGATGTCCGGTACCTGCTTGGGAATCTCCAGCAGGCTGTAGACCCCGACCCGGGCGGTCCGGACCGAGCTTTCCAGGGTGAAAACCACATCGTTCGGGGTTTCCACAAACTGCCCCATCAGGGCGAGGTTGGCACAGCCCTTCGGAACCACCTCGGGCCGGTCGCCCTGCGCCCTGGGCATGAACTGGGAAGTGATATAAGGCATCAGGGCAATTCGCGTTTTGGTGGCGGCGATCACCTCGTCTACCTGATCGATCAGACCCAGGTGGTAACAGACTTCCGTCAGCACTTCCCGGCCGGTGCATTCCGGCATGGGCTTTTTGACGTAATCGCCGGGCTTGTCCATGAGAAGGGCGTATACCCAGAGCACGATCACATCATCCGGCTGATCCGGGAAATGCGGCTGGCGATTGCAGGTAAAACTCATGAGCCAGGAGGAGTCAGTGAAAGTGATGATCCCGCCGGTAGCCGTAAACCCCGAGTATGGATCGTTCACGGAGAGCTCCTTGAGCTTGTCCATCAGCGGTGACGGCTTGCAGGTCAGGGTCACCGATTCCCAGGTGGATTGCGGCACATCGCCACAGAACTTGTCGGGCCGGCCGAACACATCGGACTGGCTCGCCAGGTTCTTCCAGAGCTGCCATCCGGACGACTCGCCCGGCTCCTTCGGGTCTTTCAGCACCGGCGCGGTGTCATCATCACCGTACGCAGTGTCCTCGGTCATTGAGCCGGTGGTGGCGAACACCAGGTCACGCTTGCGCACGCGAATGGTTTTCTCACCCGGCTCGGTCTCGCACTGGATCCCGGTGACCGTGTGTTGCCCTCCCCGGGCACTGAATTTCAGGTTCGAAACGATGGTGTCGTACTGGATCTTCACGCCCTGATCTTTGAGCCAGTTCATCAGCGGGCGGACGAAGCTGTCGTACTGGTTATAGCGTGGGAACACCAGTGAGGTCATGTCATTGAGACCGTCCATGAGGTGCAGGAACCGGTGCATGTAGAGCTTCATTTCCAACACGGAATGCCAGTTCTGGAAGGCGAACATGGTGCGCCAGAAGGTCCAGAAATTGGTTTCCAGGAAGGCCTCACTGAACCATTGCTCGACGGTGACATCGTCCAGGTCCTCCTTGCGAGTCAGCAGCAGCCGGATGACCTCAAGTTGTTGCGTTCGGCTCAGGCCCATGGTGGAGAAGTCCCTGATCTGGCCCTGCTTTTCAAGCAGGCGGGCTATTGACCAGTTCTTGTCCGGATCGTTAATCAGGCGGTACTCGTCGAGCACGGTGAACGGCGCCGGCAGCTCCAGGGCAGGAATTTCGGAGAACACATCCCAGAAATTCTGGTAGGTCATTTCCATTTCCCGGCCACCCCGGACGATGTAGCCCTCTTCGGCATTGCCTGCTCCGTCCAGGGAGCCGCCCTCAATCGGAGCTTCTTCCAGAAACACGATATTCTCCGCGGGCATGTGGCCGTCGCGGATCAGGAAAAAGGCCGCAGCCATGCCGGCAATGCCAGTGCCGATGATGTAGGCGCGGCGGTCTTCAATGCCCTCGGTGGGCAGTGGCCGATGATTAACGTAGGTACCGTGCAGGTCAGCCGGAGGGAGGGGTGTGTCGATCCCGTTGTGCAGGTGCGTGGCGGTGGCATCCGGGGTTGTGTTAACCCCCCGGGCTTTCAGGGCACGAATGTGTGCGTCGAGGCTGGGGTCTGGAACTGTCCGTTTCTTTGAGTCCGTCACGCTGACTTCTCCTTTGTGGTAATGGCTGTCCCTATGGTGAGTCCCGTAAGCTTAATTGAAGGATGACACATATCAACTCGATGTCAGTTATCAAAAAACGGTAATCTGTTACCTCAATCCCCGAGACAGGAGTACTCAGCGTGTCCGATTCCGAACAGTTCGCCAGCGATAACTACAGTGGTGTCTGCCCTCAAGCCTGGGCCGCCATGGAGCAGGCGAATCGGATGGACGAGCCCGCCTACGGGGAGGACAGCTGGACCCAGCGGGCCGCGGACGGCCTGCGCACGCTTTTCGATACCGACTGCGATGTGTATTTCGTGTTCAAC
This sequence comes from Marinobacter sp., assembly GCF_046484525.1. Taxonomy (GTDB): domain Bacteria; phylum Pseudomonadota; class Gammaproteobacteria; order Pseudomonadales; family Oleiphilaceae; genus Marinobacter. The sequence continues at coordinate 4,002 of NZ_JAWOIS010000072.1, forward strand.
GGCACCGCCGCCAATTCCCTGGCCCTGGCCTCCATCGGACAGTCCTTTCACAGTGTGATCTGCCACGAGCTGGCACACATCGAGACCGACGAATGTGGCGGCCCGGAGTACGCCTCCAACGGCGCCAAGCTGCTGCTCGGGGAAGGACAGGATGGCAAGCTCACGCCGGAGAGCATCGAGCACCTGGTGACCAAGCGCACCGATATCCATTACCCCAAGCCCAAGGCGCTGAGCCTGACCCAGGCCACCGAGGTGGGCACCGTTTATACCCCGGAGGAACTGAGAGCCATCCGTGCCGTGGCAGATACGCACCGGCTGAACATCCACATGGACGGCGCCCGCTTCGCCAATGCGGTGGCGGCGCTGGATGTCCACCCTTCCGAGATCACCTGGAAAGCCGGCGTGGATGTGCTGTGCTTCTCCGGCACCAAGAACGGGCTGGCCCTCGGTGAAGCCGTGGTGTTCTTCAGCCGGGATCTGGCCGAAGACTTCGAGTGGCGCTGCAAGCAGGCCGGGCAACTGGCCTCCAAGATGCGGTATATTTCCGCGCCGTGGTGCGGGCTGCTGGAGAATGATGTCTGGCTGGCCAACGCCCGCCATGCCAATGCCTGCGCCGAGCGGCTGGAAAAGGGCCTGTCCGGCCTGCCGGGGGTGAGCCTGCGTTACCCGAGACAGGTGAACGGCGTGTTCGTGGAGATGCCGGAACCTGTGCAGGCCGCGCTGCGGGCAAGGGGCTGGCGCTTTTACAACTTCATCGGCGGCTGCGCGCGGCTGATGTGCTCCTGGTCCACCAGTGACGCCCAGGTGGACCGTTTCCTGTCTGATCTTCGGGAATTGGTGGGCTGAATACGGCTATTCCGCCCATTTGACTAGAAATTGAATGAATCTGGAGAACCTGTCTTGAACGTCCAGGACCGTTTTGTTGATGTCCCCGGAGGCGAATTGTTCGTTCGCTCCTGGACGCCCGCCGGCGTAGAAGGTCGAGCTCCCATGGTGTTGTTTCACGATTCCCTCGGCAGCGTGAAGCTCTGGCGGGATTTTCCCGAGGCGCTGGCGCGGCGGCTGGAACGCCCGGTGATTGCCTACGATAGGCTGGGGTTCGGCCAGTCGTCCCCACGCCAGGGCCTGCCTTCCCAGCGCTTTATTGAAGAAGAGGCGGAGGTTTATTTCCCCGCACTGCGAAAAGCCCTGGGCTTTACCAGGTTCCTGCTGTTCGGCCACAGCGTAGGCGGTGCCATGGCACTCATCATTGCCACTCGGTTTGCCGAGGACTGCGAACTGGTGATTACCGAGGCCTCGCAGGCCTTTGTGGAAGAGCACACCGTGGACGGTATCCGGACCGCCAAAACCCAATTCCAGAAACCAGGGCAGATGGACAAACTGGCCCGCTACCACGGCGACAAGGCCCGCTGGGTACTTGAGGCCTGGACCGAGGTCTGGCTGGACCCAAGCTTCCACCACTGGAACCTGGAGCCTTTTCTCCAGCAGGTGCACTGCCCGGTGCTGGCCATTCATGGTGACCACGATGAATTCGGCACCCTCGAGTTTCCCCGGCGCATTGCCGAGGGGGTTCAGGGACCCTCCGCCCAGGCCATCCTGGAGAGCTGCGGCCATGTTCCCCATCGGGAGCAGCAGCCGAAAGTCCTCGATACGGTTGCCGCCTTCCTGACAGAGCATCTGTCGAAGTAATCGGAAGCCCACCAAGGTGACGCTGCAGAAAGGCGAGGAATACTTCTTCTGTGCCTGCAGGCGCTCCGATGACTCAGAGGATTCCGGAGACTCCGACAGTCAGGACGCGGGCCCGGATGCGAAGTAGCCACTGACGTTGAGCATGGCGCTGCCCAGTGGCGAGCGTTATGCTGTTTTACTGGATCCTTCCACCTGACTCACGGAGGTGCCCCCCATGATCCGTTACGCCATTGACCGCTGCAGCCTGGGCTGGGCGATGACCCCGATTCGATCCGTTCTACGCTCCAGTCCCGCTTCCCGAATGCCATACTGGAGCAAGCCACCGACAACCTTGGCGGCATGTTGCCGAAGGTGATCCGCTTTATCGACGCGCCACAATCAAGGGTCGACACTCCCCCTTTCCGTCGAGGGCACCACTTTCCAGCGACGGGTCTGGGAAGCGCTCCGGGCAGTCGCCGGTGCCTGCGCCGCCAACCGGCTTGCGGTCGTCATCCCCTGCCACCGCGTGGTACGCAGCGGCGGTAACCTGAGCGGTTAACCGCTGGGGTGTCGACCGAAAACGTGTCCTGTTGGACCGTGAAGCCTCCCGGGTAGCGGCTGCCTGAACACTCCCACTATCCGGATATTGCAATTTTTCCAATTCTGACCACTGTTCGGGATACTTTTCACTGACTGCAATGACATTAGTCAATAACCCAATGAATACCTGTTCATAGGATGTTCCTGAACGCATAACTATAAACAGAAAGACAGGGGAGACACCGATGACATTCTGGCCGTGGAGTAAAGAGCTTGAAGTCGGAATCGGAGAGATTGATGAGCAACACAAGTGGCTGGTGGATCTGACTAACCAACTGCATGACGAACTCGACAGAGGAGCGGATCAGGAGAAAACCAGCGAGATTCTCGAATCCCTCATGGACTACACCATGAACCACTTCATCGTGGAAGAAGATCTGTTCTTGCGCCTCGGCTATCCGGAAACAGACGCCCACAAGGCCGAACACAACAAATTCACCGGCCAGATCATGGGTCTGATAGAGCGGCATGATAATGGCTACTCAGCGGGTGGGGAAACGCTGGAACTGCTGAAAGATTGGCTCACCCACCACATCCTGAAGGTGGACAAGGCCTACGTTGAGCACTTCCGCGCCCACGGAGTTGGCTGAGTCCGGGGCCCGCCTAGGCGGGCTCCGTGGCTTCGGCAGCCAGGGTCCGCACTCTTTCGAAATCTTCTTCGGTAAAGACGCCGTTAATGCCGGAAATGGACGCCAGCTCCATTCCGTGTTTTAGACCCAGCTTGTAGATCTCCCGGACTTTTTCCCACTCGATGTTCCGGCCCAGGGTGAAGTTTTCGAACCGCCCTTCCAGAGCCAGCACGATGGTCTCCGCAAGGCAGGCATAGGCGATGCCTTTTGGCAGCCCGATGTCCTTCATTTTCGGATTACCCGGCAGCTGAATCTCACCGGATTCGATGACGAGCACGTCCGGCCGTTTAGCAACGTCTTCAGCCGAAATATCCAGCGGCCGGGCCACATCCGTGATGACGCAGCCAGGCTTCACTTTCATGATATCCAGGATACGTTTGCCGGCGCCGGAAGTGGCGGTCACGATCATATCCATGTCACCCAGGTCACGGTTTGTTGTCGCAGCCACGTGGACCAACGCCCCCGGGGTTTCCTGCTCGATGCTTTCTTTGAGAGAGAGCAGTTTTGCAGCCTCCGGAGCCACCAGATAGATCTCATCCACCGCCTTGGCCAGCAAGCGCGCGCAGACCGAGCCAATAGCGCCGGTAGCACCTACCACCATCGCCTTCCCGGCCATCTTGCCACTCTCACCGATATGGACCCGGCCGATTTTCCTGGCCGCGTCATGAGCGGCCCAGAGCGCACCGGAGGCGCTGTAACTGTTGCCTGTGGTGATCGGTAACGGCGCCCGCTTGGCCACAGTGATACCCGCATCCCCCACTACCTTGGTAAAGGCGCCGAGGCCCATGATCTGGGCGCCCAGTTTCTTCGCCAGCCTGGCGGCCGCCAGCAACCGGCTGTAGGTGAATTCGGGCCCGTGGGCCATGATTTCCTTTGGAGTGCCACCCACAGTGATGAGCCAGCCTTCCACCTCGTCCCCGGTGGGCGACCGGATGCCGGAGACTTTCGAGTAGATGAACGGTGGTGTGTAGGCAATCGCCTTCTCCACCAAATCCATCACTTTCGGCGGCGACACGCTGGCAATCCAGTCCAACGGTGGCGTCTTGGTCAGGTACTGCTGTGACAGCGGATGGATGACGAAAGCAAACCGGTTTACCCGCCGGTAGCCGTTCGGGTACAGAATCCGGGGCTCAATGCCCAGGCTCTGAATGACATCCAGGAAGTCATCCGCACCCAGTTGCTCTGGCGTACGCGCCAGGGCGGCACTGATCATGGCCTCCATCACGTTCACCCCAATGGGACGGCCTTCCAGCCATGGGCTGTAGTCCACCACCATAGCCACGCGCCGGGAACGCATCCAGTCCAGCACCGTATCGCTGACCCGTGAGGTTATGATGGTTTTGCCGTCCAGCTCCTTCGCAGTAAAGGTTTCAAGGTCGCCGATCGCACCCACGATCACATGGGAGTCGCGGACCGCACTGTGCAGGGAACCGGCCACCAGGTTCTCACCCAACCGGTACAACGGGCTCTGGTGCAACGCGTTGATGGCTTTTACCGCCATGGGCCGGAACATCAGCGGTGCGGTGAGCCGGGTGTAGGTCTCCAGCTGGCCCAGGGAAGTCAGTACCCGGGGAACCCCGAAATCGAGGTAGGGATCCGCGAACTGCAGGTTCTCGGTATGCTCGGAGAGGGATTTGGCGATCCTGTAACCGGCCTGCCCGTTCAGAAAGAGCACGCGGGCGTTATCAAAGAAATGCCCCAGTTCAGTCTGGGTATGACGAACCGCCCATTCCTGCAGGATCCCGCGCAGGCCGGCGCCGGTGGTGACGGGTTTGTCCGGCACGCATGCTTCCAACCTTGCGGTTTCCGGGTGCTCCAGCTGTTCCCGGCCCACCTGGTAGTGGTCGTGAATCATGCTCAGGCCGATGGCATCCGCCTGCGGGTGCACCGACTCCAGAACGGATTCGGCCTTTTCAATGTCACCATTCGTGCCGATGCGGATAATCTGGAACGCCTGCCCGAGGAATTCCGTTTCCAGCTCGTAGTCGTATTCGGACGATCCCTGGCTCACACTCACAACCGTTTTCATAGCGGTCTTCCATCCTTCCTGTCGCTCTCGTAATTAGCCTAATCCAGACTGATGCGGTATGTCTTAGCGTAGGTCAAATTTACGTCTGTCGTACAGGGTCTACAATTACCCGAAACATCCCAAAGGACACCGGTGTTGCCGGTAAAGGAGAACCCAATGAGCATTCAGGAAGAGTTGACCGCAACCATCGCGGACCTGGTCCAGCCCGGCAAAGGCATCCTGGCCGCTGATGAGAGTACCCCCACCATTACCAAGCGATTCAAGGCGGTTGGCGTGGAATCCACGGAAGGCAAGCGCCGGGAGTACCGGAGCATCATCTTCTCCTCCCCGGATCTGGGCAAATACATCAGCGGGGTCATTCTGTATGAGGAAACCCTGGAGCAGCTAAGCCTTGAGGACGTGGCCATGCCCAAGCTGCTGGCCAGCCAGGGCATCGTTCCGGGGATCAAGGTCGACCAGGGTAAGGGCCCGTTGGTCAATGCGCACGGAGACGAGATCACCTATGGCCTGGATGGCCTGGAATCCCGACTGGAGGAATATAAGAAGCTGGGCGCCCGCTTCGCCAAATGGCGGGATGTGTTCCACATCTCCGACACCCTGCCCTCACGCCAGGCGATCAAGGCCAACGCCGAGGTCCTGGCCCGGTACGCGGCGGTGTGCCAGTCCATGGGCATTGTGCCGATTGTCGAGCCGGAAGTACTGATCGACGGCCACCACAGCATTGAGCGGGCCGGGGAAGTCAGCGAAGCGGTGCTCCGGGACGTGTTCAAGGCGTTGTACCGGCACCATGTGGATCTGGAAACCATGGTGTTGAAGCCCAGCATGGTCACCCCGGGCAAGGATTCGCCTTCCGCCAGCCCGGAACAGGTGGCAGAACACACACTGATGATTTTCCGACGCGCCGTGCCTGCGGCAGTGCCGGGAATTTTCTTCCTGTCAGGCGGCCAGACGCCGGAAGAGGCCACCGTCAATCTGAATGCCATCAACAGCATGGGCTACCATCCCTGGGAGTTGAGCTTCTCGTACGGGCGTGCCCTGCAAGAGCCGGCCCAGCATGCCTGGGCGGGCGACCTGGCTAATGCACACAAAGCCCAGGCTGCCCTGCACAAACGGGCCAGGCTCAATGGCCTGGCCCGGTCCGGGGACTATTCTCCGGAAATGGAGAATGAAGACTGAGGCTTCCCCCTGGTCGCAGAGATCCACGCATTTGCCGCTGCCATTGAAGGCCATGGCGCCGGTCAGGCCGCGTGCTCTTTCAAAACAGCGGAAGGCACGGCCTGTTCCAGGCAGGCTAGCATCGGGGCCACCTCGCAGATCTTACGGGCTTGCGGCCACAGGTACTCCGCCTCGGCGAACCCCTGGCGCAGGAAGTTCAGCCATTGCTTGATGCGGCCGGTCACGTACCTGTCTTCAAGCCGGGTTCGTAGCGCGGCACCATATTCCCGGACCAGTGCCACAGCTTCCAACCAGGTCATCGGCGCGAAGGTGTCACCGCGCTGGGAGGCCTTGATCTGGGCGGCCAGGTCCGGGCGGGCAATCAGCCCGCGTCCGATCATCACGTCTTCACAACCGGAGACTTTGCGGCAGCGCCAGTAATCCTCGACGGTCCAAACCTCGCCGTTGGCAATGACATGGGCTTTAACCGCTTCCCGCACCCGGGCAATCTCTTCCCAGTAGGCAGGCGGCTTGTAACCGTCCACCTTGCTGCGAGCGTGAATAACGATTTCGGAGGCGCCGGCGGCTTCCAGGGCCTGACCACAGGCCACGCCCATGGAACGGTCGTCATAGCCCAGGCGCATCTTGGCCGTCACCGGGATTTCAGCAGGCACCGCTTTGCGCACCGCAGCAGTGATTTCGTGCATCAGTTCCGGTTCACGCATCAGCACGCAACCGCCCTTGTGCTTGTTCACGGTCTTGGCCGGGCACCCAAAGTTGATATCCACCTGGGTAGCGCCCAGCTCAGCCGCTTTCATGCCGTGGCGGCCCATCTGTTCGGGGTCTGATCCGAGCAGTTGCACAGCCACTGGCGTACCCACCTCGGTCGCGCAGGCGCGATGCAGTTCCGGTGCGTATTTGTAGAAAATCCGGGGAGGAAGCATGCCCTGGGTCACGCGAATAAACTCGGTCACGCACCGGTCAATGCCGCCGACTTTGGTCAGGGTTTCACGGATGGGTGCATCGACCAGCCCTTCCATCGGGGCAAGGATGATTCGCATGGAGGCTCCAGCGGCTGAGAAAAGAAAATCAGGTGGCGACTGATCAAAAATCAGGCGGAGCGGATTGTAAGGAATTTGGCGGGAAGTTGATAGCCGGGCATCCCGAAACAGGATGCCCGGCCGGTTACTGCTGGTTTACTTCTTCACGTCAAAGCGGTCGTTGTTCATGACCTTGGTCCAGGCGGCAACGAAGTCCTTCACGAACTTCTCCTCGTTGTCGTCCTGGGCATATACCTCCGCGTAGGAACGCAGGACGGAATTGGAGCCGAACACGAGATCAACACGGGTCGCAGTGAACTTGGTGTTGCCGCTCTTGCGATCCACGATGTTGTACGAGTTCTTGCCAGTGGGCTCCCAACGGTTCGCCATATCGGTGAGGTTCACGAAGAAATCGTTGGTCAGTTGACCAACGCGGTCCGTGAATACACCGTGCCTGGTGCCACCGTAGTTGGTGCCCAGCACCCGCATGCCACCGATAAGGACAGTCATTTCCGGCGCACTCAGGCCCATCAACTGAGCACGGTCCAGAAGCATTTCTTCCGGCTTGACCACGTACTCCTTCTTCTGCCAGTTACGGAAGCCATCAGACAGCGGCTCCAGCGGCGCGAAGGACTCGGCATCGGTCATCTCGTCGGTGGCATCGCCGCGGCCTTTCAGGAAAGGCACATGTACGTCATAGCCGGCAGCTTTCGCAGCCTTCTCGATACCCACGTTACCACCGAGCACGATCAAGTCTGCAATGCTGGCGCCGGCTTCCTCAGAGATCCTCTCATAGACCTTCAGCACCTTCGCCAGACGGTCAGGCTCGTTGCCTTCCCAGTCTTTCTGCGGTGCCAGACGAATACGGGCACCGTTGGCACCTCCGCGCATGTCAGAGCCGCGGAAGGTTCGGGCGCTGTCCCAGGCGGTGCAAACCAGTTCATTGAGGCTCAGACCGGACTCTTCGATCTTCTCCTTGACCGCTTCTTCGATGTAGTTGGTCTCGCCCTGCGGCACCGGGTCCTGCCAGATCAGATCTTCTGCCGGCACGTCCGGACCGATGTAACGGGACTTCGGCCCCATATCCCGGTGCGTCAGCTTGAACCAGGCGCGGGCGAAGCAGTCCTTGAAATAATCCGGATCTGCCATGAACCTCTCGCAGATCGCACGGTATTTCGGATCCATTTTCATGGCCATGTCCGCATCGGTCATGATCGGATTATGGCGAATGGACGGATCCGTAGCGTCGATTGGCTTGTGTTCCTCTTTGATATCGATCGGTTCCCACTGGTTTGCACCGGCGGGACTTTTCTTCTGTTCCCACTCGCAGCCGAAAAGCAGGTCGAAGTAGCCCATATCGAACTGGGTCGGATTGGTGGTCCAGGCTCCTTCAATACCGGAAGTGATGGCATTGGCCGCTTTGCCCTGCATGTTCGGGTTATTCCAGCCCAAACCCTGCTCGTACACATCCGCACCCTCCGGCTCCGGCCCGAGAGCTTCAGCATCCCCGTTACCGTGCGTCTTACCGACGGTATGGCCGCCTGCGGTCAAGGCTGCGGTTTCCTCGTCGTCCATGGCCATACGAGCGAAGGTTTCACGCACCTGTTCCCCTGTCTTCAGCGGATCGGACACCCCGTTAACACCCTCCGGATTAACGTAGATCAGGCCCATCTGAACCGCAGCCAGAGGGTTTTCCATCGTGTTCGGTTTGTCGACATCTTCATAGCGGCTGTCGGACGGCGCAAGCCATTCTTTTTCCGCACCCCAGTACGTGTCTTTCTCCGGATGCCAGATATCCTCCCGGCCATAGGAGAAGCCGAACGTCTTGAAGCCCATGGATTCATAGGCAACATTACCGGCGAGGATAAACAGGTCGGCCCAGCTCACTTTGTTGCCATATTTTTTCTTGAGCGGCCACAACAGACGACGGGCCTTGTCCAGGTTGCCGTTATCAGGCCAGGAGTTGATCGGTGCAAAACGCTGGTTTCCGGTACCACCGCCGCCACGGCCGTCGGCGATACGGTAGGTGCCAGCCGCGTGCCAGGCCATACGGATCATCAGGCCGCCATAGTGCCCCCAGTCCGCCGGCCACCAATCCTGGCTATTGGTCATCAACTCGTGCATGTCCTTTTCAAGCGCGTCATAATCGAGCTTTCTGACCTCTTCCCGATAGTCGAAATCGTCGCCCATCGGATTTGTCTTGCGGTCGTGCTGATGCAGAATGTCGAGGTTCAGCGATTCCGGCCACCACGCGGTGACATTTCCCTGCCCCTGAGTATTGGACCCGTGCATGACCGGGCACTTACCGCCGGTATTATTCTCAGTCATCGTACTCTCCTGTTTGTGCTGCATTCGCAAACAAACGTTTTGTGATGGAAGCATCACTCAATATAGTTCATTCACATTGCGCTGCTTGAATGTTTCCTACTGCTTTCATAGCGGATTCCTATAGCTGTTCCCGTTACGCTGGCGGCCCCTTCCGAGCCCTTGCCTGTGGCCCTATTGGGCGATGGCGTAGTTCCCGGAATAGTCCGTCAGAATAGCGAGAGCGCCTGGCCATGCTACAGAAGCAATACGCTTCTCGGATGACATGGAAAACCTCCTGTGTTAACGAGAGCGATTTCACCTTAGCGCGGGGGTGGAGGGAGGGATAATCAATAAAAAATAAACTTTTGGAAGATTTTATCTATGAGTGGTAATGGCGGGGCTTGGTGGGATGAAGGTGGGGTCAGAAGAAGGCTTTCTTCTGACCCCGGGGTTTTGACCAGAACTGGGTGGGATAAAAAAGGGGTCAGATGAAAGCTTTCATCTGACCCCATGTTCAAGGCCACTCCGCTCAGTTAGCCAACTCCAGCAATAGCCGGTTCAGACGGCTCACGTACGCGCCCGGGTCTTTCAGCTGCTCGCCGCTGGCCAGGGTGGCCTGGTCGAACAGGACGGCGGAGAGTTCGTTGAAGCGCTCTTCGCCCTTCTCGGTTTCCAGGCGCTGAACCAGCGGGTGGTCAACGTTGATCTCGAAGATGGGCTTGCTCTCCGGAACTTTCTGGCCAGCGGCTTCCATGATCTTTTTCATCTGGGCACCCATGTCGAACTCACCGACCACCAGGCACGCCGGGGAATCGGTCAGTCGGTTGGTCACCCGTACTTCCTGAACCCGGTCATCGAGGGCCTTCTTGATTCGCTCCACCAGCTCCTTGTGCTCTTCGGCCGCCTCTTCCTTGTGCTTCTTGTCCTCTTCAGTCTCGACTTCACCCAGATCCAGGTCACCACGGGCAACGTCCTGGAACTGCCTGCCATCGTACTCGCTGAGGTAGCCCATCATCCACTCGTCGATGCGGTCAGACAGGATCAGCACCTCGATGCCCTTCTTCCGGAATACTTCCAGGTGCGGGCTGCTCTTGGCGGCGGCGAAGTTGTCACCGGTAATGTAGAAGATCTTCTTCTGACCGTCCTTCATCCGCTCGATGTAGTCGTCGAGGGAGACGTTCTGCGCCGCTTCACCGGTGTGGGTGGAGGCAAAACGCAACAGGCCAGCGATTTTCTCGCGGTTGCTGAAGTCCTCGGCCGGGCCTTCTTTCAGAACGGTGCCGAACTCGTTCCAGAACGCCTGGTAGTCCTCCGGCTGCTTCTTGGCCAGCTTGGACAGCATATCCAGTACCCGCTTGGTCATGGCCGTGCGGATGCTGTCCACGGTGCTGTCGTTCTGCAGGATCTCCCGGGAGACGTTCAGGGACAGATCGTTGGAATCGATCACACCCTTGGTGAAGCGCAGGTACAGCGGCAGGAACTGTTCGGCGTCGTCCATGATGAACACGCGCTGGACATACAGCTTCAGACCACGGGGTGCTTCCCGGTTGTACAGATCAAACGGTGCCCGCTTGGGGATATACAGCAGGCTGGTGTAGTCCAGCTTGCCCTCGACCTTGTTGTGAGACCAGGTCAGCGGATCCTCGAAGTCGTGGGCGATGTGCTTGTAGAATTCCTTGTATTCCTCGTCCTTGATCTCGGTGCGCGGAAGAGTCCACAGGGCGGTGGCGTCGTTGACGGTCTCGTCCTCACCCTTCTTGTCCTCTTCCTCGGATTCGGACTTCATCACCACCGGGAAGGAAATGTGGTCGGAGTATTTCTTCACCAGGCTGCGCAGTTTCCAGCCGTCGGCAAACTCCTTGGCGTCGGATTTCAAGTGCAGAACGATCTGGGTGCCACGCTGCTCGCGGTTCACCTGCTCGATGGAAAACTCACCGTCGCCCTTGGACTCCCAATGCACGCCCTCCTCGGCTGGCGCACCGGCACGACGGGTAAACACGTCCACCTTGTCGGCCACGATGAACGCGGAGTAGAAACCGACACCAAACTGGCCGATCAGCTTACTGTCCTTCTTCTCGTCACCGGACAGCTGCTTGAGGAACTCGGCGGTACCGGACTTGGCGATAGTGCCAAGATTGGAGATGACATCATCCCGGCCCATGCCGATACCGTTATCGGTGAGGGTGACCGTGCCGGCGTCCTTGTCGTAATCCAGGCGGATTTTCAGCTCGGAATCGCCCTCGTACAGTTTATCGTCCTTCAGGGCGGCAAAGCGCAGTTTGTCCTCGGCATCCGAAGCGTTGGAAATCAACTCACGAAGGAAGATCTCTTTATTCGAATACAGGGAATGGATCATCAGGTTAAGCAGCTGCTTAACCTCTGTCTGAAAACCCAACGTCTCTTTGTTTACTTCAACCGTCATGGCTTATGGTTCTCCTGCTGTCTTGGATCGGTGGAGCGGCACGGGCAGGAAGGCAGTTCCAAAACACGCTGTGAATACATCCATGTACGCTCGGCTCCGCCATCCATGGCTCCGCACGGTTTTGGAACTGCCTTCCTGCCCGCGCCACCCGACTGTCGTGTTAAGTCTGCAGGGAAAAATGGGGCCACACCGGGGCATTTCAAGCCCTGGATCGGTCAGGTGAGCTCAGTCTTCGAGGAGAAAATGCGCCCGGGCGGTGGCAATGGGCTGGGAACGGGATTTCTGCCAGGCGGTAACCATCACATTGGCCACGCGGTTGCCCTGCCGGGTCAGGCGGCACTCGGCGAAGGTTTCCCGGTTCAGGCCGGCACGCAGGTAGTCCAGGGAAAAATCCACGATGCGGGGCATGCGCAGGGATTCACGGGACATGATCAAGTAGATGTTGGCCGACATCTCCATGAAGCCACCAATCACGCCGCCGTGAATGGCCGGCAGAATCGGGTTGCCCAGGTTGGATTCCTTTTTCGGCAGCCGGAAAATCAGGTCATCTCCGAAGCGCTCGCACTGCAGCCCGATCCAGGTAGCGTAGGGAATGCTTTCGAGCATGCGGGAGAAGTCTCCGGTTTCCTGGGTGTAACGGAGGATTTCCGGATCGGTCATTTAGCACCTCCCGCGATCAGGTCACGGTAATGTTTGGGGCTGGCCTCTTTGCCGATGCGCATGAAGGTGGCCACGCAGTTGGCAATGGTTTCCCCGCCCTCCTGGTACGCCTCACAACGAGTGAAGATGATATTGCGGGTAATCCGGTAGGTTTCCGCGCGGGCGTATACCGGTTTGTGGGGATGCGCCGGGCGCATGTAATCCACCCGCAGGTCAAGGGTCGGGCACAGCTCGAAATCCTCCAGGGCGCAAAGAATGACGCAGCCGGAGGTGGTGTCCATCAGGGTGGTAATCGCACCGCCATGGATCACCCCGGTATCCGGATTACCGATGATCCGGTCGCTGTATGGCAGGCACAGGGTCAACGTGCCATCACCGGCGTCGGTTACTGACAGACCCAGCTCACGGGCCTGGTTCAGGGTTTCAATAAACCGGGTGACCCGGTCTATTCGGGTTTGGTTATCCATCCAGGAGAATCCTGTTGATCAGTTGGTTTTGGCCTTGCGTTCGTTCTTTTCTGCCACCGGCTCCTCAAACACCTTACCTGAGCGTAGCGCTTCCAGCGCATCCGAACAGAACTCACGTCGGTATAAAACAATGACGACAACCGTCGAAGCCACAATGAATGCAATCGGATGGAAGAACCACGCAACGACCGCGAGCGCGTAGTAGAAGGACCTCAGGCCCAGGTTGAAGGCATCCCCCGCCAGGTTACAGATGTTTCCGGCGCTTCGGGCGAACGCTTCCCGGGCCGCCGGGCTGGTTTTGGTGTCCTCAGCCAGTGGCGCACTGCCGACCATCACGGAGACAAAATTGTACATCCGCATGGACCAGGTGAATTTGAAGAAGGCATACACGAACACAATCAGCAGGACCACGAGGCGCAGCTCCCAGATTTCGCGGCTGGGGACCACGCTGAAGGGCATCGCGGCAAAGACCTCCATGGCCTCGCTGGTGTAACCAAGTGCGGTGATGATACCCGCCAGAATTAGCAGACAGCTGGAGGCGAAGAAGGCACCGTTGCGCTCGAGATTGCCCACCACCGAGGTGTCCGAAATTCGGTTGTCGCGCCGGAGCATCACCCGCATCCAGTCTTCCCGGTAAAGGTCCAGGGTGTTCGATAGACAGGGTCGGTCCGCCGCCCGTCGTTTGGAGTACTGGGTATAGCCAATCCAGCAGATGAAAAACCAGAGCAGCGCGGCAAGCTCGAGCAGATTACTCATGAGGGGCCTTAATCAGGAATTAACAACCGGGAAAGGAATCAATTATCTATAATACGCCAAGACAGGGTGCCTCTCCAGAAATGGGGCATGTTCAGGTTCATCCAACCATGCAATCATGTCGAGAAACCAACGTCAGCCAGGCACCCAGGTACAGGAGGTAACCGTGCTTCTCTCAAAAACCCGATTCGGGCTGCTGATCCTTGCCCTTGCGTTCATTGCGGGGTGCTCTGTTAACCCCGTCACCGGCGAGAAACAGCTGTCACTGATCCCCGAGAGCCAGGAACTGGCTATAGGCGCCGAACAGTATGTGCCAACCCAGCAGACGCAGGGTGGCCGGTTCTACATTGATCCCGAACTGAATCTTTACGTCCGTGAGGTGGGCCAGAAGCTGGCTCAGGTAAGCGACCGCCCCGACCTGCCCTATGAGTTCGTAGTGTTGAACAACAGCGTGCCCAATGCCTGGGCCCTCCCCGGCGGCAAGATCGCCGTCAACCGGGGCCTGCTCACCAAGCTCGACGATGAAGCCCAGTTGGCATCAGTACTCGGCCACGAGATTGTTCACGCTGCCGCCCGCCATAGCGTCCAACGCATGCAACAGGCCCAGTTAATCAGTCTGGGCGTGGCCGGCCTCGGATTTGCGCTGTCTGATAACGAATGGGCCGGCCTGGTCATGGGCGGTGCAGCGCTTGGCGCACAGCTCGCCCTGGCCCAGTACAGCCAGGGGGACGAACTGGAGTCGGACCACTACGGCATCAATTACATGAAAACGGCCGGCTACGATCCCCAGGCAGCGGTGGAACTGCAGGAGCTGTTCCTGAAACTGAGTGAAGGCCGTGACCAGGGTTTCATCCAGGGCCTTTTCGCCACGCACCCGCCTTCAGCCAAACGTGTGGCGGAGAACCGGGAACTGGTCAACAAGATCGGTGCGGGCGGGTACCGGGGCGAGGATGTCTACCAGCGCAAGCTGGCCAAGCTGAGGGAACTGCAGCCGGCCTATGACGCCCATGACGAGGCCCTGAAACTCGCCTCGAACAAGGACTACGACGACGCCCTGGCCAAAATCAATGAAGCCATCCGTCTCCTGCCCCGGGAAGCCATGTTCTATTCCTTGCGAGGGCGCATTTACCAACAGCAGAAAAAGCTGAAAGAGGCTGAAGCGGATTTCGACAAGGCAGTCTCCCTGTACCCGGAGATGTTCGAATACCAGCTTCGCAGCGGCCTGAATGCCCTGGCCCTGAACAAGGTCGACAAGGCAAGGAATCACCTGACCAAGGCCAACGAAGTGGTGCCCACTTCCATCGGTTACCTGCGCATGGGCGATGTCGCCGTGAAGCAGAACCGTCGTGACGAAGCGGTGGCATATTACAGCGAGGCCGCCAAGGCCGGCGGCGATGTGGGAGAGGAAGCCCAGCGCAAGCTGGCCGCAATCACCCAGTAGCCCCCTACTCCTAGTGTCCCGTCTGGTTAATTCGCTGACCTACTGAGCCACTGAGAGCCTTGAGAGCAAGGCGCGATGGCGAAGGTTTGGTGGTTCCAAATCGAGTCAGCGCAACGCAGCTATCAAGGCTCTCAGTGGCTCCCGCAAAACGACTCCATATTAGCGAGTGCAGTCGAGACAAGGCAACGCAGCAATTTTGAGATGGCTTCTACTCACCTCCTGCCGACCGGTGTATGTCCCCCACGATCCCACTCCCCTATACTGGGTGAACAAGGAGAAGAATCATATCAGATCTTAA
>NZ_JAWOIS010000083.1:0-3105 GCF_046484525.1 Marinobacter sp.
TCGAGGACCTGCGGGCCTTTGATGAGGCGATCGCGCGGACGCGGGCGGCGCGGGAGGGGCGGTTCAAGGGGTACGCGCTGTTCACGAGCAACACGAACCCCGGTGTCAATTTACGGACGTAAGTGCACCACCATTTTTCGGCAACAATGCACCAGCGTTTTTCGGCAACAGTGCACCACCCAGAGAGCAGATGCAAGTTTCAAGTGGCTAGAGATTTAGGGTTCAATGGTCTTGGCATACACCTCCTCGAGTAGCTGTGTGCGGCCCTGGGAGCGGAAGCTGGGGCCGCGGATGATGATCACTTCGGCGCGGTCAAGCAGCCGATCCAGCCCAGCGCTGGCCAACAGTGGGTCCAGGAAGAGATCTGGCCACTCGCTGGGTGCGCGGTTAGAAGTCACCAAGATGCTGCCCTTTTCGTAACGCTCATTGATCACATCGTACAGATCCTCCGGGCCGGGAGGTTGAAGCGGCTTGAGCCCAAAGTCATCCAGGATGAGTAGATCTGGGCGTAGGTAGGCTGTCATACGGCGTTCCCACGTACCGTCCGCCCGGCCGCCATTGAGGTGTTGGAGCATCTTCTGTGTGCTGATGAACAGCACATCTAGCCCCTGGCGGGCCCCTTCCTGGCCCAACGCCTGCGCCAGGTGTGACTTTCCCACCCCGGTCGGGCCGCAGATCAGCAGGTTGCGTTTCTGACGGACGAACTCGCAACTTGCCAGCTGCAGAATCTGCTGCCGGTTAAGGTGTGGGTTGAAGTGAAAGTCGAAGCCTTCCAGGGTTTTGGTCGTGTTGAGCGCTCCCCGTCGCAACCGCAGATTGAGCTGCTTCTGCGCCCGGCGCTCCACCTCGTCTTCCAACAAGCGTGACAGAAACTCGGTATAGTTCCACTGCCCGTCAATGGCTTGGCGATGACGGGCCTCCATCGTTTCCAGGACTCCCGATAGCCGCAGCTGGCGGAGTTGGCCGGCAAGCTGATGTTTCAGTTCCACAACCCTACCTCCATCAGGCCGGCTACCAGCTCGTCTTTGCTGCGAGCAAAAGTGGTTGCCGGGGGAATCTCAACCAAAAGAGGCGCAGTCTGGCTCTCTGTGCCTTGTTTCAGGATGCCTTTGATCGTTCTGTAGCTCCCATCACCATAGGCCAGTGCCTTCTGGCAAGCTGCTTCCAATCGTTCCGGGCTGAATTGGTTCGCCAGACGGACCAATCGCCCGGCAGTAGATAGCCGGTCGAGGACCGGATGCTCCAGCAGTTCCTGCACCACCTTTCCGGTGGCCGGACCAACTTTTTGTGCATCTTCCACGACGCTTTCGCGGGTCTGCAGCAGACCAGGCAGCTTCTCAGGTGGCAAGTGGTCGGTGTGGGTTATTCTCTGACCCGCCTGGGTGGCCCGTTCGTGGGTCGCCTGGAGTGTGTATTTTAGATCGTAAATCCGCACGTTTGTCGTCCCGCCGCATATCCACACCGAGCCAGGATACAGGCGGTGTGGCACTGAATAGAAAGCATGGTCAAAACTGACATAGCAGTCGCGATAGACTTTGACCTTTTTCCAAACAGCCAGATCATAAGGCGAGGCCGGCAAGGGCTTCAGGAGGGCTTGTTCGATCTCCTCAAACCGCTTGAGCGGCGCTTCAAATGTCGTGCCATGAATTCGCTGACCCGCGGTCGTCAAACACCAGCGCCGCACATCCTTGTTGGCCTGTATCAGGGTAGTCGGGGTACGCCCGCCCAGAAAATTGCGGACTACATAGTGCACCCCACCTTTCTCAACTTTGCCTTTGTGCTCGGGAGTTGCCACCCGGCAAGGCGCCAAGAGAAACCCGTAGTGTAGTGCGCATTCCTGGTAGCTGGACTGCACCTGCGGATCGTCCTGAATTGCCTTGACGATGGCTGTTTTGAGATTGTCCAACACGATCCGCGCCGGAACCCCGCCAAAGAACTCAAAGGCATTCCGATGACAGCGCAGCCATGTCTGGATCTTCTGATCCCAGACGAACTCGACGTACTGATGCCGGCTCCAGGACAGCGTCATCACGTAGACCCATGTCTTGCGCAGTTGCCCGCTTTCCGGATCGATCATCCTCCCAGCGTAGCCAAAGTCCACCTGAGCTTCTTCCGCCGGTGGGCGTTCTACCCGCGTCGTCTTCTGGCGGTGCTTTCCTGTCGGTTTGATCCGCCGCGCCAGACGGTAGACCGACGCGTAGCTCCCGGTGAAGCCCCGCTCAAGCAGCCGCTGATAGATCGCAGCCACTTCTACCTCCATATCCAGCAACCTTTTGATCTCCTCGCGGTAGCCTTCCGCAGCCGACTGATTCTGCGGCGGGGTCTTTTCGGGAAGGCTAGCCTGCAGCCGCGCGGCAAGTTCCTCCGGCGTGGGCAGCGCACCTTCCAGCAGCCCCTCGCTTTTTGCCCACGCCCGGTATCGCTGGATGGTCCGGCGGTTCAGTCCAGTGTCCCGCTGGATCTGCCGATCGCTTGATTCGGCTCGAAAATGCAAAAGTAATCCCCGAACGTCCATTAGCTTCAGTTTCCTTTCGGTCATGATTCCTCCCGGTACTCTCTGTCCCGGAAGGATACACTAAATGGTGCATCCGAGGGTGGCGCATCTTGGCCGAAAACGGCTGGTGCATTTTGGGTGAAAACACCTGGCGCATTGTTGGTGAAAACACCTGGCGCATCTTGGGTGAAAATCTATGGCGCATTATAGCCCGTCAACTGACACCGGCGACATGCTGCCCCCCGATCCCCCCATTGCCCTCACCCCCAAACCGCGAGACACTGGCGCCATGGTGCGCGAGCACAGCCGGCTGCAGTGGCGGTCGAGGTGTGGAGCGGGGTCGCCACGGTCCCGACCGTGCCGTTCGGCCACCCGGCGGGCGATGACGATGCCCCGGCCGGGAAACCTCCCTGGGGTGACCGGGAGCGGACGTGGTGGCAGTTGGGTGAGACCGACTAGCGAGGGGCCGGCCGACGGGCCGGAGGAGAGTGTCAGGGTTGCGCGATGGGATTCGATGACGATGATCGGTACGACGAGCTTCTCGCCAGCGGTTATACGCGGCGGCAGTACAAAGAGTACGGCGCCACCGACGGGGATATCGAATATTGGGG
>NZ_JAWOIS010000088.1:0-85049 GCF_046484525.1 Marinobacter sp.
CACCTTGTCAACCGCTTTCTGAAGAAATCTGAAATCGTTTTTCTTCAGCGCTTTCAAACAGTTACCTCCTCCGGGCCGCCGCTGTCTCAGTGGCTTGTCCCTCAGAAGTGGTGCGCATTCTACAGCCCTCAGGAAAACTGTCAACGACCAATTTCGGTTTATTTTCCAGAGCTTCGGTATCCACCTATTCGGCTGTTCAAATACTACCCAAAACGGTCAGCCAATCACCTGTTTCAGCTTCTTCTGGGTGCCCTCAGCGGAATCAGGGAATACCATCCGAACCAGTACCCTCTTATGCCAAGTAAAAAGACCACCACCAATCCATAAATCACCATCTCGGTGATATCGCTCCGCGCCTGGAAGATGAAGTGCAGCCACGCCAAGGCGACAGCCGGATAAACCAGACGGTGCAGCGGCTTCCACCGCCGCCCCACTCTGCGCATCATCGATTTGGTGGACGTGGCTGCCAGCGGAATCAGCAACAGGAACGCCATACTTCCGAAGATAATATAGGGGCGCTTGGTGAAGGTCGCCCACAGATCGGTCCACCCCAGGATAAACTGCAGGAACGCTATCAGGTGAAGCGTTGCATAAAAGAACGCAAACAAGCCAACCATCCTGCGGATTTTTATCCACCCAGACCAATGAGCCCAGCGCGCCAAGGGCGTCATTAACAACGTCACAATCAGCAACTGGAATGCCGACAGGCCGAGCGTCTCGGTTACCCTTTGCCCCGGGTCTGGGCCGAGGGACCCGGTGACAATATCGAAGACCAGTAACGCAAACGGCACACAGGACAGCAGGAAGACCACTATTCTGAACGGCAGCATCGGGATGGTCATGATTGGTCCTGATTTCCGTTCAATAGTACTTAGTCAGGTCCATCCCCTTGTACAAGTGGGCAACCTGCTCGCCATAACCATTGAACTTCCGGGTTTCCATCCAGTTCGGGCTTAACAGTCCCGACGGCAGCCTGCGCTCTCGCTTCTGACTCCAGCGCGGATGGTCCACCGCCGGGTTCACGTTGGCATAGAAGCCGTACTCCTGCGGAGCAATCATTTCCCAGGTGGTTTTCGGCCGCTCCTCCTGGAAACGGATCTTCACAATGGACTTGATACTCTTGAAGCCGTATTTCCAGGGCACAACCAGCCGCATGGGCGCGCCGTTCTGTTTTGGAAGGGTTTTGCCATAGAGACCGACGGCCATGAAGCTCAGCTCATTCATGGCCTCATCCATCCTGAGGCCTTCCTGATATGGCCAGTCGATGGTACTGAACAGCGAGCGCTGCGCCCGCATCTGATCCGGATCGTGGAGCGTTTCAAAATAGACGTACTTCGCCCGGGAGTTCGGTTCGAAGCGCTTGAGCATGTCCGCCAGCGGAATCCCGATCCAGGGAATCACCATGGACCAGGCTTCAACGCAACGTAACCGGTAAATTCGTTCCTGGTAGTCGTGGGGGCGGACCAGATCCTCCAGATCGTAAGTTCCCGGCTTTTCACACTCTCCCCCGACGGTCACCGACCAGGGATCCACAGACATCTCATCCGCGTACCGCGCGGGATCGCCTTTATCGGTCCCGAACTCGTAGAAGTTGTTGTAACGAGTTACATCTTCATACGGGGTTTTCTGTTCATCGGTGGAGAATCCCGGCATTGCTGTAAATTCGACGGATTCGCCCTGCACCGGTGCGGCTGCGGCGTCCACAAGGCGAGGCACTCCAGCACCAGCCAGCGCGGCGGCAACCATACCACCCATGAAACGGCGACGATCGAGGTAAACTGATTCTGGCGTGATATCAGATTGGGAAAGAGCCCAGGGCGGGCGTTTCTTGATAAGCATCGGGAATCTCCGTTAACCAGAAGCCTGAGTGATTGACCGGAGTATCCCTCGATAATTCCCCGGGCGCCGGGCCCGGGGCAAGTACTGCAGGGTTGCTACGCCTTATTGGCGGCGTGGTTTGCCGCGAAACAGGGCGCGGGCAGGTCCGGACAATGCATAGAGCAGGAACACGGTAAACAATACGGTTGCCGGATCCAGAGCGATCACAACAAGCATCAGTACCACCAACAAGATGGCAGCAAACGGGACCCGGCCGCGCAGATCAAGATCCTTGAAGCTGCGGTAGAAAATATTGCTCACCATGAGCACGCCAGTACCACCAACCACAATAACAGTCAGTATTGTCAGCCAGGTGGACGGCTCGAACTGATGAAAACACCAGACCAGGCCGGCAACACAGGCGGCCGCGGACGGACTGGCCAACCCCACAAAGAACTTCTTGTCCACCGAACCGATCTGGGTATTGAAACGGGCCAACCGCAAGGCCGCGCCGGCAACATAAATGAAGGTGATGGCCCAGCCAAACTTACCAAGACCGTTCAGGGACCAGAAAAAGGCCACCAGACCCGGCGCCACACCGAAGGCAACCATATCCGCGAGACTGTCATACTCCTCGCCGAACTTGCTCTGGGTGTTGGTCATCCTGGCCACTCGGCCATCCAGCCCGTCGAGGATCATGGAGACGAAAACCGCGATCGCGGCATTGTCGAAGACGCCGTTGGCCGCTGACACGATTGCGTAAAACCCTGAAAACAGGGAGGCGGTTGTCAGGGCATTGGGCAACAGGTAAATGCCCTTGCGACGGACAGGCGCCCCCTCGACCAGCTCTTCTTCCACGACCTCCCCGGAATCGATCTCCGGATCCGGGGTTTCTTGCTGTTCATTCTTGAAGGTGGCTTCTTCTGCAGCGGCAGATTTTTTCTCGTCAGTCATTCCTGGAACTCCGGAAAGCATTTGGGCGGAGTATATACGAAAAACGCGGCCACCCGGGCCGCGTTTTCGAAAACTGTGCCGGGAATCCGGATCAGTTCTTATCCTTGTCCACGATCTTGTTGGCAGTGATCCACGGCATCATGGAACGCAGCTTCTCACCAACCACTTCGATCTGGTGGGCCGCGTTGTCACGACGGCGCGCGGTCATGGACGGGTAGTTCAGGCTGCCTTCGGAGATGAACATCTTGGCATACTCGCCGCTCTGGATGCGCTTCAGAGCATTGCGCATGGCTTCGCGGGACTGCTCGTTGATGATCTCCGGGCCGGTCACGTACTCACCATACTCCGCGTTGTTGGAGATTGAGTAGTTCATGTTGGCGATGCCGCCTTCGTACATCAGATCCACGATCAGCTTCAGCTCGTGCAGACATTCGAAGTAGGCCATCTCCGGCGCATAACCGGCTTCAACCAGAGTTTCGAAACCGGCCTTGACCAGCTCAACAGTACCGCCACACAGAACGGCCTGCTCGCCGAACAGGTCGGTTTCAGTCTCGTCCTTGAAGCTGGTTTCGATGATGCCGGTACGGCCGCCACCGATACCGCTGGCGTAGGACAGGGCCAGGTTCTTGGCGTTGCCGGAAGCGTCCTGGAAGATGGCGATCAGATCAGGAATACCGCCACCGTTGGCGAATTCGGTACGAACGGTGTGACCCGGAGCCTTCGGGGCGACCATGATTACGTCCAGATCCTTGCGCGGAACGATCTGGTTGTAGTGGATGGCAAAGCCGTGGGCGAATGCCAGGGTCGCGCCTTCCTTCAGGTTCGGCTCGATCTCGGCCTTGTACAGCTGGGCCTGGAACTCGTCCGGAGTCAAGACCATGACCACGTCAGCGGCGGCAACGGCAGACGGCACGTCGCTGGTCTTCAGACCATAGGCTTCGGCCTTGGCGATGGAAGAAGAACCCGGACGCAGACCCACGGTCACGTCAACACCGGATTCTTTCAGGTTGCACGCGTGGGCATGGCCCTGGGAACCGAAACCGATGATGGCGACTTTCTTGCCCTGGATGATGGAAAGATCACAATCCTTATCGTAGTAAACCTGCATGAGAAACCTCTGTTATTTGTATTTGCCCCGCAGGGCCATAATGTTCAAACTTGTCAAATCTGGCCGTTACAGGCTCAGCACCTTTTCGCCGCGGGCAATACCAGAAACCCCGGTACGGACCACTTCCAGCACTCCGGAAGTACCGACGGCCTGGATAAAGCCATCCAGCTTGTCGCTGTCTCCCGCCAACTGGACCGTGTACACCGAGCTGGTGACATCCACGATCTGGCCGCGGAAGATATCCACCGTGCGCTTGATCTCGGCACGCTGGGATCCAGTCGCTTTCAGCTTCACCAACATCAGTTCGCGTTCGATGTGGGCGCCCTCGGTCAGGTCCACCAATTTCACCACTTCAATCAGCTTGTTCAGCTGCTTGGTGATCTGTTCGATGACCTTGTCAGAACCGGTGGTGGTGACGGTCAGACGGGACAGGGTCTCGTCCTCGGTCGGCGCCACGGTCAGTGTTTCAATGTTGTAGTTGCGCTGGGAGAACAGACCAACAACCCGTGACAGCGCACCCGGCTCGTTTTCCAGCAAAACAGAAATGATTCGACGCATGATCACACCCTCTCCGTCTTGCTGAGCCACATGTCTTTCATGGAACCGCGGGCCACCTGCATCGGGTAGACATGCTCGAAGCGGTCTACATAGATATCGACAAAGACCAGCTTGTCTTTCATCGCCAGGACTTCCTTGAGCTTGGACTCAAGGTCTTCCTTCTTCTCGATGCGCACGCCCACGTGGCCATAAGCTTCTGCCAGCTTGATAAAGTCCGGCAGGGACTCCATGTAGGACTGGGAGTGACGGGACTCGTAGTTCATGTCCTGCCACTGCTTCACCATACCCAGGGCCTGGTTGTTCAGGTTGATGATCTTCACCGGCAGGTTGTACTGCTTGCAGGTGGACAGCTCCTGGATGTTCATCTGGATACTGCCCTCACCGGTGATGCACAGCACCTCGTCGTCCGGATGGGTGAGCTTGACCCCCATCGCCGCCGGCAGGCCGAAGCCCATGGTGCCCAGGCCACCGGAGTTGATCCAGCGATTGGGCTTGTCGAACCTGTAGTACTGGGCAGCGAACATCTGGTGCTGACCCACGTCGGAGGTGACGAACGCCTCGCCGTTGGTCAGCTTGCACAGCAGTTCGATCACTTCCTGCGGCTTGATGACATCCGGGTTGTTTTCGTAACGCATGCCGTGGAACGCTCGCCACTCGTCGATCTGCTTCCACCAGGAGGCAATGGCGTCGGCATCCGGCTTGTCCTTGCTCTCTTTCACCAGGGCAAGCATTTCCTTGAGCACCGCATCCACGGGGCCAACGATGGGCACATCCGCCTCCACGGTCTTGGAGATGGAGGCCGGATCGATGTCGATGTGGATGATCCGTGCACCCGGACAGAACTTCTCGGTGGCGTTGGTTACCCGGTCGTCAAATCGGGCGCCCACTGCCAGGATCAGATCCGAGTGGTGCATGGCCATGTTGGCTTCGTAGGTACCATGCATGCCCAGCCAGCCCAGGTGCTGTTTATCGGAGGCCGGATAACAACCGATGCCCATCAGGGTGTTGGTGAGCGGGTACCCCAGCATGCGGGTCAGCTCTGTCATCTGGTTCGACGCCTTACCCAGAATGACGCCGCCACCGGCATAAATCACCGGACGCTTGGCTGCGAGGAGCATATCGACCGCTTTCTTGATCTGGCCAGCGTGGCCACGAATGGCCGGATTGTAGGAGCGCAACTTGACCTTCTTCGGATAGGAATACTCATAGCGCTCGTTCGGCGTGGTCATATCCTTGGGGATATCCACCACCACCGGGCCGGGGCGACCGGTCGCGGCAATGTAGTAGGCCTTGCGAATGATTTCGGGGATTTCCTCGGGGTGCCGCACACTCAGGTTGTGTTTCACCACGGGACGGGACACACCGATCATGTCGGTTTCCTGGAAGGCATCCTCACCAATAAGGTGGGAGGCAACCTGACCGCACAGAACCACCATGGGGATGGAATCCATGAAAGCGGTGGCAATGCCGGTAATGGTGTTGGTGGCTCCAGGACCCGAGGTCACCAGTACGGTACCTGGTTTTCCGGTCGCGCGGGCATAACCGTCGGCCATATGGACCGCCGCCTGCTCATGGCGTACCAGAATGTGCTTGACTTTGTCCTGCCTGAACAGCGCATCATAAATATGAAGGGCTGCACCACCCGGATAGCCGTATATGTATTCGATACCTTCATCCTGAAGGGACCGGATCAGCATATCGGCGCCAGACAATAACTCCACGATTTTCTACCCTCTTCTACGAGTGAATGAGCCGGGTTTCGTCCCGGTTGCCTGGATTCACGGTCTCCCTGCTTCTTGTGAAAGCGGAACCGGCTTGCTCCTCCACACCTGCAAAATAAGAGGTTGTCTCCTGGCCAGTCGCACTCCTGAGGGTTGCGGAGAACGACCAATCAACGGGTTGCACGTAAGCAACAACCAGCGCACATCGGGACCCGACGTGTTAAGTGTGGTGATTAACGGGGGATACTCGCTCGGGATTGCCTGCCGAATTAACCCCAGTTTCAGGCAATGGCCAATTCTGACAGCGCGAAACTCCCTGTCAATAGGCGTTAGTGTCCAATATGGCCGTTGGTCTGCCATACTCGGTCAATCCGGACCCAGAGATTTGAACCAGACGAAAGAAAATCCGCGTCACGGATGGCATGATAGACTTCACCAATAATTCCAACCGGCAGCGGAATCTGACCGGCAGCAAACCACGGCGAGTAGATCCATGAACAGAAAAATCCTGATGTTGACCCTGTTAATGGCTTTGGCACCGGGCATGGCCCACAGCGGTTCCGTCTACAAATGGACGGACGAGAATGGCGTCACCCACTTTGGAGACCGCCAGCCCACGGGCAGCAAAGCCGAACAGGTCAGTGTCCGTTCCGGCAAGGGCTCGGCCAACGCGTCCAGCCGCACCAGCCCCCAGGAGCAGGTGCAGGCCATGGAGCAGGAAGCGGAAAAGCGCCAGCTCACCGAGCGTGAACAGGCCGAGATGGAGGCGATCCGCAAGCAGCGCGAAGCCAACTGTGCCACTGCCCAATCGAATTTGCGGGTCATTGACAGCAATGCGCGGATTCAGGTGGAGGAAAACGGCGAGCGACGGTATCTGTCACCGGAGGAGATTGCCGAGCAGCGGATGCGGTTTGAGAAGGTTGCCGAAGAGAACTGTGGGCCGATGGAAGAGTAATAGGTGACGGTGGGGTCAGATGAAAGCGTTCATCTGACCCCGACTTCACCGACCGATCAGGCCTTCTCGAACACCAACTGGTGATTCTTCACCGTGCCGCGGATGGTGTCCCCCGGCACAAACTCTCCCTGCAACAGCTTCTGCGCCAGCGGGTTTTCGATGTTGCGCTGAATGGCCCGCTTCAGCGGCCGGGCGCCATAGACCGGGTCGTAACCGACCTCCGCCAGCAGATCCATAGCCCCAGCATCCAGCTCCAGCTTCATGTCCTGTTCCTTCAGGCGCTTGCTCAGGCCGGCGATCTGGATCTTCGCGATGCCACGGATCTGGTCTTCCGCCAGCGGATGAAACACCACCACTTCGTCCACGCGGTTGATGAATTCGGGGCGGAAGTGGGTGCCTACCACTTCCATCACCGCGCTTTTCATGGCCTCGTAGTTCTCCTCACCCGCTTTCTGCTGGATGATGTCGGAGCCCAGGTTCGAGGTCATCACGATCACGGTGTTGCGGAAGTCCACCGTGCGGCCCTGGCCATCGGTCAGGCGGCCATCCTCCAGCACCTGCAGGAGAATGTTGAACACATCCGGGTGCGCCTTCTCCACCTCATCAAGCAGCAGCACCGAATACGGGCGACGACGTACCGCTTCGGTCAGATAGCCACCCTCCTCATAGCCGACATAGCCGGGAGGCGCGCCGATGAGGCGAGCCACGGAGTGCTTCTCCATGAACTCGGACATGTCGATGCGCACCATGGCCTCCTCGGTATCGAACAGGAACGATGCGAGGGACTTGCACAGCTCGGTCTTGCCCACCCCGGTCGGGCCGAGGAACAGGAACGAGCCGTTGGGCCGGTTCGGATCTGACAGGCCGGCGCGGGAACGGCGAACGGCATTGGAGACGGCTTCCACCGCCTCATCCTGACCGATCACCCGGTCGTGCAGGGCCTCTTCCATGCGCATGAGCTTGTCACGCTCGCCTTCGAGCATCTTCGATACAGGGATGCCGGTCCACTTGGAGACCACCTCGGCGATCTCCTCGTCGGTGACGCGGTTACGCAAAAGCTCCATCTTTTTCATCTCGGCCTGGCCGGCCATTTCCAGCTGGCGCTCCAGCTCCGGAATCTTGCCGTACTGCAGCTCGGACATGCGGCCCAGATCGCCGGCACGGCGGGCGTTTTCCAGGTCAATTCGCGCCTGCTCCAGATCGCTCTTGATCTTCTGAGAGCCGTGGAGCGCCGCCTTTTCGGAATTCCAGACTTCCTCCAGATCGGCGTACTCGCGCTCGACATCGGAAATCACGTCAGACAGTTCTGACAACCGCTTCTTGGACGCCTCGTCCTTCTCCTTCTTCAGGGCCTCGCGCTCGATCTTCAACTGGATCAGCCGGCGCTCGAGACGGTCCAGCGCCTCGGGTTTGGAATCCATCTCCATGCGGATCTGACTGGCGGCTTCGTCCACCAGGTCGATCGCCTTGTCCGGAAGCTGCCGGTCGGTAATGTACCGGTGGGACAGCTTGGCCGCCGCGATGATGGCACCGTCGGTGACTTCAACACCGTGGTGAACCTCGTAACGCTCTTTCAGACCACGCAGGATGGCAATGGTGTCTTCCTCGCTCGGCTCGTTGACCAGTACCTTCTGGAACCGGCGCTCGAGCGCGGCATCCTTCTCGATGTTCTCCCGGTACTCGTCCAGGGTGGTGGCGCCCACGCAGTGCAGTTCACCCCGGGCCAGGGCCGGCTTCAGCATGTTGCTAGCGTCCATGGAACCTTCGGCCTTGCCGGCGCCGACCATGGTGTGGATCTCGTCGATGAACAGGATGATCTGCCCTTCCTGCTTGGATAGCTCGTTCAGCAGCGCCTTCAGGCGCTCCTCGAACTCACCGCGGAACTTGGCACCGGCAATCAATGAGCCCATGTCCAGCGACAGGACCTTTTTATCCTTCAGGCCCTCGGGCACTTCGCCGTTGACGATACGCTGGGCCAGGCCTTCGACAATGGCGGTCTTGCCCACGCCAGGTTCGCCGATCAGTACCGGGTTGTTCTTACGGCGGCGTTGCAGCACCTGGATGGTGCGGCGGATCTCGTCATCACGGCCGATAACCGGGTCGAGTTTGCCTTCGGCAGCACGTTCCGTGAGGTCGATGGTGTACTTGGACAGGGCCTGGCGGTTTTCCTCGGCACCCGGATCGGTGACGGCCTCGCCGCCACGAACGTCGTCGATGGCCTTTTCCAGGGAGGCCTTGTCGACGCCCTGCTCGCGCATTACCCGGCCCAGGGTGCCCCGGTCTTCCAAGGCAGCCAGCAGCATGAGTTCACTGGAAATGAACTGGTCCTTGCGCTTTTGGGACAGTTTGTCCGCCATGTTGAGCAGGCGGCCCATGTCGTTGGACATGGAGACATCGCCGGCGGAGCCTTTCACTTCCGGCAGGTTCTCGATTTCCTGGGCGATGGCCTGGCGGATACGTGACGGGTCTGCGCCGGCCTGTTTCAGCAGCGGCTTGATGGAGCTGCCTTCCTGGTCGAGTAGCGCCTGCATCAGGTGCAGGGGCTCAATGAAGTTGTGGTCCTTGCCAACCGCGAGCGACTGCGCGTCCGCCAGGGCGGTCTGCAGTTTGCTGGTGAGCTTGTCGATTCTCATGGTTCCGTTTCCCCAAATCAGTTAGCGGATATCTGGCGAACCCTTTGGCGGTTCGGTTATATCCAAATTGCTTTGCATTTAAATGTAGGGGCGGGTGGTGGGACTTCAAGCTCGTGGAGGCTGATTATGGCTGGAAATTGACCGTGGTCATTCAGATTCGGGGGAAGCGAGGAGGAGGCCCGTCCCTCCAGAACACGCCGTGAATACGTCCCTGTAGGCTTGACTGCAGCATCCATGCTGCAGACAGTTCTGGAGGGACAGGCCTCCTCCTCGCCCATACTGTCGAGATACGACGGATCCGTTATTCCATCCAGATCAGCGTCGCCATCCGTCCGGTCTGACCATCGCGCCGGTAGGAGAAAAACCAGTCCCGATCGCGAACGGTGCAGAGGCTGCCGCCGGAAACGGAGCGAACGCCGGCACTGGCCAGGCGTTGACGGGCCAGTTGATAGATATCAGCCAGGTAGTGACCGGGGCGGGCGCCCTCTTCTTTGAATGCTCTGGCGGCGTCCCGATTGTGCGAGAGGAATGCATCGCGAACTTCCGGGCCGACTTCGAATTGCTTCGGGCCAATGGCCGGGCCCAGCCAGGCGATCAGTTCCTCGCCGGGTACTGCCATGGCGCTGATCAGGTTTTCCAGTACGCCACCGCACAGGCTTCGCCAACCGGCATGAGCGGCACCGACAACACTCCCCGTTCGGTCACACAACACCACCGGCAGACAGTCAGCGGTCAGGATGGCGCAGGCAATTCCCGGTTCCCGGGTGAAACTGGCATCGGCTTCCGGGACCGTCGCGACGTTGTCAGCGGTGATCTCCACCACTGTGGTTCCGTGAACCTGGTTCAACCAGGCGATACGGGAAGCGTCCAGACCGGTGAAGTCAGCCAGACGCTGTCGATTAGACTGGACATGGCCGGGGTTGTCACCGACATGACTGCCGAGGTTTAGGGTGTCCCACCGCGACGCACTGACACCGCCCTGGCGGGTAGTGCACAACGCCTGGATGTTTCTGGGCACCGACCAGTCGGGGCGGAGGACGGCCTGTTCAGAAATCATGGCTCTCGAGCTCCCGGACGTGTTTGCGCAGGGCTTCAATCAGGTGAACCATATCCTCTGGCAGCGGCACTTCCCAGGTGAGGATTTCCCCGGTTTCTGGATGCTCGAGGGTCAGTTGCCGGGCATGAAGTGCCTGACGGTTGAAACCGGAGAGTACTTCCCGCAGTTCCTCGGTGGAGCCTTTGGGCAGGCGCATGCGGCCACCGTAGAGCTGGTCGCCCACAAGTGGGTGCTTGACATGGGCCATGTGTACACGGATCTGATGGGTCCGGCCGCTTTCCAGCTTGCAGCGAATATGGGTGTGGGCGGCAAAGCGTTCCGCCAATCGGTAGTGGGTGACGGCCGGCTTGCCGCTGGAGACCACCGCCATTTTCTTGCGCTCGCGGGGGTGTCGACCAATCGGGGCATCAATCGTGGCGCCACCGGTAAGTGTGCCCACCACAACCGCGTCGTACTCGCGCCCCATGGTGCGGGTCTGAAGCTGATCAACCAGCGAGGTGTGGGCTATCAGGCTGCGGGCCACCACCATGATGCCGGAGGTGTCCTTGTCGAGCCGGTGCACAATACCCGCACGGGGCAGGTTTTCCACTTCCGGGGCGTAACTCAGGACCGCGTTGACCAGGGTACCCGCCGCGTGGCCTGCCGCCGGATGCACCACCAGACCTGCCGGCTTGTTGATCACCAGCAGGTGTTCGTCTTCGTAGACAATATCCAGCTGAATATCTTCCGCTTCCCAGCTCACCTGCACTTCCGGCTCTGCATCCAGTTCGATGACGTCATCAAGCATGACTTTATCACGGGGCTTTCGGGCCTCACCGTTGACCGTCAGGGTGGCGTCCTTGATCCAGCCTTGGAGGCGGGAGCGGGAGTGCTCGGGCATCAAGGCGGCCGCAGCCTGGTCGAGCCTGCGGTCACTCAAATCAGGTGGAACAACAAATCGGGCAGTAATTCGGTTTTCAGATGACATCAAGCCCCCGGGGCCGGTGTGTTACGTTTTGATCAGATTCTGGCAATCAAGCAAGGGAACCTCTGCACATGGGACGTCTTCCCCGCTACAATGGCCGCTGTTCAAAAACTTTTCGACATTATACGGGATTCCGGCATGAGATCAGTTGTTCGTTTGCTGTTGCTGTCCACCCTGGTGGTGATGATCAGCGCCTGCGCCAGTAACAAACGGGAAGAAGAAGTCCTGCCGGAGCAGACCTATTACGAGAACGCACGTCAGGCGATGGATTCCGGCAACTTCAATGAAGCCGAGCAGAACCTGGATGCCCTGGAGACCTATTACCCGTTTGGCCGCTATGCTGAACAGGCCCAGTTGGATCTGATCTATGCCCGCTATCAGAACCTTGATCTGGAAGGCGCCCGGGCCGCGGCGGACCGCTTCCTGCGACTGAATCCCCAGAGTGACCATGCCGATTACGCCCTGTACATGCGCGGCCTCGCTTCCTACAACCTGGATATCGGCCTGGCGGCCCGCTACTTTCCCATCGACGTGGCCGCCCGCAATCCAGGCGAACAGGTTCAGGCGTTCCGGGACTTCTCGCAACTGCTGAACCGCTACCCGGACAGCCCCTACGCCAGCGATGCCCGCCAGCGAATGATCGCCATTCGTAACCGCATGGCAGAACTGGAGCTGCACGCCGCCCGCTATTACGTCAAACGCCAGGCCTACCTGGCCGCCAATAACCGGGCGCGCTATGTGGTGCAGAACTACCCATCAGCCCCGGCCGTGGAAGAAGCCCTCATCATCATGGCTGAGACCTACCAGTTCCTGGACCTGAAAAAAGGTGCGCGGGACAGTATTGCCCTGCTGCGGGAGAACTTTCCGGACAGTGAGGCGTTTAACGAGGACGGAGAATTTGTGGCGGATCGGTTGAAGGGGGAGAACCGGTCGTTGATGAATGTGGTGACGTTCGGGTTGACGGGCGACGAGTGAGATTGACGTGAAGATGGGGTCAGATGAAAGCTTTCATCTGACCCCATCTTCATCCCCGCTACTTCCCGCTCTTCCAGCCATTGGTAATCGGATACCGCCGATCCTTCCCAAACCCCCGCTCGGTAATCCGGACGCCGATCGGCGCCTGTCGGCGCTTGTACTCATTGATATCCACCAACCGAATCACCCTCGCCACATCGTTGGCATCGAAGCCCTCCGCCACAATAGCCTCGGCGCTGAAATCCCGCTCGACATAAAGATTAAGGATCTGGTCCAGCACATCGTACCCGGGCAGGCTGTCCTCATCCTTCTGGTCCGGCGCCAGCTCGGCCGAGGGCGGACGGGTAATGACCCGCTCGGGGATCACCGGGGACACCGTGTTGCGGTAGCGCGCCAGGCGGAAAACCAGGGTCTTGGGCACATCCTTCAGCACATCAAACCCGCCAGCCATGTCACCGTATAGTGTGGAATACCCCACCGCCATCTCGCTCTTGTTGCCGGTCGTCAGCACTAGCGAGCCAAACTTGTTGGACAGGGACATCAGCAGCACACCTCGCAGTCGCGCCTGGAGGTTTTCCTCGGTGGTGTCCGGCTTTGTACCCTCGAACGGCTTCGCGAGGGTGGCCATGAAGGCATCGTACATGGGCTCGATAGAGAACACATCGTACTGCACGCCCAAAGCGTTGGCCTCGGCCTCGGCATCCTCCAGACTCATGCTGGAGGTGTAGCGGAACGGCATCATCACCGCGCGCACCCGGTCCTTGCCCAGGGCATCCACCGCGACGGCCAGGGTGATAGCGGAATCGATACCACCGGACAGGCCCAGCACCACGGACTTGAAGCCATTCTTGTTCACGTAGTCCCGGACCCCGGTGACCAGGGCGCTGTAGACGTTGGCTTCCAGGGACGGCTCTTCGGGCAGCGGCCGGAATACTGGCTGGCAATGGTGATCGCAGGTAAAGTCGACCGGGTACAGGCCCTCGCTGAACTGCGGCGCTTCGGCCATCAACACGCCGCTATGGTCGTAGACCATGGAGCCGCCGTCGAACACCAGTTCATCCTGTCCACCGACCAGGTTTACGTAGACAATACTGACCGCATTCTCCTGCGCCTTGCGCTCCAGCAGAGCCTTGCGACGCGCCTGCTTGTCGATGTCATAAGGCGACGCATTCAGGTTCAAGATCAGCCGGGCTCCGGATGCGGCACAATCCTCCACCGGGCCGTCCTTCCAGATGTCTTCGCAGACGGTGATACCGACCGGAATACCCCGGATATCAAGGGTGAGCACATCCCTGCCCTCGGCAAAATAACGCTTTTCATCAAACACCTGGTAATTGGGCGGGAACCGCTTGAAATAGCGGCCGGTAATTTCGCCCCTCTCGATCACCACGGCACCGTTATAGAGCAGTCCTTGGTGACGCAGGGGTGCACCGATGACAATCGCCGGCTCCAGGTCTGCAGTCTTCAGCTCTTCCAGCGCCTCGTCCACGCGCGGATCCAGGCTCGGGCGTAACAGCAGATCCTCGGGTGGATAACCTGTCAGGCAGAGTTCCGGAAACACCACGATGTCCGCCTGATGCTCACTGGCCGCCTTGCGGGTGGCGTCAATCACCAGCCGGGCATTGCCGGGAATATCCCCTACCAGGAAATTCAGCTGGGCCATGACCACCCGCAACTTCCGGGCAGGCGATTGGGAGGACGGGGCGTTCCCGGACACGGACATAAATCGGCTCCTGTAACTCATTGCCATGAAAAGGCTATTATAACCCCGCGAGGGCAAGAATTTCTTCCGACCGATAAAAGACAAAAGGCAACCATGGCAGGCAGCAATTCACCGACCGGCAGCGCACAGGCACTTTACCAGCAGGGCAACTGGCAGCAAGTGAAGCTTTTCCGGATCTACAACCACTACCGGCTGGTGGTCAGCCTGATGCTGGTGGGGCTACTGTTTATCGAGCCGGTTGCCATGGAGCCCCGGTTTCGCTGGCAGGACTATTACCAGGCCGGCGTGGTGTCCTACCTGGCCTTGAACGCCTTTATCGGCATGACCGTGCTGGCCGGTTTCCAGCCCAGCCAGCGGCATATCACGCTCTCCATCCTGCTGGACATCCTGATCATGCACGGTTTGCTGATCAGCAGTACCGGTATTACCAACGGCCTCGCCAATCTGGTCATCATTTCTGTCGCCGCCGGCAACATACTGACCCCGAGCCGCATAGGCACCTTCTATGCCGCCCTTGCCGCTCTGTGCTCCCTGGGCATTTCCAGTTGGGCGGTCCTGGTACTGGATGAAAGTGGCGACGACATTGTCCGCGCCGGCTCCCTCGGCATTCTCTATTTTGCCGCGGCGTTTATCCTGCAGAACATCTCCCGTCGAATGATGCGCAGCGAAGCCCTCGCCTCAAGCCGAGCCCGTAGCATCGCGGAACTCGAGCAGATCAACCAGCAGATTATCCAGCGAATGCGTACCGGCATCCTGGTGCTGGATCGCTCTGGCCAGATTCGCCTGGCCAATGCGGCTGCCGAGGAACTGCTGTTTGGCACTCCAGGTGCGGAGGATTCTGCGCAAGTGCAAAACAGAGTACTGCCCCAGCCCCTGAAACTGGGCCTGGACGACTGGCTCGGGGATCCCCGCAAACGCGTTGCTCCGTTCCAGTCCGCACCGACCTCACCCCTGTTACAGGCCAATTTCACGCAGCTGGACCAGGAACAGGGAGACCTGATCCTGGTGTTCATCGACGACATGAGCAAGGTGACCCAGCAGGCTCAGCAGATGAAACTGGCCTCGCTCGGGCGCCTGACTGCCGGCATCGCCCACGAGATCCGCAACCCCCTCGGCGCCATCAGCCACGCAGCACAGCTGATGGAGGAATCCTCTGCTCTCGACGAGGGCGACAAGCGCATGCTGGACATCATCCGACGACATTCCAGTCGGGTAAACGGCATCATAGAAAACGTCCTGGAGTTATCCCGGCGTAAAGCAGCAAATGCCGAATTGGTGGATATTCAGGTCTGGCTGCACGAGTTCCGTAATGACTTCCTGCAAACCCAAGATGACCAATTGGTACCGGTCCGGATCGACCTTGTGATTGATCCTGAGTCCCCCGCTGCCCGCTTCGACAAGAGTCAGATCGAACAGGTTCTGGTCAACCTGTGTGACAACGGGCTTCGCTACAGCCAGCAGCAGTGCGGCGAGAAACATATAAAGCTGAGCGCCGGCGCCACCGAGGATGGACAACGGGCTTATCTGGATGTTCGGGACTACGGCCCCGGCATCTCAAAAGAGCACCGGAGTTCAGTGTTTGAGCCGTTCTTCACAACGGACAAAAGCGGCACCGGACTGGGCCTTTATCTGGCCCGGGAACTGTGCGAGTCTAACCAGGCGCACCTGTCTCTGGTGGAAGATGACCAGCCAGGATGCTGTTTCCGCATTACCTTTGCCCCACCCGGGCGCATGATCTGATCACAAAGCATTCTGACCCGGGGCCCCGCACAACGAGATGGAACCAACACTAGACAATGACCACGCATACCGCACTGATCGTTGATGACGAGCCGGATATCCGGGACCTGCTGGAAATCACCCTCTCCAGGATGGGCGTTGAAACCCTCACCGCGCCGGACCTGATTACCGCCAGGCAGCTATTGGACAGGCACCAGCCCCAGCTGTGCCTGACCGACATGAACCTGCCGGACGGTAACGGCATTGACCTGGTACACTGGATCCAGCAGCACGCCCCAGCGACGCCAGTGGCGGTGATTACCGCCTATGGCAATATGGATACCGCTATCGAATCCCTCAAGGCCGGCGCGTTTGATTTTGTCTCCAAACCGGTGGAACTGCCGAGGTTGCGGGAGCTGGTCAACAGCGCTCTGAAATTGTCCGACGCCAAACCGGAGATCGAAGCGGAAACAGACGAGCCCGGCCTTTTGCTGGGCAATTCGCCGCAGATCCACAGGCTCCGCAATCAGACCCGCAAGCTCGCCCGCAGCCAGGCACCGGTGTTCATCAGCGGGGAATCCGGTAGTGGTAAGGAACTGGTGGCCCGGATGATACACCTGCAGGGGCCACGCCGCGATGGACCCTTCGTGGCCGTCAACTGCGGTGCTATCCCCTCCGAACTGATGGAAAGCGAATTTTTCGGCCACAAGAAAGGCAGCTTCACCGGCGCCGTGGAAAACAAGGAAGGCCTGTTCCGCTCCGCCAACGGCGGCACCCTGTTCCTGGACGAAGTGGCCGACCTGCCCCTGGCCATGCAGGTGAAACTGCTGCGGGCCGTCCAGGAAAAAGCGGTACGGCCAGTGGGCGACGCCAGGGAGGTACCGGTAGACATCCGGGTACTGAGCGCCACCCACAAGAACCTGCCAGAGCTGGTGCAGGAAGGTAACTTCCGCCAGGACTTGTTCTATCGCATAAACGTGATCGAACTTGTGGTACCACCGCTACGGGAGCGGCCCGATGACATTCCCCTGCTCGCCAACCACATCCTCGGTCGCATCGCCCGTGAATACGAATGTGACCCGGCCGCCCTCACCCAGGATGCAATCGAACGACTCAAGGCCTACGACTTCCCCGGCAACGTGCGGGAGCTGGAAAATATCCTGGAACGGGCCTTCACCCTATGCGATGAGGACCGGATCAGCGCCGACGATTTGCACTTGGGGAACGGGGTACAACCCGCCGGTTCGGCCAATCCCGGTACCGATGAACCCAACGTACCGGAGGGGGAGATTGATCTCGAAGGGTTCCTGGAAACCATTGAGCGGCAGGCCATTGAGAAAGCTTTGGAGGCTACTCGGTGGAACAAGACAGCGGCGGCCAAGCGGTTGGGGATCAGTTTCCGGGCGTTGCGGTATCGGTTGAAGAAGTTGGGGATGGAGTAAGGCGAAGAGCCGCACATAAGCGCAAACTGAAACCCTATACAATAGATACTCTCCCCGGCAGGAAGCTGGGGCGTTCATGGATGAACACCTAAAACAAGGAGCGTTATTCATAATGCAGGTCACACAGAGACCAGCGGGCTTTACTGTGCCCGAGCTGGTCATCACCATTGCCATTCTCGCCATTGTTTCAAGTCTGGCCGTCCAAGGCTGGAATACTGCTGTGGAACGCAGCAGACATCGAACCATCATCGACACCTACCACAGCTTGTTCGCCTTTGCCCGATGGGCCGCGGCCAGCAACCATTCCCTTGTCACGATTTGCCCTCTCTCCGAGAAGAACGAATGCCTGGATGACTGGCAACGGCCAATATCAGTATTCGTAGATGCCAATAACGATAAACAGCCTGACAACGGGGAAATTCTGCGAGTACAGGAACCGGTCAGCCATCCTTTCACCATGTACTCAAGAACAGCCGGGAGAGGATACTTTCAGTTCAATGATAAGGGTTTTGCTTACGGCTCCCCAGGAAGCCTTGTACTGTGCGCGGCAGAACCAGAAACCGGCACGATGACCTATATGGCGGTTAACATGGTGGGACGGTTTCGCGTTCAGTCTGATAAGGATGGGGATGGAATCATTAAACTACGCTGGGGTACCGAAATAACCTGCTAACTATATGAAAAGCCGGTCGGATGACCGGCTTTTCATTGCATTATTTACTCCAGGTATTCTCACCACTATCGAAAGAGTTACTGGCATCGCTGTCCCACCTCCGGGCGCCGGTGGAATCCAGCTCCAGCATCCCATCACCGGCTTGAGCACCCTTAGGCGCAGCACGCAAGGTGAACGATGTCGCATCGGCAGCCTGGATAGTCAGGTCATAATACTTGGTATCACCATCGAGTGGCGCCTCATCCGGGTAAATGGCGGGCGCACCGGTATCGGCACCACCACTTGCGGCGCCCTCATAACTATTATTGGTCGCATAATGGCGCTCCATCGCGGCTGCCAACCCCATAAGAGCTCCCTGAGCATCGGAACGCCGGGTCTTTTCCACGTGATCCGTATAACTGGGGTAAGCGATCGCAGCAAGAATGCCTATGATCGCCACCACAATCATTAACTCGATAAGAGTAAAACCTCTCTGCTCCTTGCCAGAATTCATCAATATCAGTCCTCATACCAGTAGGTTTCGACGACGCCTTTCACCGTCTCGATGGTTTCACACTCCGTACCGATACATATGACATCAGTATCATCGACACGCATTCTTTGAGGAGTCGGGGGAAGACCCGCTGTGCTGAGTTCTAGGTAACGGTCGTCCTTGGTGAGCTCGCTGTCACTGCCTACACCATCGTAATTGCGCACCGCCGTACCATTGAACGCCGACAAGTGGTACATCCGGGATGTTCCCGTGGGTGGGTAACAGGGGTTGGTGCTGGCATTTGGCTCATAGGTCGTAACGTAGATTTCATTGTTGACTGTAGTGCTTTCCGAAAGCACTTTTTCACCAGGGTTAGTGAGTCGGATATACCATCCCTTCGCTCCCGCTAGTGCCGTAGCAGCCTCAGTTCGGGCAGTCTCAGTGTCACCTTCCTGAATGGTGTTGTCTGTGGAGTCATAGAGATCTGCTTCAGTCAATGTCTGATACAGAACCGTTGTTTCCGTTTCGTCCGCGGGATCGATTGGCGCGGAACTTACGGCTTCGATCGTCATCATGTAGATCCGGTCTTCCACCGTGGTATCCAATGGGTGCGCTTGGTAGCCGGAACCAATGACGAGTCCTAGATAACGCTTGCCACCAATCTTCAGTCCGAACAAATCCGGAGTATGGTAAAAGCGACGATTGCTGGCCTCCGTGTCTCCTGCCAGGTTCGCAATCCGCCCGCCTGTCACATGCAAGCTGTTGTTGTTGCCGGAAACACCGACATCGAACCGGAAGATCTGACCACCCATATCACCGACATAGATCTGATCAGCAGTGCCGTCACCGTTCACGTCGAGCACTTTCGGTGATGCCGGAATACTGTACTGCATTTCGGCAAGCTCTATATCGGCCCCACTATCAGTGCCTCCAGCCCACCAGATCACAGAACCATCACTTGCATCTACGATGTAAAGTGCCCGGCCCTCATCATCCGGCGTACGAACCGACGCATCATCCTGATCGACATCGTAACCGCCACCGAAAATCAGAACGTCATTATAGGAGTTGCCATCCCGAATCCTGGTTTTGACCGGCGTTGACCAAGTCTGCGCCATTTCCTGCAACTCAGTTGAGGTAGCACTTACTCCGCCAGTAATTGACCACAACAGATCCGGAGAAGTGGGGTCAGTTACATCGAGAGCGTAATAACTTTTTCCACCACGTCGCATACCCGAGAAGATATGCACAAAATCGTCGTCAGAACTGTCTATTGCACCATCCCCATTCTCATCATGAACCCACTTAACCACGGAGCCATCCATGCCGTAAATTTTACTGGAGGCATCGGTACTGTTCATCATCGCCGATTGGTTCCTCAACAGCTCCCTGGGAATAAAGGAAAACTGGCTGTTACCGGACTGACCATCAACAGCGTGGATGAATCCCTGATTGTCCCCGTAATAAATAGTTGTTGCCTGGGGAGTTACCGTCGCATCGTAAATCACAAGCTGTGGGACAGAGTGCAGGGGGTCAGCTAAAAGCTTTCTCGCATCTGTGGTTTCTAAATCACCGTCCTCATCGTTCACATCGACGCCACGGGTCCAGTTAATAACCTTCTCCAACTCCGCATCAGCCATGGCAGCGTCGCCGAAATCCGTCTTCGTAAGGTTAGCGTTCCCGACGACAACGTGATTTCCTGTAGCAGTTAAATCAGTGGTGTTGGAAGCCAGGTTTGAGTATACCTTCCGATCTTCAGTGATTTCGGGCAACTGAGAGGCCGCCCCACCAAGACTGACGTCGGGTCCATCAGTAGTGGGACTCCACCAGCTTCTTGCTGTTTCCTTGAAGAAGCCGGTGGTATTGTCGATGGCAGCATTGCCATTGGCGTCTACGATGACCGCAACGTTATTGCCAGACGCGTCCTCGCGAATCTCAAGCTTGTAGCGTTTGAGGTTGCCGTCCCAGATGGCACCCAGGTTCGATTGGAAAAGAGCGTAGTAAAGAGTGTTGAGATGGTTCAGGCGATCAAAGGTGTTGATAGCAACACCTGGTGATACGTAGGTCGTGCCCTGCGCAAGGACTGCCTGATAGATCGTGTCAAAAGCAGCCTCGAGGCCCGCCTGATCATTCGCCAAATAGTAGTTTCCCTTACCGGCATCAGCGGCATCAGACAAAAGCTGCTGGTCTGTTGTGAACCCAACCGTATGAGTTATTGCGTACTGATCCCCCTCCAGAGAGTCACTGAGATCACCATTCGCAAGAAAGGCTGCCACTTCATCCAGGCAACTTTCATTTGCATCGTTGGAATCTGCGCTACCACATTCTTCTCCTATGTAATTTCCGATGGCTGTGTCGGTGTCATCCGCTGTCGGAGCGCCGTCTGTCAGGAAAATCGCATAGTTTCTCTGGCACTGATAAGCAATCGGTGAAGCGTATGGCCCGTCTTCAGAAGAAACAACCGACGAAATTGGGTTATCGTCATAGTATGGATTATCTCCCCGGAAATAGCGGCCAAGTTCAGCCAGGGTTTCTGAGAGAGGAGTGTTTCCCACCGGATAAAGACCATCAATCAACGTTTTGAGGGTCGCGGCATTAGAAACGACATCAACAGGAGCTGACAGGATGTGACCGCCGCTTTCAGTGTATTCTGAACCACAATTACCCGGCTCTGCGCAGTCTTTTTGGATATTGAACTTCATCACACCGACATTCACATCCTGCATCTCATCAATGAGGTTCTTGGTAACCGTCTGAACGACATTCATGCGGGTAGTGCCATCGTCACTCACGTGGCTACCCATACTGCCGGAATTATCGATGATAAATATAATGTTCGGTTTTACGATCTGGGAGGTGCCCGGCGGATTAAAGAAGATCTCGGTATCATCCGCATGAAGAGGGCTAGTCACCGTAGCGGCAAACGCAGTTGCCGCAACCGCAACAATCAGACGAAAATTCAACGGTGCTTTCATTGCTCACCACCTCCAGAGAAAACAGCGCCGGGGAAGGACACTCGATAGGCCATACCGGTAGGTCTATAAATGTGAATCACACCAGGCAGACCGCTGAGGCTCTCTACTTTCACGCCGTTGATTGGGTGCCTGCCGGCTTCCACTACGAGATCACCCGAGGGCAGAATGGAAGAGGATGGGCAGCCGGGGCACCCTTTCGCCCGAATGCCCACCACATCGCCACTGGCATTCAAAACGAGCTCAATTGCCCTTGCCTCTACAGCTTCATACTGGGTATCAATCAGCTGGCCTTTAGGTTCTTCAGCCCAAGCAGGCGAAGAAGCAATTACCAAAATCACCCCCAGCACTGCGGAAAACGCTGTCGAGCAATAGGAATGGATTCTACTCATTTCTGCCTCCGGGAACTTAGCCCCTTTATCAAAATCAATAATACTCAATGCCTTTGAAAACCTGAGCGGAAGCGCCTGTATTTGCCACGCTCGCCTCTCCTTCGAGCTCGTACCGGAACCCCTTCAACTGGTTAGAGCTATCATCGGCATCCATGGAACTCCCACTCGTGATAATCACCTCACCCAGATAACGGGCCTGATAGCTCCCACTGACTCCGTTTCCAGAATCCATAGTCACATTGACTCTGGAGCTGACGCCCGAAGAGTTCTGCATTGATTCACGTAATAGATCCAGATTGTTTGCGTAAACTTCATCCATCAGCGATCTAACGGTACTTTCCGCAGCCTGGAAGGCCCGATTGGAATTTTGGGAATTTACAGCCATACGCTCTTGCATGACCGATGTATTCATGCCGGCAACGCCAATCAACGTCAGTACCAACAATACGATCAAGGATACGATGAGCGTTGCCCCTCGCTCTCTCTTCAATGAAACCACTCTGCTGTGTTTGTTCATCATTCGATCACCAATAGCCGGTCAATCAGTCACGATTACGAAGCATGACTGTCGTAACAAAGGTCCTTCGCAGACGCTGATCCTCGGGATGGGTAACGGTTCCCCCGCCACTCGCCTCGGTTATGGTCTCTCCTGGGAGGGCGTAATCCGAGGTATCATTATCATCCCGAACGGGGTCCGCATTGCTGATCAGCAGGCCTATACGCAGGGCAATAACACTTGCCATATCCCCGACTTCGTCTGCAGGGCGATACCGAACGTTATTGGTTCCCAGCAGTTCACCATATTCGATCTGAAGGTTTTCAACGCCTTCGACGATCTCCTGGGGAGTTTGTGCGCTACCGTCCAGATTGTTGATCTGTCTGTACAACGCAAGGATGTCGTTGCCCCGAGTATCGTCCCTACCGGTGTCTGCCACATAATAGACGGAAGAAGAGAAACGCATGATACGCGCAGAGTCTGTGTAAGCCTGGCTCAATCGGTTTGTGCTATTGACGTTGTTGGCATGAGCCCAGGTGTCGGAGGCAGGCTGACTAGAGATCCTGAAAAGGTCTGCAGCCTCACAATCCGAAATCATGACAACATCGTTCTGCGAAAAACGAACAACATCGTCGCCCTGCACCTGAATGTTTGCGTTATCAGCGCTCATATTGCCGGCCAGCTCAATTTCCATGGTCTCACCACGTTGAACTGAAATGACATCGCTTCCGACAACCGCTCCGGACTCAATACCGGTACCGTCAAATTCGGTGCCGTCTGCCCAAGCGCCATCAGTCACTTCCCAGCCGCGCAGAGTCGTCTCGAAAAAATCAGCTGTGGGAGGGTTATCTGCAATGATGTTCAAGGTCACGTCATCCTGATCGGCACAGCCCTGAAACCCAACCATGCGCATGTCGCGGGCCATGATGTCGGTGGCTATACGAGCGGCTTCCTGAGTCCTGGCAAGCGCTGTGCTCATGCGCGAGGTACGACTGGAATCCAGGTACACCGTAAAAATGCCAAAAATCAACGTGACACTGAGTGCCAGAGCTATCATCAGCTCGACCAGAGACAGACCTCTTTGGCTCTTCCTCAATGTGGCAAGTAGCCTTACATCATGAGCTCCGTTCATTTTGTACCTCACAATGAAAACTGCACGGAGTAGGAACTATCACCAGCGATCGACTCTCCCGCGTCTCCTTCACGCGTGACCTCATCCCAGGTGACGGTAATGGTGTATCTGGACGTTGCAGCGTCATGCTGGATTGTGCCCACGCCACCCGGCAGCAACGCCATGCCGCTTCCCACTCCCTGGATCTGACGTGTCCATTCCACGAGATCCACCTGGGCCCGCCCCGCCGGTGTACAACCAGTATCTTCAGTTGCGCAACCAGGGAGAGTAGTCGTAGCTCCATCTGTGCTGAAGCCCGCATAATCGGATGCTCTTTCCTTGTTAGCGCGCATCCGATCCGCCATGTCGTACGCAAGGATACTTGCCTGCGTCCGGAGATAGGCTCCCTGGTTATTTCGCATACCTTCGAGAATCAGT
The DNA here is from genome assembly GCF_046484525.1 of Marinobacter sp. Lineage (GTDB taxonomy): Bacteria > Pseudomonadota > Gammaproteobacteria > Pseudomonadales > Oleiphilaceae > Marinobacter. The sequence goes on from NZ_JAWOIS010000088.1 coordinate 24,182, forward strand.
CCCGCAAGCCCGAGCAAACCGATCGCAAGAATAAAAACGGTTACCAGAATCTCGATCAGCGTGAATCCACGCTGCCCACCTCTGCTGTGCGCAATACGAAACACCGGGTGTTTGTGACTATTCACTTTACTCATGTGTTGGCTCACCATCAGGGACAGGCAATGTCATTGCCTTCATGATCGTTCAGAATGCCATTGGCATCAGTATCCCGTGCCAAATGGGTCTGCCCCGAGAAATTGACGGAGACCGCGCGGGCTTCAGAAGCTCCGCGATCATCACAAATAATAAAAGTCCCTGCGACTTCATCAGTAGCGGAGGCTCTGGGAAACCCTTTGCTATCAAACTGCACATGGCCGCCCCCGTCACTGGTCATATCCCGAATTCTCAGTGTATTGCCGCCGGCAAGAGGACCACTGACTTTAAGCAACTGGTCTGTTCCTCCGAACGCCGCATTCATATCGTCATCACGAAACACGATTAACCCGGTCTCCCACGCCGCGTTCCCGCTGCAAGTGGCACTGTCAGTCGATGCACATATGGTGACAACGCCATCACGGAGTTTGGAGGCCTCACTTCGGGCATAGCTTACGAGACTGGTTATTTCGTTTGTTTGTGCGGTGAGACGGTTATTCAGGACCATCTCACGAAACGAGGGAATCGCATACGTCGCGATGATCCCGAGAATAGCGATCGTGACAAGAAGTTCTAGGAGGGTAAAACCTGAATTGTGGCGAATTCCAGACATAAACTATCCCTACTGCTACCTAGGGACAGGTTATTGGGTCCCTGGACAGCAAGCCAGTGTGATTCGATGAGCGGCAGCGCTCAGAGGATAAACGGCAGAAACAAGAAACCAGATGTGACCATCATCACGCCAGCAAGCCGAGGTCACTCAACCTCGACCACATCAATCCGAAGCTCTCTTGGCATGGAGAAAACAATATTCTCCTCGCACCCGGCAACTTCCCGAGGCTCCTCCCCACCCAGCTCCTTCAGGCGAGAAATCACCTCATTCACCAGCACTTCCGGGGCGGAGGCACCCGCGGTCACACCAACAGAGTGCTTGCCTTCCAGCCACTTCGGTTCGATCTGGGAGGCTTCGTCGATCAGGTACGCAGGCGTGCCCATGCGCTCGGCCAGCTCGCGCAGGCGGTTGGAGTTGGAACTGTTGGGGGAGCCCACCACCAGCATCAGGTCGCAGTCACCGGCCAGTTGTTTGACGGCGTCCTGGCGGTTCTGGGTGGCGTAGCAGATATCGTCCTTGCGAGGGCCCTGGATCTCGGGGAATCTGGCGCGCAGGGCGTCGATCACCCGGGCGGTATCGTCCATGGAGAGGGTGGTCTGGGTGACGTAGGACAGGCGAGAAGGATCCTTTACTTCCAACTTCGCAACGTCTTCCTCGTTTTCCACCAGGTAGATCTCGCCGCCGTTGCTGTGGTCGTACTGACCCATAGTACCTTCCACTTCCGGATGGCCATGATGGCCGATCAGGATGCACTCGCGGCCATCGCGGCTGTAGCGCATGACTTCCATGTGCACCTTAGTGACCAGCGGACAGGTGGCGTCGAACACTTTGAGGCCGCGCCGAGCGGCTTCGTTCTGCACGGCCTGGGAGACGCCGTGGGCGCTGAAAATCACCAGCGTGTCGTCGGGCACTTCGTCCAACTCGTCCACGAACACCGCGCCGCGGTTGCGAAGGTTGTCCACTACGAACTTGTTGTGGACCACTTCATGGCGAACGTAGATCGGCGCACCGAACACATCCAGTGCCCGGTTGACGATTTCGATGGCGCGGTCGACGCCGGCACAGAAGCCACGGGGGTTAGCGAGTCGGATTTGCATAATCAGTGCGTCTGTCCAGCCGGTTCCACATCGAGGATTTCAACTTCGAATTCCAGTGTACGCCCTGCCAGCGGATGGTTGAAGTCCACTTCCACTTCATCGCCTTCCACCCGGCTGATCACGCCCGGTAGCTCCTGCTGGCGCGCATCAGCAAAGGACACCACAACGCCTGGTTCCAGCACCATGTCAGCGCTGAATTCATGGCGCTTGAAGGTCTGCAGGTTGTTGGGGTTGTGCTGACCGAAGCCCTTTTCCGGGGAGATCTCGAAGGTCTGCCGATCGCGGGCTTTCATGCCCATCATCAGCGACTCGAAATTCTCCGGCAGGCTTTCGTCACCGATTTCGAGGGTCGCAGGCTCTCTCTCGAAAGTGGAATCCACCACATCGCCGCCCTTGATCTTGAGCGCGAAGTGGAGTTTTACGCGGGTTCCCTTGTCTACGGGCAAATCTTTCATGAGTGTCATTCACTCCTTTTCGACATCCCCACCATCGGCGGGTTTGCGGAATATATCGAGAATCATCATGCCGGCACCGATGGTAATGGCAGTATCGGCCAGGTTGAAGGCGGGGAAGTGCCAGTCCTGCCAGTAGAAATGCAGGAAGTCCACCACGTAACCGTGCACCACCCGGTCGTAGACGTTACCCAAGGCGCCACCCAGGATGAGTACGATGGCGACGGCGGTCCAGGTTTCATGGGCCTGCAGTTTTCGCAGCCAGCTTACCAACACCAAACTGACCACCAGGGCCAGGGCCACGAAGAACCAGCGCTGCCAGCCGTCGGCCTGAGCCAGAAAGCTGAACGCTGCGCCGGTGTTGTGCAGCAGCGTCAGGTTGAACATGGGCATCACCGGCACCGGGTCACCGTAGGTGAGCATGGCGCTGGCCATGGCCTTGGTGCCCAGGTCAATGACAATGACGAGTGCCGCCAGCCACAGCCATTTCAGTTTCGAGCCCAAGGCCTTATCCGTCATGGCAGCGTCCATCAGGCGAAGGACCGACTCTCGCCGGGGCCTTCCACGTTGCTGACACAGCGGCCGCACAGGTCGTCATACTTGGCATTGCGGCCCACGTCTTCACGGTGATGCCAGCAGCGCTCGCACTTGGCGTGGGCTGCCGGCGTGACCTTCACCAGCAGGCCTTCATGGCCGGTTTGTTCCGCACCCTCGGCCTCGGCCACCGGCTTGACGGTCGCCTCGGAGGTAATCAGCACAAAGCGCAGTTCCTCGCCCAGGTGCTTCAGGTGCTCGGCCAGCTCGCCTTCGCAGTAAAGGGTCACCTCGGCACTCAGGGAACCCTTGATCTCACCACGGCCACGGGCCTCTTCCAGGCACTTGTTGACCGCTTCCTTCACGCTGTAAATTTCGCGCCAGTAGTCGCGGCCCAGCTCGAAGTCTTCCGGCAGTTCGGTCAGGCCTTCGTACCAGGTCTCATAGAACACGGTCTCACCCCGCTCGCCCGGCAGGTGCTGCCAGATCTCGTCGGCGGTGAAGCTCAGGATCGGGGCGATCCAGCGCACCAGTGCTTCGGCCACGTGGTAGAGCGCGGTCTGGCAGGAGCGCCGTGCCAGGCTGTCGGCCTGGGTGGTGTACTGGCGGTCCTTGATGATATCCAGGTAGAACCCGCCCAGGGTCGCCTCGCAGAAGTTGTAGACCTTCTGGTAGATACGCAGGAAGGCGTAGTTACCGTAGTCCTCATCCAGCTCCTTTTGCAGCTGCAGGGCCTTGTCCACCATCCAGCGGTCCAGGGCGATCATATCCTCCGGCGCCACCATGTGCTGGGCCGGATCAAAGCCGTTCAGGTTGCTGAGCAGGAAGCGCGCGGTGTTGCGGATCCGGCGGTAGCCATCGGCAGTCTGGCGCAGGATGTCCTTGGAAACAGTCATCTCGCCACTGTAATCGGTGGCAGCCACCCACAGGCGCAGAATATCCGCACCCAGCTCGTTCATAACTTCCTGGGGCGCAATCACATTGCCCAGGGACTTGGACATCTTCCGGCCCTTGCCATCCACCGTGAAGCCGTGGGTGAGCACCTGCTTGTAGGGCGCCACGCCGTTCATGGCGATTGAAGTCTTGAGGGAGGACTGGAACCAGCCTCGGTGCTGGTCGGAACCTTCCAGGTACATGTCCGCCGGGAACTGACCCAGCTCCTCGCGTACTCGCAGTACCGAGTCGTGGGTCACGCCGGAATCGAACCAGACATCCAGGGTATCGAGCACCTTCTCATACTGGTCCGCGTCGTCACCCAGCAGTTCATTCTGGTCGAGCTCGTACCAGGCATCGATACCACCGGTCTCAACGGCCTGGGCGACCTTCTCGATCAAGCCCTGGGTATCCGGATGCAGCTCCTGGGTTTCCTTGTGGATAAACAGGGTAATCGGCACACCCCAGGTGCGCTGACGGGAGATACACCAGTCCGGACTCTGCTCGAACATGGCTTCGATGCGGTTCTGGCCCCAGCCCGGTACCCAGCGTACGCCCTTGATCGCTTCCAGGGCGTCGGCGCGCAGGTTGTGCTTGTCCATGCTGATGAACCACTGGGGCGTGGCCCGGTAGATCAGAGGGGTCTTGGTCCGCCAGCAATGCGGGTAGCTGTGGCTGAACTTCTCGGAACGGACCAGCTTGCCTTCTCGCTCCAGAGCGGAACACACCGGTTCGTCAGCCTTGTAAACGTGCACACCGGCAAACTCGCCGGCGGCTTCGGTGTAGGTGCCATCGGCTTTCACCAGATTCAGGGTGCCAATGCCGTACTCCTTGCCCACCTCGAAGTCTTCCATACCGTGGTCCGGGGCGGTATGGACCGCTCCGGTACCGGCATCGGTGGAGACGTGATCGCCCAGGATCACCGGGACCTGCTTGTCGTAGATCGGGTGGTGCAGCTCCAGCTTTTCCAGTGCGGACCCGGCAACGGTCGCCAGCACTTGGTAATCTTCCACACCCCACCGGGCCATGATGCCTTCGACCATCTCGGCAGCCAGGATCAGGCGCTCCGGTCCCTGGCCAACATCCACCTGCACCAGGGCATACTCCAGGTCCGCACCCAGGGATACCGCCTGGTTGGCTGGAATAGTCCAGGGCGTGGTGGTCCAGATCACCACGGAGACATCACCCTCACCCTTGTCAGTGCCGAACAGGTTCAGCACCCGGGCGGGATCCACTGCGGTGAAGCGCACATCAATCTGAGTCGAGGTCTTGTCCTGATACTCAACCTCCGCCTCTGCCAGTGCGGACTGACCTACCACACTCCAGTAGACGGGCTTGTAACCACGCACCAGGTGGCCCTTGGCCACGATCTTGCCCAGGGCACGGACAATGCCGGCTTCAACCTTGGGGTCCATGGTGAGGTAGGGTTTGTCCCACTCACCCATCACGCCCAGACGGATGAAGTCGGCCTTCTGGCCTTCGATCTGCTTGGTGGCATAGTCCCGGCAGGCCTGGCGGAAGGTCTTGTAGTCCACCTTGACGCCGGCCTTGCCAATCTCCTGCTCCACCTTGTGTTCAATGGGCAGGCCGTGGCAGTCCCAGCCCGGCACGTACGGCGCGTCAAAGCCCTTGAAGCTGTGGGACTTGACGATCATGTCCTTGAGAATCTTATTGATCGCATGACCGATGTGAATGCTGCCGTTGGCGTAGGGAGGGCCGTCGTGCAGGATGAACTTGTCCCGGCCTTCACGCTGCTTGCGCAGGTTGCCGTAGACATCGAGGTCCTGCCAGCGCTTGAGCATGTCCGGCTCACGCTTGGCCAGGTTACCGCGCATGGGGAAGGCGGTTTCCGGCAGATTCAGGGTATGCTTGTAGTCGCTCATGGTTTCTGTGCGTACTCTTCTGGTCAGTGTTGGTCAGTAAACTTTTAGGTTCGCGCCCGTGCTTTCAATGCGTGCTGCGGGCCGAACCGTGGGCCTGGATCCACGCCCGGGCGTGGTCCATGTCCCGCGCGATCTGGTCTTTCAGTACCTCGACGGAATCAAACTTCTCTTCGTCCCGCAGGCCATGGCGGAAGACGACTTCCAGATGCTGGCCATAAAGTGTGCCAGCAAAGTCAAAAAGGTGCACTTCCAGCGATGGCCGTTTGCCATCGACCGTCGGCCGGACGCCGATGTTGGCCACGCCATCATAAATGCGGCCATCGTCGAGCCTGCCGCTTACTACATAAACGCCTCGCAAGGCAGGCATCCGGTGCAGCAGGATGTTCGCTGTGGGCGCACCAATCTGGCGGCCCAGTTGGCGCCCGTAGACCACCCGGCCACGGATGCGATAGGGGTGTCCCAGCAACACTTCCGCATTCTCCAGACCATTAACGGTGAGCTGGTCCCGCACCCGGGTGCTGCTCACCCGCCTGCCATCCAGGGTTACGGTCCGGGTGTTCTCGACGGTAAATCCCGCTTCCTGACCGACCTTCTGAAGCAACTCGAAGTCGCCGGCACGATCACAGCCAAAACGGAAGTCGTCTCCGACTACCAGGTGGCGAACCCCGAGACCCTCGATCAGTACGTCGTCAATAAAGCCCTTGGCGGAATAACTGCGAAACGCCTGGTTGAACCGCAGGCATAGGACAATATCGATACCTTCAGCCAACAAGGCTTCGAACTTCTGACGGAATCCCATCAAACGCGGAGGTGCCTCAGGGCCCTGGAAAAACTCCCGGGGCTGCGGCTCGAACACCATCACCAATGAGGGCACAGCCAGCTCCCGGGCCTTGCTCCGGACCTGATCGATAATGGTCTTGTGGCCGAGGTGAACACCATCAAAGTTGCCAATGGTTGCCACGCACCCCTGCGCCAACGGCGAATCCGCCCGGCGCGAGAGCAGCTTCAGGTTGGTCAGGCCTCGAATCAGACGCATGCAATGCGAACCTTCAGTTGCCAGCTGGCTTTCAACGCCCCCGCGACGCAGGAGCACTGGTGAGAAAACGCGCGATTATACCTTACCTCTGGCGGAAATGTCTTACCCGGACACCCGCCACCGCCAGCGCGACGAAATACACCCCGACGCCGGAACCCACAAGAATGGCCATGTCCCGCGCCCGAACCAGGCCTCCGGCGACGAGCCAGTCGGCCACCGGCGCCTTGAGCCAGAGGATGACAGCCGCCAGCGCGGCGTTGGCGAACAGCAGACGTGCCAGAAACACCGGCCAGCCCGGCTGGCTCTGCCAGGCCCCTTCCTTGCGCAGGCCACGCCAGAGCAGGAAACCATTGAGCCAGGCGGACAACGAGGTCGCCAGTGCTAGCCCGGCGTGGGCCAGCGGCACGATCAACGCCAGGTTGAAGGCCATGTTGGCCACCATGGCAATCACCCCGATCTTAACTGGTGTCGCGGTGTCTTCCCGGGCGAAGAACCCCGGCGCCAGCACCTTGATCAGCATGAAGGCCAGCAGGCCCGCTGAATAGGCCCGCAGGCTCTGGGCGGACATGGTGACATCCCGGTCGGTCACTTCGCCATAATGAAACAGGGTGGCAATCAGGGGTTCGGCCAGGAGCACCAGCGCCAACGCTGCAGGTAAACCGATCAGAAGGACCGCCCGCACTGCCCAGTCCAGAGTCGCGGCAAACTGGTCAGCCGAGGCCGCAGCGTGCTTGCGGGACAGACTCGGCAGTATGACAGTAGCAATGGCGATGCCAAAAACGCCAAGGGGCAGCTCGGACAGACGGTCCGAATAATAAAGCCAGGATACGCTGCCGGTCTGCAGGAACGACGCCAGCACGGTATCCAGTAACAGGTTGATCTGGCTGACCGAGACACCGAACAGCGCCGGAGCCATCAGTTTGAGAATGCGGCTTACCCCCTCGTGCCGGTAATCCACTTTCGGGCGGGGCATCAGCCCTAGCTGCATCAGGAACGGCAACTGGAAGAACAGCTGCAGGGCACCGGCGATGAATACGCCCCAGGCCAGTGCCATGACCGGCTCGGACATCACCGGCGACAGCCAGATTGCCGCGCCGATCATCGCCAGATTGAGAAGCACCGGCGTGAAGGCCGGCACAGCGAAACGGTCATAGCTGTTCAGGATGCCGCCAGCAAAGGCCGTTAACGAAATCAGCAGAAGATAAGGAAACGTGATACGGAGCATGTCGCTGGTCAGTGCGAACTTCACATCGTCGCCATAGAAGCCCGGGGCAAATACCGCCGTCAGTACCGGCGAGCCCAGCATGGCGACCAGGGTGACGCCCAGCAGCACCAGGCCCAGAGAGCCCGCCACGGCATTCACAAGCCGCTGGACTTCGGAAATGTCCTGATTCTCCCGATAAGATGACAGCACTGGCACAAATGCCTGGGAGAAGGCCCCTTCAGCAAAGAGTCGCCGCAGGAAGTTGGGAATCTTGAACGCAACGAAAAAGGCGTCCGCGCCGGCACCCGCCCCGAAGTATCGGGCAATCACCATATCCCGCACCAGGCCCAGTACCCGGGACAGCATGGTCATCACCCCGACCACACCGGAGGAACGGAGCAACCCGGGGGCGGTGGATTCAGGAGTTTTCGGGGCAGAGGAATCCGGTTCCGACGACATTCTGGCTCTGATCAGCTAAAGGGCCCATTTATACCGGAAATTACGCACACAGGTGGAACGCCTGCACAGCTCCGGTCAGCGAGCGGCGAGTTTAGCACAGGGCCGCGGGAACAGCGCATGAAATGGGTTTTAGTCTTGACATTTCCGGAGTTCAGCGGCATAGTTCCGCGTCATTTATTTCGACGCGCTGGTTGTTGGCGCGCCTGCGATGTACGAATTCATCATGAATTCACTCGAGTTCATTCAGTAACGAATTTCAGATTTTCAGGAGTTTTACGGTGGCAAATTCCCCGCAAGCCAAAAAGCGCGCTCGTCAGAACGAGAAGAACCGCAAGCACAACGCCAGCCTGCGTTCCATGGCGCGTACCTATATGAAGAAGGTCCAGGCCAAGATTGAAGCTGGCAACTACGAAGAAGCCCAGGCCGCCTTCCAGCAGGCACAGCCTGTTATGGACAGCATGGTCAACAAAGGCATCTTCGCCAAGAGCAAGGTGGCCCGTCACAAGGCCCGCCTGAATGCCAAGATCAAGGCCCTGAAGAGCGCGTAAGCGATCTCCAGAGCTGAAAAACCGGCTTTCGAGCCGGTTTTTTTTGTGCCTGAATGAAAACCAACGACTTTGAAAATCAGATGATAACCAAGTTATCCCGGTGGATCATTTCCTCATCGGAGATGTATCCAAGCACTTCGGTGATCCGCTGACTGGGGCGGCCGGCAATGGCACGCGCCTCGTCGGCATCGTAGTTCACCAGCCCGCGGGCAACCTCCCGCCCGCTTTCATCGACGCAGGACACCATCTCGCCGCGCCGAAACTGGCCGCTCACGCTCTTCACACCGACCGGCAGAAGGCTGCGTCCGCCCAGGCACAACACACGGACCGCGCCCTCATCCAGGGTCAGCTTGCCACGGGTCTGCAGATGCCCGGCGATCCATTGCTTGCGGGCGGCCACCCTGCCCTGCTCCGGTAACAGCAAAGTCCCGATCACCTCACCTTGACGCAGACGGGTCAGCACGCCCTCGATCCGGCCGCCAACAATGACAGTGAAAGCACCGGAACGGGCTGCCAGCCGCGCCGCCCGGAGCTTGGTCTGCATGCCACCACGGCCGAGAGCACCAGCACCACCACCGGCCATGGCATCCAGCTCGCGATCACTGGCTTTGCGCTCGGTAACCAGGCTGGCGTCCGCGTGTTTGCGGGGGTCCTTGTCAAACAGACCGAGCTGGTCGGTGAGAATGATCAGCCCATCCGCCTCAATCAGGTTCGCCACCAAGGCACCGAGGGTATCGTTGTCACCGAAGCGGATTTCGTCAGTGACCACGGTGTCGTTCTCGTTGACGATGGGAATGACACCGACATCCAGCAAAGCCCGGAGCGTGCTGCGGCCATTCAGGTAACGTTTGCGGTCAGAGAGATCGTCATGGGTCAGCAGTATTTGCGCGGTATGGATATCATGCCGCTTGAACTGGGCTTCCCAGGACTGCACCAGCCCCATTTGCCCTACCGCGGCGGCAGCCTGCAGTTCGTGCAGCTGGTCCGGGCGTTTTACCCAGCCCAGCCGGCTCATGCCCACCGCCACCGCACCGGAAGAGACAATGACCACCTCCACACCGTCGGCAATCAGACCGGCAATCTGGTCCACCCAGAGCTCCAGGGCCACCTCATCGAGCCCCTTGCCGTCATTGGTCAGCAGGGCACTTCCGATCTTGATGACCAGGCGGCGGGCCTGGCGCAACTGGGCACGTTCACTCATGATGCGTGGATCAGTCTCTTGATGGTGTTGTCGGTTTATTCCGGTGCGTAAACGATTTCAACGTCGTAATCATCATCATCGAAATCGTCGTCATCGCCTTCATCCCGCCTCGCGGCACGGCGCGCCTTGCGGTCTGCCTCGATCTTGGCCCGGGCCTCCTCATCCATCCGCTGACGGCGAGCCGCCTCTTCTTCGGCAAAGTCCGGATTCTCGGCCTCTTCCTGGGCCTGATCCTCGATCCAGCGCATCACCGCCTGAACCAGAGGCTTGGTACCCTCACCAGTGATCGCTGAGATCCGGAACACGGGACCGTCCCAACCAAGCTCGTCAATGATGACCTGGCAATGGGCATCACGATCCTCCTCCGCGATCATGTCCACCTTGTTCAGCACCAGCCAGCGCGGGCGATTGGCCAGGGTTTCACTGAACTTCTCCAGTTCCTGGGCGATGGCCCGGACCGCATCGGCTGGCGATGAACCGTCATACGGGGCCACATCCACCAGGTGCAACAGCAGGCGGGTTCGCACGAGGTGCTTCAGGAAACGGATTCCCAGCCCGGCACCCTCGGCAGCCCCCTCGATCAGCCCCGGAATATCCGCGATGACGAAGCTCTGGTGAGCCTGAACACTGACCACGCCCAGGTTCGGCACCAACGTGGTAAACGGATAATCCGCCACCTTGGGCCTGGCGGCCGAAACCGAACGGATGAACGTGGACTTGCCGGCATTGGGCATGCCGAGCAACCCGACATCGGCCAGCACCTTGAGCTCCAGGCGCAGGTTACGAGCCTCACCTTCCGAACCCTTGGTGGTCTGACGCGGAGCGCGGTTGACCGAGGACTTGAACCGGGTGTTGCCGAGGCCGTGAAAGCCGCCCTGGGCCACTTTCAGTTGCTGACCTTCACGGGTCAGGTCACCCAGAACTTCATGGGTATCCATGTCCACAACCGTGGTGCCTACCGGCACCGGCAGCACCATATCCTCACCCTTGGTTCCGGTGCAGTTGCGACCAGCTCCGGGCTCGCCGTTCTGGGCCTTGTATTTACGCTGGAAACGGTAATCGATCAGGGTGTTCAGTGATCCGTCCGCCTCCAGGTAGACGGAGCCACCGTCCCCGCCGTCGCCGCCGTCGGGGCCACCCTTGGGAACGTATTTCTCGCGCCGGAAACTCAGGCAACCGTGCCCGCCCTTGCCGGCCTCCACAATGATGGTGGCTTCATCTACAAATTTCATGATCAACCCTTTGCGCGTTGCGCATAAACTAAAAAGCCCCGCAGCCTCAAGGAAGCTTTGCGGGGCTCCGGATGGCTCTGACTTCTGACTATATCAGGAAATCAGAACCACCCAAGGTTCTGCAGAACCGGATCGCCGCTGCTTACGCAGCCGGAACGATGCTCACAAACTTGCGGCTCTGCGGGCCTTTGGTTTCGAACTTCACCTGGCCGTCTGCTTTCGCAAACAGGGTATGGTCTTTGCCAACGCCTACGTTGGAACCAGCGTGGAAACGGGTGCCACGCTGACGAACGATGATGCTGCCTGCAGATACGGTCTGACCGCCGAAGCGTTTCACACCAAGTCGTTTCGACTCGGAATCGCGACCGTTACGGGTACTACCTGCTGCCTTTTTATGAGCCATTACCAGCCTCCTTCTCTAGGGGGTAATTCGAGGGCTTAGCCCTGGATACCCGTGATCTTGACTTCAGTAAACCACTGACGGTGGCCCTGACGCTTCATGTGATGCTTACGACGACGGAACTTGATGATCTGAATCTTGTCGTGACGGCCATGGCTGACCACTTCAGCGGTAACCTTGGCGCCATCTACTACCGGAGCGCCAACTTTTACGTTGTCGCCGTCGGCTACCAGCAGAACGCGATCGAAATCGACAGTGCCACCGGTTTCAACTTCCAGCTTTTCCAGCTTCAGAGTCTCGCCTTCCTTTACACGGTGCTGCTTACCACCGCTAACAATAACTGCGTACATTCACTAGTCTCCGCGATTGACCCATCCCTGCTCTTATCCACCTGGTTCTAAGGGAAGCGCTCTGGCAACCCTATAGCAGGGAGCGCAGGTTGGGATGAGTTGGGCGCGTGATTGTACGGGAAGATGGGGAGCCAGGCAAGTCTGGAGTGGCCCCGAAGATGGGGTCGGATGAAGACTTTCATCAGGCCCCTGAGGCCAGATTGAACTTGGGGTCAGAAGAAAGCTTTCTTCTGACCCCGTCTTACCCCTTCTTAACGTTGACACCATACCCGCCAATACCTAGCATTGCGGCGACCTGCCCGAAACATCAACAGAAACACCAGCAAGGGACCTTCAAGCCCCATGACAGCCCAGCGCATCTACGACACCGTGGCCGATGACTTCAGTCACGTCAATGACCTGATCATCCAGCGGCTTGCCTCGGACGTCCCCCTGGTGGAAAAAATCGCCCAATACATCATTGAAAGCGGCGGTAAGCGACTCAGGCCCCTACTGGTATTGCTCTCCAGCCGCGCCCTGGGCTACGGGGAGGATGACCACCTCAAACTTGCCGCCGTGATCGAATTCCTGCACACCGCCACCCTGCTCCACGATGACGTGGTGGACACCTCCAACCTGCGCCGGGGCCGCAGCACCGCGAATGCCAAGTGGGGCAATGCACCGAGCGTCCTGGTCGGTGATTTCCTCTATGCCCGCGCGTTCGAAATGATGGTGGAGCTGAAAAGCCTGGCAATCATGGATGTGCTGTCCCACGCCACCGCGGTGATTGCCGAGGGTGAGGTGATGCAGCTGATGAACGTGAAGAACCCGGATCTGACCGAAGAGCAGTACATGAAGGTCATCCACAACAAGACGGCCATGCTGTTTGAGGCTGCCTCGCACACCGGTGCATTGCTGGCTGGCGCGGAGGAACCCCGTGAAAAGGCGCTTCGGGACTATGGCAAGCATCTGGGCCTGGCGTTCCAGCTGGTGGATGATGTGCTCGATTACCAGGGTGATGCCGAAGCCATGGGCAAAAATGTCGGCGACGACCTGGCGGAGGGCAAAACCACCCTGCCGCTGATTTATGCCATGGCCAACGGGGGCAACGAGGAACGGCAGTTGATTCGCCAGGCTATCCGCAAGGGTGGGTTGGACGATCTGCCCGCCATCCTGCAGATCGTCCGGGACTCCGGTGCGATTGAGTACACGATGGCGAAAGCGCGGGAGCAGTCGGAGTTGGCCAGGGCTTGTCTGGATGGCCTGGAGGAGACCAGGCACAAAGAAGCCCTGGAACTGCTTACCGAGGTTGCGGTTGCTCGGGTGAGTTGATCTGAAAATAGGGTCAGTGAACATGGGGTCAGATGAAGGCTTTCATCAGACCCCTGAGGTTCGACATGAAGCTGGGGTCAGATGAAGGTTTTCATCCGACCCCGTCTTAGGTCTCACCCTCCGAACTTATCCCGCCCATGGGGCGCATCGAAATCCAGCTCCGGCCCCACCGGAACGATCTGTGTCGGATTGATGGTCCGCTGACTCACGTAGTAGTGGCGTTTGATCTGTCCGATATCCACCGTTTCCGCCACACCCGGAACCTGGTACAGGTCTCTCAGGTAGCCGGAGAGGTTCGGAAACTCCCGGATCGGCTGGCGATTACACTTGAAGTGACTGTAGTACACCGCATCGAACCGGATCAGGGTGGTGAACAGGCGCCAGTCGGCTTCGGTCAACTGCTCCCCGACCAGATAACGCTGCCGTGACAATCGTTCCTCCAGCCAATCGAGGGACTCGAACAAGGCCCGGTAGGCCTCCTCATATTTATCCTGCACCGTGGCGAAACCAGCCTTGTACACACCGTTATTGACGGTGTGATAGACCCGTTCGTTGACCTCCTCAATCTCCAGGCGCAGTGATTCGGGGTAGAAATCCAGCTCCGCGTTCACGCCCTCAAGGCCATTGAAGGCGGAATTGAACATCCGGATGATCTCCGCGGATTCGTTGCTAACAATGGTTTCCCGCTCCTTGTCCCACAAGGTCGGTACGGTCACCCGACCTGTATAATCCGGCGCGGCTTTGGTGTAGACCTCATGCATGAACCGGAAGTTATGGAGGTGATCCTGATGCTGGGCGTCCCCAGGCCGGAACTCCCAGCCGTTCTCGACCATGTCCGGGTGGACCACGGAAACAGAGATGTGCTTTTCCAGCCCCTTGAGCCTGCGAAAGATCAGCGTCCGATGCGCCCAGGGGCAGGCCATGGACACGTACAGATGGTATCGGCCACTCTCGGCCTTGAAACCACCTTCACCACTCGGACCGGGCGAGCCGTCTGCCGTCACCCAGTTCCGGAACCGGGCGGCTTCACGCTCGAATTTTCCGCCGGTCTTGTCGGTGTCGTACCACTTGTCCTGCCATTTGCCATCGACCAGAAGTCCCATCATCAACTCCTTCACAATAATTTGTAAGGAAGAATAAAGCCCCGCCTGCTACCCTCTCAAACAAGCATTTCTGGCCAACTACCTCAGATATTTCGAACATGCATACAGCCATCACCATAGAAGCCCTGAAAGTCCTTGATGCCATTGACCGCAAGGGCAGTTTTGCCGGTGCCGCGGCGGAACTGTTCCGGGTGCCATCGGCGATCAGCTACACGGTCCAGAAACTGGAAGAGGACCTCGACGTCAATATCTACGACCGAAGCGGCCACCGGGCCATCCTGACCCCGGCCGGTCGTTACCTGCTCGAGGAAGGCCGCGCCCTGCTGGAAGCCGCCGAGAACCTCGCCCATACCACCAAGCAGGTGGCCCAGGGCTGGGAAACCCGGCTGAAGATCGGTTTCAATTCGTTACTGCCCGCGCAGTGCCTTTTTTCCGCTATCCGGGACTTCCATACCCTGGACGTTCCCGTTGACGTCCAGGTGGTCGAGGAGGTCTTTGCCGGTGCCTGGGACGCCCTGCAGAGTCGCCGGGTGGACCTGGTGGTGGGGGCCGATCACTTCAGCAAACC
Organism: Marinobacter sp.; assembly: GCF_046484525.1. GTDB lineage: Bacteria > Pseudomonadota > Gammaproteobacteria > Pseudomonadales > Oleiphilaceae > Marinobacter. The sequence goes on from NZ_JAWOIS010000088.1 coordinate 39,238, forward strand.
TGCGGGCAACTTCACCACCACGAATCTTGGCGCGATGGAGTTCGTCTTTGCCGTGGCTGCCAACCACCCGCTAGCCAGTGCCACAGTGCCACTGTCGGAAGAGGACATCTCCGACTACCCGGCCGCTGTTGCCGCCGATACGTCCCGGTCCTTGCCTCCCGGCCACGCCGGTATTTTCCACCGCCAGCGCACGCTGACAATGGCCAACATCGACCAAAAGATCGCTATCCAGGAATCAGGGTTGGGGGTGGGCTGGCTACCCAAGGCCCGCATTCTCAGCCAGCTTGAGAGGGGCACGCTGGTCGAGAAGGCAGTTCACGAACCGCGCCAGCCGATCATGCTGCATCTTGCCCGCCATGCCGAGGATCAGGGCAAGGCGCTGATGTGGTTCTGGGACCGACTGCAGGACGACGCCGACATCCGCTCCTGGCTCAGGGAGTGAGACGGATCATCCATGCTGCGTCGCTGGCCACGAAACAGGCGAGTGACAGACACCTCAGTCAACCGGATTGAGCGGCCATTCGTTTATACTGCGGGAAAATACGTCGAAGGGAGTCCCATGATGCGGCAGCTGTCGGAACTTGATGCATCGTTCCTGTACCTGGAATCGGAAACGACGCCCATGCACATTGGCGGGATTTACCTGTTCGATGCCAGTAACCGGAACGAGTCGCTCCCGTTCAGTACCTTTGTTGCTTATCTGCGCAGCCGCCTGCATGTGGTTCCCGTCTTCCGCCAGCGCCTGAAGGAGATTCCGCTCCGGCTCGGTCGCCCCTACTGGATGGATGATCCCGACTTCAGCATCGAGCGTCACCTGGCCTATGTGAACCTGGCGGAGCATAGTCATCAGTCTGATTTGATGGCGCTGGCGTCGAAGATATTGGAGGAGCCGCTGAAGCGGGATCGACCGTTGTGGCATATTACTTTTGTGGATGGTTTTACCCTTGGTGTTGAAAGAGGGGGCAGGGATGAAAGTGGGGTCAGAAGAACAAGTTCTTCAGACCCCGGGGGTGGCCGCGAGGGCGAGGATGAACATGGGGTCAGAAGAAAGCGTTCTTCTGACCCCGGCTTGGGGGGCGAGCACCAGGGTTCGGGCGGAAACAAGGGCTTTGCGCTGATCGTCAAGCTGCACCACGCCGCCATTGACGCCTTCAACGGCGAGGAGATCATTGGCAAGCTCTTGGAATACATGCCAGAACCCCGGCCAATCACGCCGCCGCGGCCGTGGCAGCCGTGCCCGGAGCCCTCGGAGGAGCGGGTCATGCTTCAGGCCGGGGCGAATCTGCTACGCACCCCGCTGCAGCTTACCTCTCTGGCGATGACGGCCGCCGAGGCCACGGCCCGCGGCGTCATCCACAAGCAGTTGCGAAAACTGCCACTACCCCTGCCCCTGTTTTCGGCACCCCACAGCCCGTTCAATCGCCAGATCACCGCCAACAGACAGATTGTGGCCACCACGGTTGAACTCTCCAGACTGAAGGCCGTCAAGACCACACTGGGGGACGTCACCCTGAACGACGCGGTACTCGGGCTATGCGCCGAGACGCTGCGCCGGTATCTGGTAACCCAAAAGGCCGATACTGACCGCTCCCTAGTGGCCATGACGCCGATTTCGGTTCGCTCCAGCAGCCTGCACCGGGCTACGGGCAATCAGATGTCCGCCATGTTGCTGGACCTGGCCACCAACGAGCCGGATCCCGCCAAACGCATTCGCCAGATCCACTGGAACGCGGTCGCCTCCGAGCCTTACCGGGAGGCCATCGCAGCCGACCGGCTTACCGAACTGCTCCCTTCGACCATGCTGGCTCTGTCAGCCAGACTGTACTCGGAATTGCAGATCGCCCAGCGCTATCAACCAGTGTTCAATCTCCCGATCACCAATGTACCCGGGCCCCAGGTACCGCTGTACCTGCAGGGAGCGCGGCTGGTACGCCAGTACAACACTGCGCCGCTATTTGACAGCTTGGGCCTGGTGATCGTGGCAGTGAGTTATCAGGGTAAGCTGACCCTGAATTTCACCCTGTGCCCGGACGTGGTAGCAGATGGCCTGTCACTGCCGGACCTGGTCGAGGAGAGCCTCGCGAGTATCGAGTCAAATGCCCTGAATGTGGAGCCGGCGGAAAACGGGGAGGTACCAGGAGAGGTAACAGGTCAGAGTCTAACCGATGAGGCCCTGACCTTTCTCGAGGGCGCACTGCGCAAGACCCTGAAGCGATTTCGCGCCTGACAGAATCTTGCGCGGAGAGCAGTTTACTCGAACGCCCAGCGCAGAAAAGCGCGTTTCTCTTCCTCGCTGGCAGTGGCCCAGATCGACTTGAGCTGCTCCAGGGCCGTTCCGGTTACAGCAACGCCGGCACCATCGGGGCCTGAAGCCGGAATTGGCGCGCGGGCCGCCACACTCTGCTGGGGATCCCAGTCACTGGAGGAGGCCACTTCCTGGCCGCTCTCGCTGACAATCACAGCCGAGAAAGTCTCGATCATCTGCTCGGCCTCGGCACGGCTCGAGGGCTTTTCGAACTCAAAACGATAGACCGCGCCTGGAATGGCATCAAAACGGATAACCTGCGGCTCGCTCTCGACGACGTGGACCTTTGATTCACCGTTCTCGACCACGCCGGATTTTGCCCAGATGGTCTTATAGGTAAACACAACCTCGCTCTGGCCCGGCAGCAGGGCATAATCGAGGACCAGATCATCCATCATGAAGTTGGTGACCGACTGGCCGTTCACTCTGCTGACCTGGATCTCCCCCGGAGCCTTGAGGGTGGCGGCATCAGCGGCGTTCGCCGGCTCCCCTTCCCAGGTTTCCACCCGACTGATGCTGGAGGCACATCCGGCCAGGGCAAGCACAAGCATTCCGGCCAACAAAGACTTGCACGCGGCAGTTACACGGCTGATTAACATGAAATCTCCTTGATATCACTGGAAAAGGAAGGGTGTTGAGGTCCACACTCGATGCCCTGCATTCTGCCCCTCCACCATTGCAAGCGCAAGACAACCGCAAGGTTCGGGACCGGGGCGTCGAAATCCACTTCTGGGACCGGCATCGTAAAAATGTAAAAAAATGTTGAATTTGATCCGGATTGGATTAATTTTAAACCATCGGCTGAATCCATACGGCGCCCGAAAGTATAAAACCAGAAACGGGCTCAGGAGGCATCAATGGACACTCAATGCAGGTCCGGAGAAGAAGGGCCCGCGCCCTTTCGCAGCAGTCGTTTCTTCTGCGTCGGGAGCAAGTGGTACTTCACCACCCGGGAAGGATTTGACAGTGGCCCCTTCAGTTCGCGAGAGAGGGCGGAAATCGGTCTGAAGCGTTTTCTGCACGTCGTCCGGATGCTTCCGGAGGAGCAGAAGCTGCACTGACCCGCATCCGGCCTTTGCCAATCAGATAATGATGGGCATCAGCCAGCGGTCAATGGCGTAGAGGCAGCCGAGGGCCATAAAGCCGGCTACAACATCATCCACCATAATGCCCAGACCACCTGGCAATCGTTCGTCCAGCCAGCCGATGGGCCACGGCTTGACCACGTCGAACAGGCGGAAAAGGGCAAAGGCCATAAGCACGCCGTAGATCTGGTCCGGGAACAGTCCCAGGGCGATCCACATGCCGACAAACTCATCCCAGACAATTCCGCCATGGTCGTGGACCTTCAGGTCCTCGGCCGTTTTTCCGCACAGCCAGATCCCCACCAGAAAGGCCAGCGCAACCACGGCCCAGTAGGCCACGCCAGGTAACCAGGCGATCCCGTACCAGAGCGGAATCGCGGCCAGGCTGCCCCAGGTTCCGGGAGCCCGGGCCGCCGCCCCACTGCCGAACCCGAACGCCAGAAAATGCACCGGATGCTTGAGAAATCCTGGCGGCAGAAGTGCTTGCGTCAGTTCAGGTTCTCCGAGGTCTTGCTCACGACTCATGAAATACTCCCGAAATGATCGAAACCCCGGACACCCGAATCCGCCAGCGCACCACCTTCAAACCGAACGCCCTGCCCCCGATCGATACGACCAACCACCGTCAACTGGTTTTTCACGCCCTCAGGAAGCGCACCCCAGTGCTTTTCGCTGATGGTGACGCACAACTCATAGTCATCACCGGAGGACAAAGCCAGGCGGGGGGCACGCTCACCGGCACAACGGTGTAACGGCGTTGATAACGGAAGCAGCTCCGGGTTCAGGATAGCGCCCACACCGGAGCGCTCAAGGATATGCCCGAGGTCGGCAATCAGGCCATCGGAGATATCAATGCAGGCGGATGCGAACCCTCGCAGAGCCTGCCCCAACTCTAACCTGGGCAACGGATGGTGATAACGCTCCAACAATGCGCGCTCATCGTCATCCGGCTCCTGCACATCCAGGAAGTCCAGGGCTGCGCCGGCATCGCCAAGGGTACCAGACACCGCCACCAAGTCATTGGCCTTTGCTCCTGAGCGCATCAACCCCTGCCCTCTCGGAACCGTGCCGTGCACCTGGATGGAGATGGTCAGCGGGCCACGGGTGGTATCGCCCCCAGCCAGTGCCAGCCCGAACCGGGAGGCCGCCTGTGCCAGGCCTCTGCCGAAACCTTCGAGCCAGCTTTCATCAGCCTCAGGCAGCGTCAGAGCCAGGGTAAAACAAACTGGAGTCGCACCCATGGCCGCCAGATCACTGGCGGCCGACGCCAATGCTCGCCAGGCGGTGAACTCGGAACGGTAGTGTTGGGGGAAGTGACGACCTTCAACCTGGGTGTCTACTGAAAACACCAGGTCCTGATCAGCCGGAACGCGCTGGATTGCGCAGTCATCTCCCAGAGCCAGCAGCAGGTCCGGATGGCCCCGTTGCTCAGCCACGGGCAGGAAATAACGGCGGATCAGCTCAAACTCGCCCATTACTCAGCGCGGACGCGTCTCGGCCAGGCGAAGACGACGGCTGAGCTTGTCGAGGATGCTGTTAACAAACTTGTGGCCTTCGGTACCACCGAAGCGCTTGGCCAGCTCAATTCCCTCGTTGATGACGACCCGGTAGGGCACGTCCAACCGGTTCTTGAGCTCGTAGGCGCCCAGACGGACGATGGCCAACTCGATGGGATCCACCTCATCCAGAGGGCGGTCCAGGAACGGTTCCAGCAAACCGTCGAGCTCGCCTTGCTCCCGGTGCACGCCACGTAGCAGGTCCCGGAAGTACAGCAGATCCACCTTGCTCATGTCGTTGTCGACAATGAATTCGGCCTCGATGTCGGAGATCGAACTCTTGCTGAAGTGGCGCTGATACAGTCCCTGCATTGCCAGCACCCGGGCACGGCGGCGATCGCCGGCCTTGGGTTGCCCGGAGGCGGGCTGCTGAGGGGTAGTGCCTTCAGTTTCGCTCATCACTCACCCAGCTTCTTGAACAGGCTGACCATTTCCAGCGCGGTGATGGCCGCTTCGGCGCCCTTGTTGCCGGCCTTGGTACCGGAGCGCTCGATGGCCTGCTCGATGGAATCCACGGTCAGAACACCGAAGGTCACCGGCACATCCGTTTCCAGGCTCACAGCGCCCAGACCGCTGGCAGCCTCACCGGCGACGTACTCGAAATGGGGGGTACCACCGCGAATGACGGCGCCCAGGGCGATGATAGCATCATACTCGCTGGTCTCGGCCACGCGCTTGACCGCCAGCGGCATTTCATAGGCGCCCGGCACCCGGATAATGGCAATGTCGTCGTCGGAAATACCGTGCCGGCGCAGTGTATCTACCGCGCCGTCAACCAGGCTTTCCACAACGAAACCGTTAAAACGACCCACGACCAGGGCGTAACGGCCGCTGCACTGGGTAAAATCACCTTCAATTACCTTGATATCTGCCATCGATGGCTCCTTCACTGGACGCCCAGCCTACTGGACGGCCGGGTTTCTCATTCGGGGGTGTAGGGAACGTACTCCACCACTTCCAGATCAAAGCCGGAAATGGCGGAAAACTTGATGGGGGGGCTCAGCAGGCGCATTTTGCCAACACCGATGTCCCGAAGGATCTGCGATCCGGTTCCCACGGTGAAATAGACGCCAGAACTGCCCTTGCCGGCAGATTTCTGGCCTTCGTCGAAGAACTCGTGAATCCGGTCCTCGAGGTTGTAGCTGTCTTCCGCGCTGTTGAGCAACACCACAACGCCACGGCCCTCACTGGCGACCTTTTCCAGGGCATGGTGCAACGGCCAGCTCCGGGAATCCTTGCGCCGGGCGCCCAGCAGGTCACGCAGCGTGTCGGTGATGTGGACCCGCACAAACGCCGGCTCTTCCGGAGTGATATCACCCATGACCATGGCCAGGTGGGTGGCACCCTGGATGTTGTCCCGGTACGTGCGCAGGTTGAAGACACCGTATTCGGTATCAAGCTCATTTTCCTCAACGCACTCGATGGTCCGCTCGTTAATGGTGCGGTAGTGGATCAGGTCGGCAATGGTGCCAATCTTCAGATCGTGTTCCTCGGCGAAGCGCTCGAGGTCTTCCCGGCGGGCCATGGAGCCGTCGTCGTTCATGATCTCGCAGATCACACCGGCCGGCTCGCAACCGGCCAGCGCGGCCAGGTCACAGGAGGCCTCGGTGTGGCCGGCACGGCTGAGCACACCACCGGGATCGGACATCAGCGGGAAAATATGTCCCGGCTGGACCAGGTCCGGCGCCTTGGCATTCCGCGCCACCGCAGCCTGCACGGTGCGGGCGCGATCGGCGGCGGAAATGCCGGTGGTCACACCTTCCCGGGCTTCAATGGACAGGGTGAACTTGGTACCGAATCCGGAGGCATTCTGCTGTACCATCAGGGGCAGGCCCAGCTGCTCGCAACGATCGCGGGTCATGGGCATGCAAATCAGGCCGCGGCCGAACCGGGCCATGAAGTTGATGGCTTCCGGCGTACAATGCTCGGCCGCCATCACCAGGTCGCCCTCGTTTTCCCGGTCCTCATCATCCATCAGAATGACCATCTTGCCCTGACGGATATCTTCGATGATTTCTTCAATGCTGTTCAGTGCCATACGGTGTCGCACCCTTTTGGCTTCCCGGCAGGCATCCACCCTGCCCGGGCCATGAATTTAGTAAATTAGCGTGGAGCCAGGATCAGGCGCTGATCCTCTCCAACCTGACGCCTGTCCAGTACGCTCCATTGTACCTTGTCCGCCATGGTTTCCAGTGGCAAGTTTGCCGTGGGTCGTCCGGTACTGCCGAGAAATACCGGCGCCTGGTAAAGCCAGAGTTCATCCACCAGGTTCTCGCTGATGAACGTGCCGGCCAGGGTCGGCCCGGCCTCCACCAGCAACTCGTTGATGCCGAGCTCGCCCAGGGAATCCAGCAACTCGGCCACGTCGACGCCGTTGTCCTTCCAGGCTACGCCGGTAAGACTGATCCCCAGCGCCGCGAGATCCTGAGCAGGCGCTGACGGCAGGGCGGACGAGGCACAGAACAGCTGGACGTTGCCACCTTGGAGGATGGTGGCCGAGGCCGGTGTACGCGCATCCCTGTCCGCGATTACCCGAAGCGGTTGGCGAGAGGGCTCGGTGGCATCACCGATGTCGCCCAATTCCTCCCGACGTACGGTCATGGAAGGATCATCCGCCAGCACGGTACCGACACCGGTCAGGATCGCGTCACTCATCGCCCTGAGGCGCTGGACGTCACGCCGGGCTTCCGGGCCGGTGATCCACTGGCTTTCGCCGGAAGCCATGGCGGTCCGGCCGTCCAGGCTGGCAGCCATTTTCAGGCGCACCCAGGGGCGCCCGGTGTTCATGCGTTTCATGAAGCCCGGATTCAACCGGACGGCTTCATCCGCCAGCAAACCTTCCGTGACCTTGATGCCGGCATCGCGAAGCATATCCAGGCCACGGCCTGAAACCGACGGGTTGGGATCCTTGGTCGCGGCGAAAACCCGGGGCACCCCCGCTTCAATCAGCGCACGGGCGCAGGGTGGCGTCCGACCGAAATGACTGCAGGGCTCCAGCGTCACGTAAGCCGTAGCATCCCGCGCTTCTGCACCAGCCTGACTCAGTGCCCGGATCTCGGCATGGGCCTCGCCGGCGCGCTCATGCCAACCCTCACCCACGATACGGTCCCCCTGGGCAATGACACAGCCAACGCGAGGATTCGGGTGGGTAGAGTAGCGCCCCCGCCAGGCCAGCTGGACGGCGCGGGCCATCATCGCCCTGTCACGGACGTCGGTCATGACTTGCCTTTCCGGGAATGGTTGTCCGCCAGCGCCTTGGCCACGTCCACGGCGTTCTCGCCGTTGTTGGCAGACAGCCGCTCAATCTCTTCCTTGAACTCGTTGATGTCCTGGAAACTACGGTAAACCGAGGCAAAGCGGACATAGGCCACCTTGTCCAGCTGACGCAGCTCGGTCATCACCTCTTCGCCTAGCTGCATGGATTTCACTTCCCGCTCACCGGTGGCCCGCAGGCGGTACTTGATCCGGTTCAGGGCCGCATCGATCTCCTCGATGCTCACCGGCCGCTTTTCCAGCGCCTTCATCAGACCGGCCCGCAACTTGTCCTCGTCAAACGGCTGCCGAGTCCCGTCCTGCTTGACCACGCGGGGCATGACCAGCTCGGCGGTTTCAAAGGTTGTGAAGCGCTCATGGCAGGACAGGCACTCCCTGCGGCGACGCACCTGATCCCCCTCGGCCACCAGCCGAGAGTCAATCACCTTGGTATCTGCTTCACCACAGAAAGGACAATGCATAATCGGGAACTCCGGAGAGGAGCCGGACCGGCAATCAGTTGACCGGTCCGGCGGGGTCTTGCCAGAAGTTTAGCCGTAGACCGGGAAGCGGGCGCACAGGGCTTCGACCTGCTCGCGCACCCGGGCGTTGACGGCGGCGTCTTCCAGGTTGTCGAGGATGTCGCACATCCAGCCGGCCAGATCACGGCACTCGGACTCACCGAAACCACGGGTAGTGACGGCCGGGGTGCCGATCCGCAGACCGGAGGTGACGAACGGGGAACGCGGGTCGTTCGGGACCGCGTTCTTGTTGACGGTGATGTGGGCACGGCCCAGCGCCGCATCCGCATCCTTACCGGTGATGTCCTGCTTGATCAGGCTGACCAGGAACAAGTGGTTCCTGGTGCCACCGGAAACCACGTCGTAACCGCGCTCAATGAACACGTCTGCCATGGCAGCCGCGTTCTTGACCACCTGCTGCTGATAGGCCTTGAACTCGTCGCTCATGGCTTCCTTGAAGCAGACCGCCTTGGCAGCGATCACGTGCATCAGCGGGCCGCCCTGGCTGCCCGGGAAGACGGCGGAGTTGAGCTTCTTATGCAGATCTTCGTCGTCGCAGGCGAGAATCAGACCGCCACGGGGACCGCGCAGGGTCTTGTGGGTCGTGGTTGCCACCACGTGGGCGTGGGGCACCGGATCCGGGTAGACGCCAGCGGCGACCAGGCCGGCCACGTGGGCCATGTCCACGAACAGATACGCACCCACCTTGTCGGCGATCTCGCGGAAGCGGGCAAAGTCCAGCTCCTGGGAGTAGGCGGAGAAGCCAGCGATGATCATCTTCGGCTTGTGCTCCACCGCCAGCTTCTCGACTTCGTCATAGTCGATCAGGCCGGTTTCGTTGTTGATGCCATACTGCACTGCGTTGTAGATCTTGCCGGAGAAGTTGACGCTGGCGCCGTGGGTCAGGTGGCCACCGTGGGCCAGGCTCATGCCCAGCACAGTATCGCCCGGCTTGAGCAGAGCCATGAACACCGCGGAGTTGGCCTGGGAGCCGGAGTGCGGCTGGACGTTGGCGTAGGCGGCACCGAACAGCTCCTTGGCGCGCTCGATGGCCAGCACCTCGGCCTTGTCGACAAACTCGCAACCGCCGTAGTAACGCTTGCCGGGGTAGCCTTCGGCGTATTTGTTGGTCAGCACACTACCCTGGGCTTCCATCACCCGCGGGCTGGTATAGTTCTCGGATGCGATCAGTTCGATGTGCGCTTCCTGACGCTTGCGCTCCTCTTCCATCGCGGTCCAGAGTTCGTCGTCGTAGCCGGCGATTTTCATATCACGATTAAACATGGATGTGCTGCCTCTGTGTGCTTTGCTGGCCCGGCGCCCTGCCCGCGAAGACAAAACGCCGGTGGCCCGGAAAAATTGGGCCGCTATTCTATCTTGAAATCGGGTGAAAAATCATCTTTTAAACCGTCCGCGGATACCGTCACATCGCAATCTTCGGTTTTTCGTCAATTGCCATAGCGAGCCTGTTTCGCTACCTTACGTGGCTAATCTGCACGTAGCTTTTTATTACCTCCGAATTTAACAGAGGACACAGCCAGTTATGGCCCAGTACGTATACACCATGAACCGCGTGGGCAAGGTGGTTCCGCCCAAGCGTGAAATCCTCAAGGACATTTCCCTGAGCTTCTTCCCGGGCGCCAAGATCGGCGTACTGGGTTTGAACGGTGCCGGTAAATCCACCCTGCTGCGTATTATGGCCGGAGTGGATCAGGATTACATCGGCGAAGCCCGCCCACAACCGGGCATCAACGTTGGCTACCTGCCCCAGGAGCCGGAGCTGGACGAAGACAAGACCGTCAAGGAAATCGTCGATGAAGCGGTTGCCGGCGTCCATGACGCCCTGGCGGAACTGGATCAGGTCTACGCGGCCTACGCCGAACCGGATGCCGACTTCGACGCCCTGGCCAAGAAGCAGGGCGAACTGGAAGCTTACATCCAGGCCACCGATGGCCACGACATCGAACGCAAGATGGAAGTCGCGGCCGATGCGTTGCGCCTGCCGCCCTGGGATCAGAAAGTGAGTGTACTTTCCGGTGGTGAGCGCCGCCGGGTGGCTCTGTGCCGCCTGCTGCTGTCCGGCCCGGACATGCTGCTGCTCGACGAGCCTACCAACCACCTGGATGCTGAATCCGTGGCCTGGCTGGAGCGCTTCCTCCACGATTACGAAGGTACGGTGGTTGCCATCACCCACGACCGTTACTTCCTGGACAACGTGGCCGGCTGGATCCTGGAACTGGACCGTGGCCACGGCATCCCGTTCGAGGGCAACTACAGCCAATGGCTGGAGAACAAGGAGAAGCGCCTGGAGATGGAAGCCAAGCAGGAGGCTTCCCACCAGAAGGCCATCAAGCAGGAACTGGAGTGGGTTCGCAGTAACGCCAAGGGCCGCCAGTCCAAGAGCAAGGCCCGTCTGGCCCGCTTCGAGGAGATGAGCTCCCAGGAATTCCAGAAGCGCAACGAGACCAACGAGCTGTATATTCCGCCCGGACCGCGCCTGGGCAACAAGGTGATCGAGGTGGAGGGCATCAGCAAGTCCTTCGGCGACCGCCTGCTATACGAAGACGTGTCCTTCAGCGTACCGCCGGGAGCCATCGTCGGCATTATCGGTGGTAACGGTGCCGGTAAGTCCACACTGTTCAAGATGATCGCGGGTTATGACAAACCCGATACCGGCGACATTACCGTCGGTGAGACGGTAGACACTGCCTACGTTGATCAGATGCGGGATCTGGACGGCAGCAAGACCGTCTGGGAAGAGCTGTCCGACGGCCAGGACATCATCAAGGTCGGCAACTACGAGACCCCGTCCCGCGCCTATGTGGGCCGCTTCAACTTCAAGGGCAGCGACCAGCAGAAGCGGGTCGGCGACCTGTCCGGTGGTGAGCGTAACCGCCTGCATCTGGCCAAGCTGCTGAAACAGGGTGGCAACGTCCTGCTGCTGGACGAGCCCACCAACGATCTGGACGTGGAAACCCTGCGCGCACTGGAAGAAGCTCTGCTGAACTTCCCGGGCTCAGCCCTGGTGATCTCGCACGACCGCTGGTTCCTGGACCGGGTGGCCACCCATATCCTCGCATTCGAGGATGATGGTGAGGTGGTCTACTTCGAAGGCAACTTCAGCGAGTACGACGAGGACTTCAAGAAGCGCAAGGGCGATTCCGCGATGCAGCCCAAGCGGATGAAGTATAAGAAGCTCGCCTGAAGGTGAGTGAAAGTGGGGTCAGATCAAAGCTTTGATCTGGCCCCGAGTTAATGAATTGAAGAAGGGGTCAGAAGAAGGCTTTCTTCAGACCCCGGAGATTAAGTTTGGCCCGAAAATGGGGTCAGATGAAGGCCTTCATCTGACCCCGTCTTTACCGATTCCCCTCCCCACTTCGCCAGGAATTCACCATGGCCAAAGCAAAAACCGCCTACGTCTGCACCGAATGCGGCGCCGATTATTCCAAATGGCAGGGCCAGTGCACCGCCTGCCAGGCCTGGAACACCATCAGCGAAGTGCGTGGTGTGAGCAGCAATGCCAAGGGAGCCCGGGGCGCCCGCTTCGAAGGCTTTGCCGGCAGCCTGTCCGAAGTGCAGAGTCTGGATGACGTCAGCCTGGCCGAGCAGCCGCGTATCAGCTCGGGCATGCAGGAATTCGATCGGGTCCTTGGCGGTGGCCTGGTGGAGGGCTCGGCGGTGCTCATGGGCGGCCATCCCGGCGCGGGCAAGAGTACGTTGCTGCTGCAGGCGGTCTGTCACCTGGCCGAGAGTGTCCCCGCACTCTATGTGACCGGCGAGGAGTCGCTGCAGCAGGTGGCCATGCGTTCCAAGCGCCTGGGCCTGCCCACCCGGGACCTAAAAATGCTGTCGGAAACCAGCGTCGAACGGGTCATGCAGGTCGCCGAAGCCGAGAAGCCGAAAATTCTGGTGGTGGACAGCATCCAGGTGATGCACGTGGCGGACATCGAGTCCGCTCCGGGCTCGGTATCCCAGGTCCGGGAAAGCGCCGCGTTCCTGACCCGCTTCGCCAAACAGACCGGCACCATCCTGTTCCTGGTAGGCCACGTCACCAAGGACGGCAGCCTGGCCGGGCCGAAGGTGCTGGAGCACATGATCGATTGTTCGATCCTGCTGGAAGGTTCCAGCGACAGCCGGTATCGGACCCTGCGGGGGATCAAGAACCGCTTCGGAGCGGTCAACGAACTGGGCGTGTTCGCCATGCTGGAACAGGGCCTGAAAGAGGTGAAAAATCCCAGTGCCATCTTCCTGAACCGGGGCGAGGATGCCGCGCCCGGCAGTGTGGTCATGGTGGTCTGGGAAGGCACCCGTCCGATGCTGGTGGAAATCCAGGCGCTGGTGGACATGGCCCAGGGCGGCTATCCCCGGCGGGTTGCCGTGGGCCTCGACCAGAACCGGCTGGCCATGCTGCTGGCGGTGCTGCATCGTCATGGCGGCATGCATGTGTCGGATCAGGATGTTTTCGTCAACGTGGTGGGTGGCGTGAAGGTCAACGAGACCAGCGCCGATCTGGCGCTTCTGGCCGCGATCGTCTCCTCCTTCCGCGACCGCGCCCTGCCCCAGGATCTGGTGATCTTCGGAGAGGTTGGCCTGTCTGGCGAAATCCGACCGGTGCCCAGCGGGCAGGAACGGATTTACGAGGCGGCCAAGCATGGCTTTACCCGCGCCCTGGTGCCCAAGGCCAATGTGCCGCGCAAGCCGGTTGAGGGGATGAAGGTGGCGCCAGTCGCCAAGCTGAGTGACGCACTGGCGGCGTTGGAGGAGTTTTAGGTGTGAAGGTGGGGTCAGATGAAAGCTTTCATCTGACCCCGTTCTTATTGACCGACCAACCTGGCAAATTCCCGCTGCAGCAACGCCGGATCACCGAGGTTCAGTTCCACCAGGCGCTTGAGGTGGGTGGCACTCTCCAGATCAATGTACTGGCAACTGAACCCCAGCCGCTCTTCATCCACATGCTTCAACTCCACCGCCATGACGATCGCCGTCGAGTGGTCGTCCAGGTGAATCACCACCTCGCAGGGCTGCCGGAGCGGCGCTGACCAGCCTTCCGGCCGTTTCACCAGTACTCCCTTCATGGAAATATCCAGAACCTCGGTGCGCCAGACGTTGTCCTGCCAGTGCAGCTCACAGGGCGCGTCAAATTCAATGCGCTGGAATCGGCGTTTGTCTCGGACGTGTGCGGACAAGCGGTTACTCCTGTTGTCGGTTTTTTATATGACCATAGTCCCGACAGGATGATTCCGCCAGATGTGAAGGAGGAACCCGGGGTCAGATGAACGCTTTCCGCTGACCCCTTTTTCAAGGAACAGACGGGCAGGCTCTTACCGGTGGTATTCCGGGCTCAACTCGACAACCGCCTCGATAAAGGCACCGGCATGCTCCGGATCCACATCCGGGGTGATGCCATGGCCGAGGTTGAAGATATGACCGGTCCCGGAACCGTAACGGCGCAGGATGTCCGCCACTTCCTGACGGATCCGTTCTTTCGGGGCATAGAGCATGGCCGGGTCCATGTTGCCCTGCAGGGCGACCCGGTCACCAATCCGGGCCCGGGCATTACCGATATCAGTGGTCCAGTCCAGACCCACGGCATCACAACCGGAATCAGCAATGGTTTCGAGCCACTGGCCACCGTTCTTGGTGAACAGGATCACCGGCACCCGCCGGCCGTCGCTCTCACGGATCAGGCCGTCAACAATCTTCTTCATATAGCGGAGGGAGAATTCCTCGTAGGCCCAGCTACTGAGCACCCCACCCCAGGTATCGAAGATCTGCACCGCCTGGGCACCAGCCTTGATCTGACCGTTGAGATAGTCAATGACGGCGTTCGCCAGATGATCCAGCAGGCGATGCATCACCTCCGGCTGGCCATACATCAGCTTCTTGGCCTCGCGGAAATCCTTCGATGAGCCACCTTCGATCATGTAGGTCGCCAGGGTCCAGGGGCTTCCGGAGAAACCGATCAGCGGTACGCGGCCCCCAAGTGCGGAGCGAATCGTGGACACGGCGTTCATGACGTAGTCCAGGTCTACCTCTGCGTTCATCGCCGGCAGCGCATCAACGTCCGCCGCCGAACGGATGGTGTGCCTGAACTTGGGGCCTTCTCCGGTCTCAAAATACAGGCCCAGCCCGAGCGCGTCCGGGATGGTCAGGATGTCGGAGAACAGGATAGCGGCATCGAGTGGGAAGCGCTCCAGGGGTTGCAGCGTGACCTCACAGGCCAACTCGGTGTTCTTGCATAGACTGAGGAAATCACCGGCCTTGGCCCGGGTGGCGCGGTACTCCGGCAGATAGCGGCCGGCCTGGCGCATCATCCATACCGGGGTGCGGTCTACGGGCTGGCGCATCAAGGCACGCAGGAAACGGTCATTTTTCAGCTCGGTCATGGGAACTCCTGGCCTGGGTATCAAATTTTCTGGGGTGCAATGATACGCGGTTTGGGGGAATTGGGAAGGTATGAACAAGGGGTCGAATGAAGGCTTTCATCAGACCCCGGGGTCGGGAATTCAGGAATCAGCTTGAAAAAGGGGTCAAATGAAAACTTTCAACTGACCCCGTCTTGGACTCTGGCTTTGGGGTTTGTCGCTGACTCGGGGTCAGAAGTAGGTTTTCTTCAGACCCCTTGGGTTAATACCTCAGACATCCAGGTAGTCGAGGATGCCCTCTGCCGCCTGACGGCCTTCCCAGATGGCGGTAACCACCAGGTCGGACCCCCGGACCATGTCGCCACCGGCGAAGATCTTCGGGTTGCTGGTCTGGAAGGCAAATTCGGCTTCTTCCGGAGCGGTGACGCGGCCGGAATCGTCGGTATCAATCTTCTGCTCATCAAACCAGTCCGCCGGGCTCGGACGGAAGCCGAAAGCGACCAGGACGGCATCGGCAGGGATCACCTCTTCGCTGCCAGGAACCACTTCCGGACGGCGACGGCCATTCTCGTCCGGCTCACCGAGCTGGGTCTGGACCACTTTCACGCCCTCCACACGATCTTCACCAATGATCGCAATGGGCTGACGGTTGAACAGGAACTTCACGCCCTCTTCCTTGGCGTTAGCCACCTCGCGGCGAGAACCGGGCATATTGGCCTCGTCCCGGCGATAGGCACAGGTCACGCTCTCCGCCTGCTGACGGATGGAGGTGCGGTTACAATCCATGGCGGTATCACCACCACCGAGCACGACAACCCGCTTGCCCTTCATGTCGATGAAATCCGCCGGATCCTTCTCGAAACCGAGACGGCGGTTAACATTGGATACCAGGAACGGCAGCGCATCATATACGCCCGGCAGGGTCTCACCCGGGAACCCACCCTTCATGTAGGTGTAGGTGCCCATGCCCATGAACACGGCATCGTATTCATCGATAATGTCCTTGAGCTGCACATCCTTTCCCACTTCGGTGGACAGGCGGAATTCCACACCCATTTCCTGGAAGACTTCGCGACGGCGGGACATCACGGACTTTTCCAGCTTGAACTCGGGGATACCGAAGGTCAGCAGGCCGCCGATTTCCGGGTAGCGGTCGAAAACTACCGGTTTCACGCCGTTGCGGACCAGGATGTCCGCACAGCCCAGGCCGGCCGGACCGGCGCCTATCACCGCAACCTTCTTGTCGGTCCATTTCACCCGGGACACATCGGGCTTCCAGCCCAGAGCAAAGGCGGTGTCGGTGATGTACTTCTCGACGGAACCGATCGTCACTGCGCCGAAACCATCATTCAGGGTACATGCACCCTCGCACAAACGGTCCTGCGGACATACCCGGCCACACACTTCCGGCAGCGAATTGGTCTGATGGCATAGCTCCACCGCCTTCATGATGTTGCCCTCGGAAACCAGCTTCAGCCAGTTGGGGATGTAGTTGTGTACCGGGCACTTCCATTCACAGTAGGGGTTGCCGCACTCCAGGCAGCGATGGGCCTGGGTCGCAGCACTATCTGCGGTGAACGGGTGGTAGATTTCACCAAATTCTTTCTTCCGCTTACTGGCCGGAACCTTCTTGGGATCGATCCGCCCAACTTCGACAAACTGGAAGTCGTTACTCAGTCGTTCTTTCATCATGATGCTCTCATCAGCTCAATTTCGACCGGGGCGCCGGACTCGCCGCGCGCCCCCAAACCTCTTCGAACCGGGCGGTTACTCCGGACGTGCCCGGGTGCTGGCCAGCAGGCTGCGCAGACTCGCCGCCTTGGGCTTGACCAGCCAGAAACGGCCAATATAGTCGTCGAAATTCTCAAGAATGTGCTCCGCCCACTCACTGCCGGTTTCCGCGATATGCTCACGGATAACACCGCGCAGGTGGTTGCGGTAGGACTCCATGTCCTCGCTGGAAATACGCTGGATCTCGACCAGTTCGTGATTGTATTTATCCACAAAGGTGTTGTGCTGGTCCATTACATAGGCAAAGCCACCCGTCATACCGGCACCGAAGTTGTGTCCGGTGTTGCCCAGTACCGTGACCAGACCACCGGTCATGTATTCGCAGCAGTGATCACCGGCACCTTCGACTACCGCGTGGGCACCTGAGTTACGGACCGCGAAACGCTCACCGGCGGTTCCCGCAGCGAACAGCTTGCCTCCGGTGGCACCGTACAGGCAGGTGTTGCCCATAATGGACGTTTCCTGGCTCTTGAAGCCGCTGTTACGGGGCGGGCGGATAACCAGTTTGCCGCCGGTCATGCCCTTGCCGACGTAGTCGTTGGCATCACCTTCAAGGATCAGGTTAAGCCCACCGACGTTCCAGACACCGAAGCTCTGACCAGCCGTACCGGTGAGATCCAGGGTGATCGGAGCATCCACCATGCCCTGGTTCCCGTGCCGCTCGGCAATCTCACCGGACAGGCGGGCACCGATGGAGCGGTCACAGTTGGTGACCTTGTAAGACCAGGCACCACCGGACTTGTTTTCGATGGTTGTCGCCGTGTCCTTGACCATCTGCTCGGCCAGGGTACCACGGTCGAAAGGCTCGTTCCGCTCCACCTGACAGGTCTGAGGCTTGTCCGCCGGAATGCTGTCGTTCTCCAGCAGCCGGGTCAGGTCCAGTTTCTTCTGGCGCTCGGTATCACCCGGCAGACGCTCCAGCAGGTCCACGCGGCCCACCAGCTCTTCCAGGCCGCGGACGCCCAATTTGGCCATCCATTCCCGGGTTTCTTCTGCGACAAAACGGAAGAAGTTCATCGCCATTTCCACCGTGCCCTTGAAGTGCTCTTCACGCAGGTGGTCATTCTGGGTAGCGATACCGGTGGCACAGTTGTTCAGGTGACAGATTCGCAGGTACTTACAACCCAGCGCCACCATCGGCGTGGTACCGAAGCCGAAGCTCTCGGCACCGAGAATGGCACCTTTGACCACGTCCAGGCCGGTCTTGATACCACCGTCAGTCTGCAGGCGGATCTTGCCACGCAGGTCATTCGCGCGCAGCGCCTGCTGGGTTTCGGTCAGGCCCAGTTCCCAGGGGGAGCCGGCATAACGGATGGAAGTCAACGGACTGGCCGCGGTACCACCGTCGTAACCAGACACCGTGATGAGGTCGGCATAGGCCTTGGCTACACCTGCCGCAATAGTACCGACGCCCGGCTCGGACACCAGCTTCACGGAAACCAGAGCCTGCGGATTGACCTGCTTGAGGTCAAAGATCAGCTGCGCCAGGTCCTCGATGGAGTAGATATCGTGGTGCGGCGGCGGCGAAATCAGGGTGACGCCCGGCACGGAATAACGCAGACGGGCAATCAGCTCGTTGACCTTACCGCCCGGCAGCTGCCCGCCCTCACCGGGCTTGGCACCCTGGGCCACCTTGATCTGCATGACATCGGCACTACGCAGGTACTCGGCAGTTACACCAAAGCGACCAGACGCCACCTGTTTGATCTTGGAACGCTTCTCGGTGCCGTAACGGGCCGGATCTTCACCACCTTCACCCGAGTTGGAGCGCCCGCCCAGGGTGTTCATGGCCACCGCCAGGGCTTCATGCGCTTCCGGAGAGAGAGCCCCGAGGGACATCGCCGCGGAATCGAAGCGCGGGAAGATCTTTTCCACCGGCTCGACCTCGGAAATATCAATCGGCTTGAGATCCTTACGGAAGACAAGCAGGTCCCGGAGGGTTGCCACCGGGCGCTCGTTAACCAGGCCGGCATACTCCTTGTAGTGACCGTAATCGCCACTGGTTACCGCTTCCTGCAGCTTGCCGACCACGTCCGGATTGAAGGCATGATATTCCTGGCCGTGAACATACTTGAGAAGGCCGCCCTGGGAGACCGGCTTGCGGGCCTTCCAGGCAACGGACGCCAGCTTTTCCTGGTCTTCCTGGAAGTCGATGAAGCCCGCGCCCCGGATTCGGCTCGGTACGCCCCTGAAGCACAGATCGACAACGTCATCCGCCAGGCCAATTGCCTCAAACAGCTGGGCACCGCGATAGGACGTGATGGTTGAGATGCCCATCTTGGACAGGATCTTCAGCAGGCCCTTGTTGATGCCCTTGCGGTAGTTATTCTTGGCATCGATCGGATCGATCAGCACTTCACCGGTACGAATCAGGTCGTTCAGTACCTGGTAGGACAGGTACGGATAAACCGCCGTGGCGCCGAAACCGAAAAGCACGGCAAAGTGATGCGGATCCCGCGCCCAACCGGTTTCAACAATAATGTTGGAATCGCAGCGCAGACCCTTGCTGACCAGGTGATGATGGACGGCACCGGTCGCCATCAGGGCATTCACCGGCAATTCACCCTCTTTGAGGTCCTTATCGGTCAGGATCAGCAGGACCTTGCCGTCCCGTACCGCCTGCTCCGAGCGATCGCAAACATCGCGAATCGCCTGCTCCAGGCCCAGTTCCGGACGATAGCTCATGGGTATCCGAGCTACTTCGAAACCAGGACGGTCGTTATTGCTGATACGGAGGAACTTGGCCGGAGACAGCACCGGCGTGGTCAGAATGATCCGGTCCGCGTGCTCCGCGGTTTCCTCAAAGACATTCCGTTCCGCCCCGAGGCAGGTCTCGAGGGACATGACGATGGATTCACGCAACGGGTCAATCGGCGGGTTGGTCACCTGCGCGAACTTCTGGCGGAAATAGTCCGCCACATGACGCACCTTGCTGGAGAGTACCGCCATGGGAGTGTCATCCCCCATGGAGCCCACTGCCTCCTGACCGTTCTCGGCCAGCGGGCGAAGCACCTGGTCGCGCTCCTCAAAGGAGATGTTGAACATCTTCTGATGCACCAGAAGCTCGTCGGAATCCATAAGTTTGAATTCCGGAGTATCCTGGTTGAGGGTCGTTTCCACGCGAAGCGCATTTTCACGAAGCCAGCGTTTGTAAGGCTGCGCGGTCTTCAGCCGCTGGTCGATGTCCCTGGTGTGCAGCACCTCTCCGGACTCGGTATCGATCGCCAACATCTGCCCCGGACCGACCCGCCCCTTGGCAACCACATCATCCGGCTCATAGCCGTACGTGCCGATCTCGGATGCCAGGGTGATGAAATCGTCCTTGGTAATGACCCAGCGCGCCGGGCGCAGGCCGTTGCGGTCGAGCATGCACACAGCATAGCGGCCGTCGGACATAACCAGACCCGCGGGACCGTCCCAGGGCTCCATGTGCATGGAGTTGTACTCGTAGAACGCCCGCAGCTCCGTATCCATGGTGTCGACATTCTGCCAGGCGGGCGGAATCATCATGCGTACGGCCCGGAACAGATCGACACCACCGGCCAGCAGCACTTCCAGCATATTGTCCATGCTGGAGGAGTCAGAACCGGTCAGGTTAACCAGCGGCTGCAGAGTCTGCAGGTCAGGCAGGTCCGGCGAGCTGAACTTGGCAGCACGGGCGATTGCCCAGTTCCGGTTGCCGTCGATAGTGTTAATCTCACCGTTATGGGCCAGGTAGCGGAATGGCTGTGCCAGCGGCCACCTGGGCATGGTGTTGGTCGAGAAACGCTGGTGGAACACGCAGATGGCAGTCTGCAGGTCCGGATCACCCAGGTCCTTATAGAAATTCGCCAGATCCGCCGGCATCATCAGGCCCTTGTAGGCCAGGGTACGATGCGAAAGGCTGCAAATATAGAACTCGGAATCATCAGCCATATCGCGCTCGGCGTGGCGACGGCCGATAAAAAGGCTGATCGCAAACTCTTTCTCGGCTTTTCCGGCGGGAATCACGAAAACCTGCTCAATTCGGGGCAGGCAATCCAGTGCCATGGGGCCGAGGCAGCTGTCATCAACCGGTACTTCCCGCCAGCCCATCAGTTCCAGGCCCTGCTCTGTCAGGCGCTTCTCAAGCGCCGCTCGGCCGGCCGCAGCCTTGTTCTCATCCGGGTTCAGGAATACCTGGCCCACGGCAAACATGTCCCCCGGCTCCTTGCCAAAAGCAGCCTTGGCAGCCTTTTTCAAAAATGCATCGGGGCTCTGGATCAGGAGGCCACAACCATCGCCGGTCTTTCCGTCTGCAGCGATACCACCGCGGTGGGTCATGCAGGTCAGCGACTCGATGGCAGTTTGCAGCAACTTGTGGGAGGCCTCGCCCTTCATGTGGGCAATCAGACCGAATCCACAGTTGTCCCTGAATTCATCGGGGTGATACAAACCTGTCATCATAAGCGTTCTCTCGCGTAGAAATGCTTTCCAATCAGAAACTTGCGCACCAAGTTGGTGCATAAACGTACTGACACTGAAAAAAGGGGCCGGCTATTTTACACACGTAGAACTACGTATTCAAACAAGCCTAAAGTTTAGGGGAGAGCAAAACCATTGCAATAGCGCAATAAACTTTACTTTACAGGAATGATTTCGAGCTACCGGGCAATGCGTCCTTCCAGGCGCGCCCCGCAACGTCAGCCACAGAAGGCATCGAGAGTCGCTGCCAGGCTTTCTTTCCGGGCATCCGCTGTCACAAACGCATCACCGATACTGCGCAACAAAACCAGACGGAGAGCGCCGTCCACATTTTTCTTGTCGACCGCCATCAGGCGCATGAAGTCCTCCGGGGTCATCGCTTCTGGAGGCCTTTTCAGCAGCCCGGCGCGCAGGATGATATCAACTGCCCGACGATAGTCTTCACCGGAAATCATCCCCTCGCGGGCCGACAGGTCCGCGGCCATGATCATGCCGGTACCTACCGCCTCACCATGGAGCCAAGTTCCATACCCGGCAAATGTCTCGATAGCGTGGCCAAAGGTATGTCCCAGGTTGAGGATGGCCCGCAGCCCCCCTTCCCTCTCATCAAGTGCCACAACATCTGCCTTGCAGGCACAGGATCGATAGATGGCTTCGGCCAGCGCGTCTGCCTCCAGATCTACCAGGGCATCCATATGGTTTTCCAGCCAGCCCAGAAACTCCGTATCCCGGATGAGGCCGTATTTGATAACCTCTGCCAGCCCGGCAGATACTTCTCGTGGCGGCAGGGTTTGCAGGGTATCGGTATCGATCAGAACCACCTGCGGCTGGTGGAAAGCCCCGATCATATTCTTTCCCAGCGGATGATTGATTCCGGTTTTGCCGCCGACAGAGGAATCCACCTGTGACAGCAGCGTGGTGGGCACCTGGATAAAGGGCACCCCTCTCTGGTAACAGGCCGCCGCGAAACCGGCCATATCCCCGATGACGCCTCCGCCCAGAGCCACCAGCGTAGTCTTCCGGCTATGTCGCTGCTCCAGCAGCGCATCGAAAATCCGATTGAGGGTCTGCCAGTCCTTGAACCTCTCCCCGTCCGGAAGCACGACAGTGTCGACCTGCTTACCGGGGAAACTTTTCCTTATCTTGTCCAAGTACAGGGGAGCCACGGTGTCATTGGTCACGATCATGACTTGGGAGCCGGCAATGTAAGGGGACAGATTGGTACTGCCCAACAGCCCAGATCCGATAATGATCGGGTAGCTTCGCTCACCCAGATCGACGGTGAGCTCACGGAATATCTCAGACATGGTTGCGACCTTCCTTACGCACCTGGCGCCGGTGCCGCGGCGTTCTGGGGTTAATACGATTGATCAGCTGCCGGACGACCAGACGGGGGCTTTTACGGTCCGTGTGCATGACAACGTCGGCAAGCTGCCGGTAGATCGGGTCCCGGACCTCGAACAACCTGCGCAAGACCGCTTCAGGATCATCATTCTGTAACAGCGGCCGGTTCCTGTCCTTGCGGGTACGCTCCACCTGCTGATCAACCGAGGTCTTCAGGTAGACCACGATCGAGTCCCGCTTCAGCAGCGGGTGATTCTCAGGGCGCATCACTGCGCCGCCACCGGTGGCGAGCACGGTCTGGGGCTCAGCAGAAAGCTCTTCAAGCATGGCAGTCTCCCGCTGCCGGAAACCGCCTTCCCCTTCGACGTCAAAAATCCATGGAATGTTGGCGCCGCACCGCTCTTCGATGATCCGGTCGGTATCCAGAAAACGGTAACCCAGCTCCCGCGCCAACATGCGACCGATGGTACTTTTCCCGGCGCCCATGGGGCCAACCAGAACAATGCGTTTGGGCAAAGACATAACTTCCGCTCAACAGAATTCAGGCGGGTGAGAATATCACAAAAAAAGCCGCCGGTTTTAGGCGGCGGCTTTTGACTTCGGCAGGACGATTAGCGGAGCAAATCGCCCTTGATGATTTTCGGCGTGATGAAAATCAACAGTTCGCTGCGCTCGTCAATGTGCTCGGTTCGCTTGAACAGGCGACCCAGGTAGGGAATGTCTCCAAGGAACGGGGTCTTGGTCACCTGGGTGGACACCTCGGACTGGAAGATACCACCGAGAACGACCGTTTCACCGTTGCCAACGAGCACCTGCGTGGTGACTTCATTGGTGTTAATGGACGGGATACCGGCAGTCACCTCGCCACGGGAGTCCTGGTTGACCACCAGATCCATGATGATCTTGTCATCCGGCGTGATCTGTGGAGTCACTTCCAGCGACAGCAATGCTTCCTTAAAGGACACCGAGGTGGCGCCACTGGAAGAGGCCTCCTGATAGGGAATTTCCTCGCCGGACTTGATGGAGGCGGTCTGGCGATCGGCCGTCACGACTCGCGGCTGGGAAACAATTTCGGCCTGACCATCGCTTTCCAGTGCCGACAACTCCAAGTCCACCAGGAAATCATCGCTGCCCCAGCCGATGGCGAAGGAGGATGTGCCCTCACCGCTGACACCCAGATCCACTGACAGCGCATCCGGGAACGAAATGTCACTACTGGTGCCTGCCGCCGCATCGCGAGCCTCCTGCAGGGTACCCTGGGATCCACCAATGGTGAACACGTTGTCGCCGCTCACATCGTAGGCTGCGCCACCCCAGCGAATACCGAGATTTTCCGCCACGTTGGTCTGGGCGCGAACAATCCGCGCTTCAATGGAAACCTGGCGTACCGGCACGTCCCATGTGGACACCAGACGGCGGATTTCCTCGAGCTTCTCGGAAGTCTCACGCACGCTGATAGTATTGGTGCGCACATCCGAGGATACGAAACCGCGGTCGGAGATCAGCTCTTCGTCGGCCTTGATCAGCTCGACGATGTCGGCTGCCTTGGCGTAGTTGACCTGGATGATATCGAGACGAACCGGCGCTAGCTCTGCAATCTGCTTGGTGGTCTCAAGTTCCAGCTTCTCTCGGGCAGCGATTTCGTCTGCCGGGGCAACCAGCAGGACGTTACCGATCTGCCGCTTGTCCAGGCCCTTGGTCTTGAGAATCAGGTCCAGAGCCTGATCCCAAGGTACATTCTGCAGGCGCAGGGTGATGCTGCCACTGACAGTGTCACTGGCAACCAGGTTCAGGCCGGTGAAATCGGCAATCAACTGCAGTACCGAACGCACTTCGATATCCTGGAAATTCAGGGACAGCTTATCTCCGGTGTACGGGAATTTCTCTTCGCGGCGGGCTTCAGCCTCCTGCTCGGTCAGCCTTTCCACACTTATAGTGAACTCGCTGCCGGACTGGTAGGCGATGTAGTCGTAATTGCCTTTGGGACGAATTTCGACCACGGCGTTGCCATCTTCAGTATAGGTGTCTATGCGGGTTACCGGGGTCGCGAAATCGGTAACGTCCAAGCGACGGCGCAGGTTCTCGGGAACCGAAAGCTCAGGCATGGTCAGACGGATCCGGCCACTGAGTTCGGAAAGATCGACCGGTGTGCTGCTGGAACCGAGATTGACGATGACACGGCCCTCGCCATCCTTTCCACGGCGGAAGTCCACGCCGGCAAGAGTGTTGGGAGCGGTAAGCGAGGAAGTGGTGGCCGGAGCCGCTGACCCACTGGTGCCAGCCAATGCCTGCGCCGAGCCTTCACCACCAATGGTCATGACGAGGGAATTGTCCCGGCGAACTGTGTCGTAGGGCACCAGCTCCACGAGATTGAAAATCAGGCGAGTGCGATCTGGAGTTTCCACAACCGTCATGCTCTGCGCGTTACCGCCACCCAGTGGGATGCTCCGGCTGTCCAGACCACTGGTGGTATCACGTAAATCCACGGCGATGCGGGCCGGGCGCTCAATGGTGTAGCCGGAAGGCTCAGGCGGTTGCCCGTCAAACTGGAGAGTTACCTCCAGGCGTTCTCCCGGGAGCGAGGAAAACGACACGTTTTCCAGCATGACCGCATTGGCCAGGCCGGAGAACAACCCCAGAGCAATCACGCCGACGTATACATTGAGTTTTTTGAACATCGCTAGCCTCGACCCCAAACCTTTTTGTTCGTGCATGTTTCTTTCAAATTTCATTGTGCCGCTCCTTAGCCTTGTTCCTCGTCCATAGACAGGGAACGAGGACGCTCGACCCATCCGCCCGAGCCATTCGGAACGATTTCAATCAGTTCGATGCGGGTTTCGTTGACACCGACAATCCGGCCGTAATTCCGGCCAATATAATTGCCGGAACGAACGCGGTGAATACCGCCGGAGCTATCCCGGATAAGTGCGAACAGGTTTCCGGTCGGGCCCTGAAGCGTACCCACCATGCTGAGTTCTTTCAGATCAAAATTCTCCAGCACCTCGCGGGGGCGATCCAGATCCGGCTCGACATCGCTGACTGGCTGATCGTCGACCATGGTCAGTTGGACATCCACCGGCGGCTCAAACGGCGCACGCCGGTCCGCTGCCGAATAGGTAAACGCCTCGTATGCCTTGAATTCCGGCAGTGGCTCTACGTGCCCCCGCGGCTTGGCCCGGGTTTCTGTCATAAACTGATCCAGATCCGAAAAACCGCTCTCCTGGGTACAGGCCGTCAACAAGGACACCAGACACACTCCCAGCCAGGCCTTACCTGCATGCTTTGCTGCCATGCTTACTCTCCAGCCCGGTAGCGGTAGGTACGAGCGACAACCTGCATATCAAGCTGCTCTCCATCTCCGCCTGTTGGTTTGATGGTTAAATCGTGCAGTGTCACGATCCGTGGAAGGCTTGCAACACTGCTCACAAATGACGCCAACTCGTGATAGGTGCCGGAAACCCGGATGTTTATGGGCAACTCGGCATAGAAGTCACGCTGCTGCTCCGGCTGCAATTTGATTTCCTGCAGCGACAGACCGCTGCCAAGCGCGGTGTTTGTGATGTCCTCAAGCAGGCCGGGCACTTCGGTTTCACTGGGCAACTGACGCACCAGCGCGCCAAAGGTTTCCTCCATTTCAGCCATTTGTGCCTTGAACACATCCAGATTGGCTACCTGATAGGCCTTTTCCTCGTATTTCTTGCGCAGTTCCTGTTCGGTTTTCTGCACTCGCTCGAGCTGGGCGTACTGATCCTTGACGAAAAACCAGTACCCGCCACCGACGATCAGTCCGAACACGATCAGGGCAACAATGATCTTGACCGGTGTCGGCCAGATGCCGGCATTGTTGAGGTCCAGATCGTTGACGTCAAATTCATTCAGGTTTTTGAAAGAGTCCGCGAGGCTCATTACTTATCCTCCCCTTCGGGCTCGGGGGTTTTCTGTTTCACAGACAGATTGAACTGGCTGTATCCGGCGCGGCGCTGATCGGCAGCGGCAACATTGGAGAGGTTTGGATCGGCGAACCAGTCTGACTTCTCGAAATCGCGCATGAGGGTGGAAATACGGCTGTTGGACTCGGCCATCCCGACAATCTGGATGTTCTCGTCGGTTTTCTTCAGATCGGTATAGAACAGGCCGTCCGGCAGGGTTCTGACCAGCTCATCGAAGACACGAACAATGACCGGACGCTTACCCTGGAGATCCTGAATAACCTGCATCCTTGCCAGCAACTCGTCACGCTTGCGCTTGAGGTTCTCGATCTCTTTGATCTGGGCATCCAGCTTTTTCGAGGCTGTCTCTATGTAAGCATTACGGGACTGCTGATAGGCAATCCGGTTGTCCATGTCGGTCTTCCAGAGGAACACACCGCCAGCGCCGATAATAGCAGCCGCCAGGATCATGGCCACGAACTGCTTCTGCTTCTCGGCACGCAACTCTTCCCGCCAGGGTCTGAGGTTAATCTTTGCCATCAGTCGAAGCTCCTCATTGCCAGGCCACACGCTATCATCAGTGAGGGTGCATCGTTACTGAGCGCCGATGCGTTAACCCGGGACCCCACGGCCATGTCGGCAAAGGGGTTTGCCACCAACGCGGGCGTTCCGGTCTTTTCCTCCACCATTTCGATCAGGCCCTGGATAGACGCGGTGCCACCTGCAAGTACGACATAATCCACAGCGTTGTACTGACTGGCGCCAAAGAAGAACTGGAGTGCCCGGGCCACCTGCTGAACCACGGCTTCCCGGAAGGGAGTCAGCACCTCGGATTCGTAATCATCAGGCAGGCCGCCCTGCTTCTTGGCAAGCCCGGCCTCTTCGAGCGACAAACCATAGCGGCGCTGGATTTCTTCGGTCAGCTGTTTGCCACCGAAAATCTGTTCGCGGGTGTAGACGGTCGCCCCACCGGCGAGCACGCTCAGCGTGGTCATGGTCGCGCCGATATCGACGATGGCGACTACCAGCTCCTCACCTTGGGAATCGAGCTGTGGCTCGATCAGGGCATAGGCGCGCTCAAGTGCATAGGCTTCCACGTCCACAATCTTGGTGGTAAGACCCGCAATCTCCAGGGCGTCTTCCCGGATATCGACGTTTTCCTTCCGGCACGCCGCCAGCAAGACATCAACCTGATCGGGATTGGTTTCCGATGGCCCCTGTACCTCGAAGTCGATCGCGACTTCATCCAGGGGATAGGGAATGTACTGGTCTGCCTCCAGGGCGATCTGGTCTTCCATCTCGAATTCATTGAGACCGCCATCCATCTGGATCAGCTTGGTGATGACAGCAGAGCCGGAGACAGCCACCGCAACCTGCTTGAGGCTGGTACGGGACTTGGATGCGACGCGCTTGAGAACCTCGCCCACCGCCTCAACATCCGTGATGTTTTTTTCTACCACGGCATTGGCCGGCAACGGCTCCACCGCGTAGCTTTCAACTTTGTACCGGCCGCCCTGTTTTGACAGCTCCAGAAGTTTGACCGAGCTGGAGCTTATATCCACGCCCAGCACTGCACTGGATTTCTTTCCGAACAATCCGAACACGCGCTCACCCTATACCTGGTTACATGCACCCGGTTAAATAACATATGTGATTTTTATGTAAGAGAATTTCTTCTGCTTTCCGTCTACAATGCCTGTTCTTCTTTTTGAGATGCGTTGCTTAACAGCGAAGTGAGTTACTCTTCCTAAAGCAATTTCTCAAATGATAGACCTATATCCAACAGTTGTCAGAAAAAAATGTCTCATTTGCTGCGTACATCCCGTCTTTTTGCCTGGCTGTTTCTAACTGGACTGAGTGTCGCGGTTATTACAGCGTCAGGCTTCTATCTTTATCTTCGTCCCGGCCTGCCTCCCGTTGAGCAGTTACTGGAGATCAAACTCCAGACGCCCCTGAGGGTCTACAGCGAGGACAACAGATTAATAGCAGAATTCGGTGAAAAGAGAAGGGCACCAATCACAATCAAACAGATCCCTACAATTCAGTTACAAGCCTTCATGGCCGCTGAAGACGCCCGCTTTTACGAGCACTTCGGAGTCGATATCAAAGGCCTGATGCGGGCTGTAGTACAATTGGTCTCCACCGGGGAAATCCAGTCCGGCGGCAGCACCATCACGATGCAGGTTGCAAAAAATTACTTTTTGTCACGGGATCGGACCTTTATACGAAAGTTCAACGAGATACTTCTGGCTCTTCAGATAGAACGTGAGCTCGACAAGAATCGAATTTTCGAGCTGTATCTGAACAAGATCTACCTGGGCAACCGGGCCTACGGCATTGCCGCGGCGGCACAAGTGTACTATGACAAACCGGTTAATGAACTGACACTGGCACAAATGGCCATGCTGGCCGGTCTACCCAAGGCCCCTTCAGCCTATAACCCCCTCGCCAACGCCGAGCGCGCCCTGATCCGCCGCAACTGGATCCTCGGGCGCATGCAGGAACTGGGATACATTACCGCTGACGCATATGACCTGGCGGTAAACGCCCCGCTGACCGCAAGTTACAACACGACCGAAGCAGAAGTGGATGCAGACTATGTTGCGGAAATGGCCCGGGCCGAAATGGTGCGCCGGTTTGGCGAGGACGCTTACACCGATGGCTACTCCGTCACCCTGACCGTGGAAGGCGACAAGCAACAGGCGGCAACCGAAGCCCTGCGTGCAGGCCTTGAAGCTTATGACCGCCGCCATGGCTTCCGCGGGCCCATCGGCCAACTCGACCCTTCAGAACTGAAGGAACGCGGGCTTTCCGATCTGGCGCGGAATTACCCGCGAGTCGAGTCTCTGCTACCTGCAATTGTCACCTCGGTCAATGACGATGAACAGCGGGCCGAGGTCTACGTCAGGGGCATCGGGGCAGCCGTCATGCCCCTCGAGACCATGACCTGGGCCAGACGCTACAAGACTGAGGACCTGACCGGACCAGAACCGAAGAAACCCTCCGATGTCGTTGCGATTGGCAACGTGGTGTACGTGAAGCTGCAGACTCCGGCCATGATCGATCCGGACAGCGAAGGCACTGAAGAGCCCCGGATCACCCCGGTCAAGGTAGCCCTGAGCCAGGTACCAAGGGTTGAAGGTGCACTGATCTCTCTCAAAGCAGACACCGGTGCCATCGAAGCACTCGCCGGCGGCTATAGTTTTAACCAGAGCAAGTACAACCGGGCCACCCAGGCTGATCGCCAACCTGGCTCCACCTTCAAGCCGTTCCTGTATCTGACCGCACTCGAGAACGGCATGACCCCGGCAACCATTTACAATGATGCGCCAATCGTGTTCGAGGATTCGGAACTGGAAACCGCCTGGCGCCCGGAGAACTCCTCAGGCCGCTTTGGCGGCCCAACCCGGCTTCGAGAGGCGCTTTATCGCTCGAAGAACCTCGTTTCCGTCCGGCTGTTGCGGGATGTCGGCATCAGGACCACCCTCGAGAACCTGGAACAGCTTCGCATCCCTGTGGACAACATGCCGGACAACCTGTCCCTGGCCCTCGGCAGCGGCCTGATCACCCCCATGCAACTGGCCCGCGCACAGGCAGTGATCGCCAATGGCGGTTTCGACGTGGAACCCTACCTCATCAAAGAAATTCGCGATATGAACGGTGAGGCGATCTATCAGGCTCCGAAAACCATCCTGTGCGAGGACAACTGCGACGACATGGTCGCCGAGCAAGAGCTCACCGAAAAGCCTGAATCGCTGACAGACACTAACCCGAGAGACCTGACGAGCGAGGAATTGACGGACACCCGGGATGACAAATCAGTTCGCATCATGACGCGACTTGCCGATCAACGCTCTGTCTACATTCTGCACTCGATGATGCAGGACGTGATCCGCCGCGGCACTGGCCGCCGGGCGCAAGCCCTTGGCCGCAGCGACATCGCCGGCAAGACCGGGACCACGAACGAGCAGCGGGATACCTGGTTTGCCGGCTTTAACCACAAGGTTGCCACCACTGTGTGGGTGGGTTTCGATCAGCCGGCACCCCTGGGCCGCGGCGAGTATGGGGCCAGTACCGCCCTGCCAATCTGGATCGATTACATGCAGGTCGCACTCAAGAACGAGCCGCCTGCCGTGATGCCCCGCCCGAACGGCATCGTGAACGTGCGCATCAATCCGGAAACCGGCGAACGGGCAAGACCGGGAGAGGAAGGAATATTCGAGCTGTTCAAGGAAGAGGAGGCTCCGCAGGCCCTGACCGCCGAGGACGGCAATGGCGGCGGAACGGACAACGGTGGCAGCGACCTCTCCCGCCAGCTGTTCTGATCCCTTTCTTTAGCGCACAAAAAAACCGGCGGGATCACCGCCGGTTTTTTTTAAATCCCGAGGACAATCAGATGATGTCGTCCATGGACTTGAGCGGATAGTGAGCCGGGTAAGGGTTGCGGGCAACACCGGAATCCACTGCTGCACGGGCAACCGCAGCCGGAACCACCTCCAGCAGACGCACATCCATCGGCTTCGGAATGATGTATTCCTTGCCAAACTCTAATTTGTCTACGCCATAGGCTGCACAGATTTCCTGCGGCACCGGCTCCTTGGCCAGTTCACGAATCGCGTTGACGGCGGCAACCTTCATCTCCTCATTGATCGCGGTGGCACGAACATCCAGCGCTCCACGGAAAATGAACGGGAAGCCCAGCACGTTGTTTACCTGGTTCGGATAGTCGGAACGGCCGGTAGCCATGATGAGGTCATCACGAACCGAACTGGCCAGCTCCGGGCTGATTTCCGGATCAGGATTGGAACAGGCGAAAACGATGGGGTTCGGAGCCATTTTCTTCAATTGCTCGGCTGACAGAAGATCCGGACCGGAGAGACCAACAAAAACATCCGCACCATCAATGGCATCGTCCAGTGTGCGCTTGTCGGTATCGTTGGCGAACATCGCCTTGTACTGGTTGAGATCGTCACGACCAGAGTGGATCACACCCTTACGGTCGAGCATGAAGATGTTCTCAGAGCGAATACCGCAGCTGATCAGCAGCTTCATACAGGCGATAGCGGCCGCACCGGCACCCAGGCACACCACTGTCGCTTCTTCAATTTTTTTGCCCTGCAGCTCAAGGGCATTGATCATGCCGGCTGCAGTCACGATTGCCGTACCGTGCTGATCATCGTGGAAGACGGGCACGTTACACTTTTCGATCAACGCTCGCTCAATCTCGAAGCACTCAGGTGCCTTGATATCTTCAAGGTTGATACCACCAAAGGTATCCGCGATACGCTCAACCGTTTCAATAAACGCCTGCGGGCTTTCGGAATTGACCTCGATATCAAAGACATCAATCCCGGCAAAGCGTTTGAACAGTACGCCCTTGCCTTCCATTACCGGCTTGCTCGCCAGCGGACCCAGGTTACCCAGACCAAGAATCGCGGAACCATCAGAGATGACAGCCACCAGGTTACCCTTGGCGGTGTACTTGTATGCGTTCTCCGGGTCCTTTGCGATCTCGCGGACCGGTTCGGCAACCCCGGGGCTATACGCCAGGGAAAGGTCGCGGGAGGTCTGGGTCGGCTTGGTGATTTCAACACTCAGCTTACCAGGCCGCGGCTTGGCGTGATATTCAAGGGCTGCTTCTTTCAGATCTTGAGACATTGCCACTGTTCCGTTTGTCACGTTTAAAGGTAATGAACCGCTGGAGCCAGGGAGCCTCCCTACCCAGCGGAGCGCGCCATTATGGCCCGCCCGTCGCGAAACGACAAGTGGCACCAGCGCATTTTGTAATCAGTCAATAGGGCTAGTTACGTATATCGTCAAATGCTACACGACGGCAAGTGGCCATAAAAAAAGCGCCCGGAGGCGCTTTTTTGCGTGCAACAGTCGATATCAGGACTTGTTGCCACCGATACGGCCACCGAAACGCTTGTTGAAACGCTCAATACGACCACCGGTGTCCATCACCTTCTGCTTGCCGGTATAGAACGGGTGGCACTGGGAACAAACATCCAGCTGCAGATCGTGGCCAACGGTGGAACGGGTCTTGATGACGTTACCGCAGGAGCAGGTGGCGGTAATGTCTTCGTACTTCGGGTGAATACCTTCTTTCATGGCGAACCTCTTTGGTCATGCCGCTACCCGGTCACGGGGAATCAATCCCTGGCGCCTGGCACCGCATGTTTGAATCAAAGTGAAAGGCGAGGCACAATCATGCCCTGCCGAAAACAGACCGGGGATAATACTTGCAATCCCGGTGACAGGCAAGCCTTACGGGCGCTTCATTCCCTGCCTCGCGGCCACAATACCACCAGGCTGCCGGGTTCGATCCCTAAGTGAAAACCACGACATCACCAAAAATGGAGTCCCGAGTGCCCCGAACCGCACGAATCGCCCTCAACCGCCCATTACGTAGACTGTTTGATTACCTGATCCCTGAAGGCATGCAGGTTACCCGGGGGCAAAGGACGCAGATTCCGTTCGGCCGGCAACAGTTGACCGGCCTGGTGGTGGAAACGGATGTAGAGCCGCCCGAGGGCATCACCCTCAAAACTATCAGCCACGTTCTTGAGGACTGGCAGGCACTTCCAACGGAAACCTTTGAACTTCTGAGTTGGGCCAGCACCTATTACCAGCATCCGCTCGGTGAATGCCTGTTCACCGCACTACCGCCCGCCCTCCGCAGGGGCCGACCGGCCCGGGAAAAAGAGGAAGATAGCTGGACGGCAAAAAGCTCGGGCAGTGAATTACCGGCCAATGCCCACCGTCAGAAAGCCCTGTTGCGATGGCTGAGCCAGCAACCGACTCCCGCCAGTACCGGCGCCATTATCAAGGCCGGGTTTACCCGTGCCCAGGTTAACGGCCTGGCGGGGAAGCAGCTGATTGAGAAAGCGCAGCAAAACGATAACCTGGCAGCCTCAGCTGAATCTCCGGACC
This sequence comes from Marinobacter sp., assembly GCF_046484525.1. Classification (GTDB taxonomy): domain Bacteria; phylum Pseudomonadota; class Gammaproteobacteria; order Pseudomonadales; family Oleiphilaceae; genus Marinobacter. The sequence continues at coordinate 72,762 of NZ_JAWOIS010000088.1, forward strand.
TTCGCCCCACTCTGACACCCGCCCAACAGCGTGCGGCAAGCCAGCTTCCCTCAGACCCGACAGGCTTTGATGCCACCTTGTTGTACGGGATCACCGGAAGCGGCAAAACCGAAATCTACCTCCACTATCTCAAGGAGCGCCTGACCGACAATGGCCAGGCTTTGGTACTGGTACCGGAAATCAACTTGACCCCGCAAACCGTTGCCCGTTTCCGGCATTACTTCGGGGACCGCATCGTGGTCTGGCATTCGGCGCTGAATGACAGCGAACGATTGAATACCTGGCTCAAGGTCCGCCGCGGCCAACCGGTCATCCTGATCGGCACCCGGTCCGCCGTGCTGCTGCCATTCACCGGCCTGGAAACCATCATCGTCGACGAAGAGCACGACAGTTCCTACAAGCAGGGCGAGGGCTTCCGTTATTCAGGCCGGGACCTGGCGGTTTACCGGGCCCACCTGAACCAGTGCCCGATCATACTGGGCTCTGCCACTCCATCCCTGGAGTCCTACCACAATGCCCGCCAGGGCAAGTACCGACTTGCACGACTGGAGGAACGAGCGAAAAAGGCGGTACCGCCCACCCTCAGCCTGCTCGATATCCGCAGTCGTCCGCTGGAAGGAGGCCTCTCCCGTCCTGCGCTAAACGCTATTCGGGAGACCCTCGACAAGGGAGAGCAGGCCCTGGTGTTCGTGAACCGCCGCGGCTATGCCCCGGTCATGATGTGTTTTGACTGTGGCCACATGGTCGAATGCCCCCGCTGCGACACACGGCTGACCTACCATCGCCGGGACCGCGCCATGCGCTGCCACCACTGCGACTACCAGGCGGCCGCCACCAGCCATTGCCCGAAGTGCCAGAGCGAGGCATTCAAGCCGGTTGGTCAGGGCACCGAGCGGACCGAAGACACACTTGCCGAAGCTTTCCCGGCAGTGCCGGTGGTTCGGGTCGACCGGGACAGCACCCAAAGAAAAGGCAGCATCCAGGCCATCCTCGACAAGGTAAACAGCGGCGCCCCCTGCGTACTGGTCGGAACCCAGATGCTCGCCAAGGGCCACGACTTCCCGAATGTGACGCTTGTGGTGGTCGTGAATGCCGACGGCGGGTTGTTCAGTGTCGATTTCCGCGCACCCGAGCAGCTCATACAGACCCTGCTCCAGGTCAGCGGCCGGGCCGGCCGCGGTGACAAAGCAGGCAAGGTGCTGATCCAGACCTGCCACAGCGATCACCCGCTGCTCCAATCACTATGCACCGAGGACTACCTGAGCATTGCCGACCAGCTGATGGCGGAACGGGAGCAGGGCCAGTTCCCACCGTTCCGGCACATGGCCATCTTCCGCGCCGAAGCCGACGCAATGCAGAGCAGTCTGGAACTCCTGGACGCTATCAAACCCTCTGCCTCCAGCCCCGGCATCGAAACCTGGGGCCCCCTGCCCGCCCTGATCGCCCGCCGCGCCGACCGTCACCGCGCCCAACTGATTCTGCTCAGCAGTCAGAGGGGCCGGCTCAATGCCGTTCTTGCCCGCATTTGCCAGCACCTGGACCAGCAGAAGCTTCCGCCAATGGTAAAATGGATGGTAGATGTGGATCCGATGGACATTGGGTAACAACTTCACCTACGGCTGCATCACTCGGAATTTTCCAAGTTTTCGTGACAGGAATGGATATCATCCCGGATAAATCTTAAAAAGCCCGGCCCCAGCGCCGAGCTTTTTGCTTACATCCAAACTTTCCGCGATAATAACCGCCTTCTGTTTCCATCGGGCTCCCTGCCCTGACACCCATTCTCCAGTAAACCGAGTCATCTGACAGCATGAAAGAGACCGTTTCCGAGCTGCTCCAGTCTGCGCTGGCGGCGCTGCAATCTGAAGGCACCCTGCCCGCGGACCAGACTTTTACCCCGCAAGTAGGCAACACCAAGGACAAGGCCCACGGCGATTACGCCTGCAACATTGCCCTGGTTGCTTCCAAGGCCGCAGGCTGCCCGCCACGGCAACTGGCGGAGGCTCTGGTGGACCGTTTGCCGGAGAGCAAGGCGGTGGCCAAGGTGGAGATTGCCGGGCCCGGCTTCATTAACTTTTTCATGAGCACGGCCAGCGCATTCGAGATCGTGGAAACCGTCCTGAGCGAGGCGGACCGGTTTGGCCGCAACGACAGCGGCAAAGGCGAGAAGGTGCAGGTGGAGTTTGTCTCCGCCAACCCCACCGGCCCCCTGCACGTAGGACATGGCCGTGGTGCAGCCATTGGTGACAGCCTGTGCCGGCTGCTGGAAGCGAATGGCTACAAGGTCACCCGCGAGTTCTACTACAACGATGCCGGCGCCCAGATAAACAACCTGGCACTGTCTGTCCAGTCCCGTGCCAGGGGCCTGACACCTGACGATGACAACTGGCCGGCTGACGGTTACCGCGGCGACTACATTATTGATGTAGCGAAGTCCTACCTGGCGGGTGAAACTGTGACTGCCGACGACCGTGAAGTTACCGGCAAGGGCGACCCGGAAGACCTGGATGCCATCCGCGAGTTTGCGGTGGCCTACCTGCGCCGGGAGCAGGACCTGGATCTGAAGGCCTTCGGCGTGCACTTTGACGTCTATTTCCTCGAATCCTCCCTGTACGAGGACGGCAAGGTCGAAGCCATCGTCAAACGCCTGGAGGAGAATGGCTACACCTACGAACAGGACGGCGCCATGTGGCTGCGCACCACCGAGTTCGGTGATGACAAGGATCGCGTGATGCGCAAGAAGGATGGCGGCTACACCTACTTCCTGCCGGATGTCGCCTACCATCTCGACAAGTGGCAGCGGGGTTTCACCACCGTCATCAACGAACAGGGCGCAGACCACCACTCCACCGTCACCCGGGTCAGGGCCGGCCTCCAGGCACTGAAGGCCGGTATCCCCCAGGGATGGCCCGATTACGTGCTGCACCAGATGGTCATGGTCACCCGCTCCGGCCAGGAAGTGAAGATTTCCAAGCGTGCCGGCAGCTACGTCACTGTACGCGACCTGATCGACGAAGTCGGCCGGGATGCCACCCGGTTCTTCCTGGCGGCACGCCGGGTCGACTCACAGTTGACCTTCGATATCGATCTGGCCCGCTCCCAGACCAATGAAAACCCGGTCTATTACATCCAGTATGCCCATGCCCGGATTTGCAGCGTGCTGCGCAAACTCGCAGACGAAGGCGTTCACCGCGACCGCCACGATTGCGTGGGCGACCTGTCCATTCTGACCCTGGATGAGGAAAAGGACCTTGCCAACCAGCTGGCGAAATACCCGGAACTGGTTACCAACGCCGCCGCCCAGCGCGAGCCGCACCACGTGGCCCACTACCTGCGCGAGTTGGCCGGACAGTTCCACACCTATTACAACGCGCACAAGGTATTGATTGAAAATACCGCCCTGCGGGATGCACGCCTGAGCCTGTACCTCGCGGTTCGCCAGGTACTCGAAAACGGCCTGGACCTGCTGGGCGTCAGCGCACCGGAAGTAATGTAAGACAACCCAATGGCCCGAGACTACGCCCCCAAAGACCGGCCCAGCCGGTCTTCCGCCCCCCCCAGGAAAGCGACTGCGAAGCCGGCACGCTCGAAACAGCGTGCCCGGCCTGCCGCACCGGCACACCGCCAGCAAGGAGGCCTGTCATTGAAATGGATTCTGTCTCTGGCGGCAGTGGGCGGCTTTATCGGGTTTATTGTGTATCTCAACTCCGTGCCGACCACCAGCCAGCAACCCAAGGCACCGGTACAGGAGCAAAAACCGATACAGAAGGCACCGGCGACGGCCACCCAGGAAGAAAAGAAGCAGAATTTCCGTTTCTACGAAATGCTGCCGGAATCCGAGGTGGTGCCACCCAAGGTGGAAGAGTACAACCCCTCCCCGACCAAGCAGAACTTTGATTACCTGGTGCAGTCCGGCTCCTTCCGCAGCCGTGAAGACGCCGAACGCCAACGGGCCCAGATTGCCTTTCTGGGATTGCGTGCCAGCGTCCAGCGGATCAACCTGGACAATGGTTCAATCTGGTACCGGGTAAATGTCGGGCCGTTCACCTCCCGCAGCCAGATGAACTCGGCGATCGACAAACTGGTTTCGCTGAACATCCAGCCTTTGATTCGGAAGATTCCCAAAGAGGGCTGACCTCTTCTGTTGGTGGAAGCACCTTCCGGGGATGTGATTCCGAAACACGCTGTGAATACGTCCCTGTGCGCTCCGCTCCGCCATCCATGGCTCCGCAGGGTTTCGGAATCACATCCCCGAAAGGCGCCCATAATTCTGCTGCTCCTCGAAATCACCGCGGCCTACTCATCAGCTTGGGGCCGGGTTCGGTATGCAGCCATCCAAAACTGTGCGGAGCCAAGGATGGCGGAGCTCAAGCGCCACATGGACGTGCCGCAAGGAGCGTGTTTTGGAGGGCTGCATACCGAACCCGGCCTTCCACCGAAACTCAGACTCTTGAATTCTCCGCCACTGCCTCCATTACTTCGGAATACCAATTTCAAACAGGCAATTGGAGCCCCAATGACTACCATTCTCTCTGTCCGGCGAGACGACGAAGTCGCCATGGGCGGCGACGGCCAGGTTTCCCTTGGCAACACCGTGATGAAAGGCAACGCCCGCAAGGTACGCCGTCTCTATAACGGCCAGGTGATTGCCGGCTTTGCCGGAGGTACCGCGGACGCTTTTACCTTGTTCGAACGATTCGAAGCACAACTGGAAAAACACCAGGGCAACCTGACCCGGGCTGCGGTTGAGCTTGCAAAGGACTGGCGAACGGACCGGGCCCTCAGGAAGCTCGAAGCCCTGTTGGCAGTAGCGGACAAGACCGCCTCGCTGATCATTACCGGCAATGGTGATGTCATCGAGCCCGAACAGGGCCTGATCGCCATTGGCTCCGGCGGCCCCTTTGCCCAGGCATCAGCCCGCGCCCTGCTCGAGAATACCGAGCTGTCCGCCCATGAGATTGTGGAAAAAGGCCTGAATATCGCGGCCGACATCTGTATCTACACCAACCACAATCGCACCGTTGAAGTGCTACCCACCAAAGATTGATCCGGAGCGACCATGTCTGCAATGACTCCCCGAGAGATTGTCCACGAACTCAACAAACACATCGTGGGTCAGGAAGAAGCCAAACGCGCCGTGGCCATTGCCCTGCGTAACCGCTGGCGCCGGATGCAGCTGGACAGCAGCCTGCGGGAAGAGATCACTCCCAAGAACATCCTGATGATCGGCCCCACCGGTGTCGGCAAGACCGAAATTGCCCGACGCCTGGCCAAACTGGCCGATGCACCGTTCCTGAAAGTTGAAGCCACCAAGTTCACCGAAGTGGGCTATGTTGGACGGGATGTGGAATCCATCGTCCGCGATCTGGCGGACATGGCAGTTAAGATGTTGCGCGAAAAGGAAATGAAGCGCCACGAGAGCCGTGCCCTGGATGCCGCCGAGGAACGGATCCTTGACGCCCTGCTGCCCCCTCCCCGCGACTTCAACAAAGAGAGCAAGCGGGCCAGCAACGACTCCTCGACCCGTCAGCTGTTCCGCAAGAGGCTGCGGGAAGGTGAACTCGATGACAAGGAAATCGAAATCGACCTGCGCAGCGCAGGTGCCGGCGTGGAGATCATGGCACCTCCGGGCATGGAGGAAATGACCAACCAACTGCAGAGCATGTTCTCCAACCTGTCTTCCGACAAGCGCAAGACCCGAAATATGAAGGTGGCCGACGCACTCAAACAGGTCAAGGATGAGGAAGCGGCCAAGCTGGTCAACGAGGAAGAGATTAAACAAAAGGCCATTCAGGCGGTGGAGCAGAATGGCATTGTGTTTCTCGATGAGATCGACAAGGTGGCCAAGCGCTCGGAAAACACGTCTTCCGACGTTTCCCGGGAAGGGGTGCAACGGGACCTGTTGCCGCTGATCGAGGGTAGCACGGTGAGCACAAAGTACGGTTCAGTGCGCACCGATCATATCCTGTTTATCGCTTCCGGCGCATTCCACCTGTCCAAGCCGTCGGACCTGATCCCGGAACTGCAGGGCCGCCTGCCTATCCGGGTTGAGCTCCAGGCGCTGACGCCGGACGACTTCAAACGGATTCTGACCGAGCCGGACGCTTCTCTGGTTCAACAGTATGAAGCGCTGATGGCCACGGAAGGCGTGAAGCTGACCTTTGGCGACGATGCCATTGCCCGTATTGCGGAGGTGGCGTGGAAGGTCAATGAAACCACCGAGAACATCGGTGCCCGTCGTCTGCATACCGTGCTGGAAAGATTGCTGGAAAGCCTGTCCTACGATGCTGGTGATGCGGTGACCGAGAGCTTTGAGGTGACCGCAGAGTATGTGGACGAGAAGCTTGGGGAGTTGTCCGAGGATGAGGATCTGAGCCGGTATATTCTCTGACGGGAAGATGGGGTCAGATGAAAGCTTTCATCAGACCCCGGCCTGGACATCAACTCCGAGCTCTAGGGAATCCCCGGGGTCAGATGAAAACCTTCATCTGACCCCTTTTTCATTCAGTCACTGAGCCCTGGAGAAAAGATGCGTCACGTTCTCCAGACCGGCGGCAATTTTTCCCTTCTCCGACTGCCTCTTCCTGCCCTTCGCCACATACAACGGCAACATCTCACCATACAGGCTGGTACTGATGGTCCTCTGCTCGTCCTCAAGACGGTCACGGCGCAGCTTGATACCGTAACGGGCCAGTTTCGGCTCCAGTTCATCCGCCCGCTTGAGCAGGTCGCGGCGGGTCATCTGGTAGGCGTGCTCGCACACCATCCGGCGGCTCTGGAAACTGAACACATTCGAGAAAAAGAGCTTGGCATCGTCCCGGGTTGGCTCGAACAGAAGAATTTCCTTGTCTGGATAGTCTCGAGCGTACTGGGCAATGCCGGATTGCATGCGGGAATACACCATGGTCCGGAGCATCTGGGACAGCAGGTTGGGCATGCCAGAGCGGGTGAGCTCACCCGGCTTCATAGTGCCGGCCCGCACGGCGGCACTGGCGTCGATGGGTACCTGGGGATTCACGGCAAACACCACATCGGCGCCATCCTCAAAGGCAACCGACGCATGCAGGCCTTTGCGCAAGGTGCCGTCAACGTAGTAACGGCCATCGATTTCCACGGGCACGTAGAGCCCGGGTGATGAGGTACTGGCCTGGATGGCCTTGGAAATCGGCACATGGTCAAACCCGGGCGCCCCGAAACACACCGCTTCGGTGCTTTCGACATCGGCGGCCACCACATAGAGGCTGCGCTTCAGCTCCCGGAAATCGTTAGTGCGTCCGAGCATGGTAAAAGCGCGCTTGAGGTAGTCGTGCAGCCCTTCGTTGTCGAACAGGCCGGCCGGCGCCGCCTGAGCCAGGATGGTCAACGCCTCCAGGAAACTCTGATCGTAGGGGTTATTGATGAACCGGCTGACGGCGGTAGACATCAGGCCCGGCACCGCCAGCAGGCGGCTGCCGATCTCCCGAAATGCCGGACGATAGAAGACTTCCGGATGAAACGGATGCACCTCCGCCTCATTCCGCACGAAAATCCGGCACAGCTGCGCCGTGGTCATCTGGTTCGCCAGATTGGCAGCGGTAAAGGAGCCGGCATTGACGCCTACATAGACGTCCAGGTTGTTAAGATCCAGTCCGTCCAGGGCCTCATCCAGCGCCCTGAGCGCACCGATCTCGTAGATACCGCCCAGCGGACCACCGCCACCAAGGGCGAGGCCGATCCTGGGTTTCGGTTTGAGTTCTGTCGAGGCACTCATAATCAGTCGGTCTCCGCACCGTATCGTTGTCGGTGTCCCTTGACGACAACATAACAGTCGAATTTAGAAAACACACCCTATATTCCCGGCGTGGAACTGGATGTCAGGAAACGGCCTGTTCAGAGATGGCCATGGAGGACGTTCGTCCGGGGCGCAGATAGCGACCGAAGCCGGCGTTCCGCAACGCCAGATCTACACAACTCTTGATGACATGGGGAGAATCCAGCAACAGAACGTCTTCCAGAAGCTGTATCGCCCACTCACGGCTGATGCTCCGGATGACCGACTTCACCTTGGGCAGGCTCGCCGCGTTCATGGACAGGGAATCATACCCCATGGCCATCAGTAGCAACGCCCCACCAGGATCACCTGCCAACTCACCGCAAATACCTACCGGCTTGCCGACCGCATGGGCGTCCTGGGCAATCCGGACCAGAGCCTGGAGCACCGCCGGGTGATAGGAGTGATACAGCTGCGCCACCCTGGGGTTGTTGCGGTCCACCGCCAGCAGGTACTGGGTAAGGTCATTGGAGCCCACGGACAGGAAATCCACCCGGTCCGCAAGCTCACGGATCTGGTAGACCGCCGCCGGAATTTCCACCATGACACCGACCTTCGGCATATGGATGTCATAGCCCTCTTCCCTCACCTCGTGATAGACCCGGTAGATCAGGTGCAGGGATTCCTCGACTTCCGAGATGTTGCTGATCATGGGCAGCATGATCTGCAGATTGTTCAGCCCCTCACTGGCCTTCAGCATGGCCCGGACCTGCACCAGGAAGATTTCCGGGTGGTCCAGGGTTACCCGGATGCCACGCCAGCCCAGGAAGGGGTTCTCTTCATTGATCGGAAAATAGGTCAGCGCCTTGTCACCACCGATGTCCAGGGTGCGCATGGTGACCGGATTGGGGGCAAACGCTTCCAGCTGTTCCCGGTAATACTCTCGCTGCTCCTGCTCGGAGGGGAAGCGATCCTTGATCATGAACGGCACTTCAGTGCGGTACAGGCCGATACCCTCAGCACCGTGGGAGAGAGAACGCACCACGTCGGTCATCAGGCCGGTATTCACCAGCAGGGATACCCTGTGGCCATCGGTCGTCTCACAGGGCTTGTCACGAAGCGCCTCAAGCCCCCGGATCAGCTCATCCTCTTCGTCACAGATGGCCTGGTAGAAAGCGCGAAGATCCTGTGATGGCGAGGCGAAGATCTGGCCCTCGAAGCCGTCAACAATCAATTCCTTACCATCGAGCTGGTTGACCGGGATATCCACCAGGCCCATTACCGTGGGCACGCCCATGGCCCGGGCCAGGATTGCCACGTGGGAGTTGCTGGAGCCCTTGACCGACACCAGCCCCACCAACTGGCCCTTGGGCACCTCTCCGAGCATCGCCGGAGTCAGCTCTTCGCTGACCAGCACCGTCCTCTCGGGGTAGACAAGGTGTTTCTGCTCGCCTTCCTGCAAATGGGACAGCAGGCGCCGACCCAGATCGCGAATATCCACCGCCCGCTCCTGCAGGTAGTGATCATCCATCATCTCGAAGTGACGGACATACTGCTGGACCACCTGCTTGAGCGCGCCCTGCGCCCAGATACCGCCAGCAATCTTGTTGGCCACTTCGCCAGGCAAGGCCTCATCTCCCAGCATGCGAAGATAGACATCGAACAACGCCTGTTCTTCCGGGCGGAGCTGGCTGGCCAGCCGCTTCGCCACGCGTTCGATATCTTCCCTTACCGCCTTGACTGCCGCCTTGAACAGCTTCAGCTCGCCGTCGATATCTTCCGTAGGCTTTTCCGGAACCACATCCAGATCCGCCGCCGGATAGACCACTACACCAGAGCCAATGGCGACACCGGGGGCACCGGGCACACCATTGAAGCTCACATCCCGCGCCTCTTCGCCCGTCAGGGACAGACCACTGATTGCACCAGTCGCTTCACTGTGGGCGATAACCCCGGCCAACTGGGCGGAGACCGTCACCAGGAAAGCTTCCTCACCTTCGTCAAAACACCGGGAGCTTTCCCGCTGCTGAACAACGAGCACACCAAGTACCCGACGATGGTGAATGATGGGAACCCCCAGGAAAGAGCGGAAACGCTCCTCGCCGGTCTCCGGGAAATAGCGGTAACGGGGATGGGACGGAGCGTCTTCCAGGTTGATAGGCTCCTCGCGGGAGCCCACCAGACCGACCAGACCTTCCGAGTAACCCAGGCTAACCTGCCCCACCGCCTTGCGGTATAGGCCCTCGGTGGCCATCAGGATATAGCGGTTGGTGGCGGGGTCGAGCAGATAGACGGAACAGACCTCGGTATTCATGGCCTTTTGCACCCGCGATACAATGATATCCAGCGCCTCCTGCAAATCGCGGGCGCTGTTTACCTCTTGTACAAGACTTCGCAGTATGCTCAGCATGGCAAGGTCAATCCGTCATCTTGAGTGATCCTTCAAACGCCGGTTCTGCTCGGCTTTCCGCCACTGTTCCATGTTGTAGAACAGCCGTGGAGCCAGCTCCCGCAGCGCACGTCTGTATACTTCTCGTTTGAATGAAACCACCTGGCCCAGCGGATACCAGTAGCTAACCCACTGCCACCCGTCGAATTCCGGTGAATCCGTGCCGTCCACACGCACTTGCGCATCCGGCGATAACATCCTCAGCAGGAACCATTTCTGTTTTTGGCCCACACATACAGGGTGTGAGTTATGGCGCACCATCCTTCTCGGTAGACGGTACCTGAGCCAGCCCCGGGTACAGCTGATGATCTCCACATCACTGGCTGTGAGACCGATTTCCTCTCCAAGCTCCCGGTACAGTGCATCCTCCGGTGACTCGTTGTGCTGAATACCACCTTGGGGAAACTGCCAGGAGTCCTGACCTATTCGCCTTGCCCAGAGAACTTCGCCCCTGTGGTTGGCCAGAATGATTCCGACATTGGGTCTGAAACCGTCTGAATCGATCACGGCACAGTCCTCGCAAAAGTCGGCCGCCGGTCAATTTCTGACCGGCGAGAATTGTCCAAGTTGCTCTCATTCTTACAGAATCCCAAGGGTTCGGCAAACGGAGCCGATGCCTACAGGTCATGGTAGACTGTGAGCCTTCCTGAAAGCCCTTGTAACAGCGGAGGACACCCTTTGACGCTCGCACTTTTTGATCTGGACAACACCTTGCTTGCTGGTGACAGCGACCATGCCTGGGGCGAATTTCTGGTGGAAGAAGGCCTGGTCGATGCTGAGGAATACCGCAAGGCCAATGACCGTTTTTACCAGGAATACCTGAACGGCGAGCTGGACATCTTCCATTACCTCCGCTTCGCCCTGCAGCCGTTGGCCCGGCATGAAATGGACGAATTACTGGTGTGGCGCGAAGCTTTCCTGGAGAAAAAAGTTCGCCCGATGATGCAGGACAGGGCCCGGGAACTGCTGGACCAGCATCGCCAGCAGGGCCACACGCTGATGATCATCACCGCCACCAACCGGTTTGTGACCGAACCGATTGCGGAGCTGCTGGGCGTTGAGCACCTGATCGCCACCGAGCCGGAGCTGGTCAATGGCCGGTATACCGGGGAGGTTGCCGGTATACCCAGTTTTCAGGACGGCAAGGTGATCAGGCTGAACGACTGGCTGGAACACCACCGCCGTACCCTGGAGGGCGCCTGGTTCTACAGTGACTCTCATAACGATGTACCGCTTTTGAAGCAGGTGGAGAACCCGGTGGCGGTGGACCCGGATCCGAGGCTGGAGGCGCTGGCGAAGGAATCCGGGTGGCCGGTGATTTCGTTGCGGGGGTGAAGTCAGGGTGAAAGAGGGGTCTGAAGAAAGCCTTCTTCTGACCCCGTTTTCAGGCCCTTCACATAAACCCGGTCAACGACCGCACGAAGCACGACTTGATATAATCCGTCTCCGGTATCCCCGGAATCACCGGATGATCCGGCGCCTGGTGCCCCTGCTCCAGCAGCTGCACGAACCTGTCAATTTTCCGGCCGCTGCTGCGGATGATGTCGATCAGCTTTTCCTGGGACAGATGCATGGAACAGGACGCTGAAACCAGCAACCCGTCCCGCTCAAGCAGCCGAAGCCCCAACTGATTCAGGCGGGCATAGGCCTGTTCGCCGGCTTTCTGGTCCCGGCGACGGGGAATCAGGGCCGGCGGATCCAGTACCACGATGTCATACTTTTTTTTCTCGTCGGCCAGGGCCTTGAGTGCTTCAAAGGCATCGCCCTCGATGGTCTCGATATTATCCAGCCCGTTGATCTTCGCGTTGTGGTGCACCGCATCAATTGCCGTTGCCGAGGCGTCGACACAGGTAACCTCGGTAGCACCGGCACAGGCAGCCTGCAGCCCCCAGCCACCGACATAACTGAACACATCCAGCACCCGCTTACCCGGCGCATAGGCCTGCAAACGCTGGCGATTCATCCGGTGATCATAGAACCACCCGGTTTTCTGCCCACCGGCCAGCGGCACCTCAAAGCGAACGCCATTCTCCTCGACCTGCAGAAGATCCGCCTCCGGCCCGTGCGCCTGCTCGACATAGGTATCCAG
>NZ_JAWOIS010000094.1:0-59309 GCF_046484525.1 Marinobacter sp.
CTTCGAGGTCATCGGGGGTGAGCTGCTTGTTGATGCGGAAGTCGTAGTAGAAGCCGTCCTCGATGGCCGGCCAAAGCACGCTGGTGCGCCTGTTGGGGCGGCTCTACGAACCGCAGGACGGCGAAATCCTGTTCGACGGGCACAACATCACCCAGGTAGCGCTCAAATCCCTGCGCGGTCAAATCGCCTGGGTTCCGCAGGATACCGGCCTGTTCGCCACCACGATCAGCGAAAATCTGCGTTACGGGCGGCTGGACGCCACCCCCGCCGAGATCGAAGCCGCCGCGCAGGCGCACTGGCAAGCCAGCGGCGCCTTCCGCGTGACCGAGGACGAAAGCCGTCCGAAGTTCTACGCCTGCAGCATGCTGCCCTACCCCAGCGGCAAGCTGCACATGGGCCATGTGCGCAACTACACCATCAACGACATGCTCACGCGCTACCTGCGCATGAACGCATACAACGTGCTCATGCCCATGGGCTGGGATGCCTTTGGCTTGCCCGCAGAAAATGCCGCGCTCAAAAACGGTGTGCCCCCCGCCCAGTGGACGCGCGCCAACATCCCCTACATGAAAAAACAGATGCAGGCCATGGGCCTGGCCATCGACTGGAGCCGTGAGGTGGCCACCTGCGACCCCAGCTATTACAAGTGGAACCAGTGGCTGTTTTTGAAGATGCTGGACAAGGGCATCGCCTACCGCAAGACCCAGGTGGTGAACTGGGACCCGGTGGACCAGACCGTGCTGGCCAACGAGCAGGTGGTTGACGGTCGTGGCTGGCGCTCCGGTGCGCTGGTGGAGCAGAAGAAGATTCCCCAGTGGTTCATCCGCATTACCGATTATGCCGAGGAACTGCTGAACGATCTGGAAGACATGGATGGCTGGCCCGAGCAGGTCAAGACCATGCAGCGGAACTGGATCGGCAAGTCCGAAGGTACCGAGCTGAGCTTCCCGCTGAAGGATCGTGATGAAGGCCTGACCGTCTACACCACCCGCCCTGACACCCTGATGGGCGTAAGTTATATGGCCGTTGCCGCCGAGCATCCGCTGGCGAAGGAAGCGGCGGAGCGTCACCGCGACGTGGCTGAATTCGTGGATGAGTGCCGTAACAGCAAGGTGGCCGAGGCCGAGCTGGCCACCATGGAGAAGAAAGGTATCGATACCGGCTTCAAGGCGGTTCATCCGCTGACCCAGGAAGAAATCCCGGTCTGGATCGCCAACTTCGTGCTGATGGACTACGGCACCGGCGCCCTGATGGCCGTACCAGGTCATGATGAGCGGGACCACGAATTTGCCCTGAAATACCGGCTGCCGATCAAGCAGGTCATTGCTGCCCGGGATGGTCGCGAGATCGATGTCCAGGAGAAGGCCTTTACCGAGAAGGGCACTCTGGTGTCTTCCGGCAAGTACAGCGGGCTGACCAGCGAGGAAGCCTTCGACGAGATCGCGAAGTACCTGGAAGACAACGGCATCGGCAAGCGCACCGTCAATTACCGCCTGCGTGACTGGGGCGTCTCCCGCCAGCGCTACTGGGGCGCGCCGATCCCGATGATGTCACTGGAAGACGGTACCGAAATGCCGGTGCCCGATGACCGCCTGCCGGTTCGCCTGCCGGAAAACGTCGAAATGGACGGCGTCCAGTCTCCGATCAAGGCCGATCCGGAGTGGTGCAAGACTGAATACAATGGCCAGCCGGCGACCCTGGAGACCGATACCTTCGACACCTTCATGGAGTCGTCCTGGTATTACGCACGGTTCTGCAGTCCCAACTACGACAAGGGCATGCTGGACCCGGCGGCCGCCAATTACTGGCTGCCGGTTGACCAGTACATCGGTGGTATCGAGCACGCCATCCTGCACCTGCTCTATGCCCGTTTCTTCCACAAGCTGCTTCGGGATGTGGGCCTGGTGAACAGCTCCGAGCCGTTCAAGCGCCTGCTGACCCAGGGCATGGTGCTGGCCGAGACCTACTATCGTAACGACGAGAACGGCGGCAAGACCTGGTTCAATCCGGCGGATGTGACCGTCGAGCGGGATGGCAAGGGCCAGGTGGTCCGGGCGGTACTCGCTTCTGACGGTGAGCCGGTGGAGATCGGCGGCGTCACCAAGATGTCCAAGTCCAAGAACAACGGCATTGATCCGCAGGCCATCATTGACGAATTTGGCGCCGACACCGTCCGACTGTTCATGATGTTCGCGGCCCCGCCCGAGCAGTCCCTGGAGTGGTCCGACAGCGGCGTCGAGGGTGCCCACCGGTTCCTGAAGCGCCTGTGGCGGATGGTGAACGAGCACACCGCCGGCGGCCCGGCTCCGGCGGTGGACGTGGCAGCGCTGAACGATGCCCAGAAGGATCTGCGTCGCAAGACCCACGAAACCATTGCCAAGGTCAGTGACGACATCAGCCGCCGGCTGACCTTCAACACCGCGATTGCCGCCGTGATGGAGCTACTGAACGAGGTTGGCAAACTGGGTAATGACGAGCCCCAGAGCCGCGCGGTTCGCCAGGAGGCCCTGGACACTGCGGTGCTGGTGTTGTCTCCGATCGTTCCGCACATCTGTCACCAGCTCTGGCAGGGCCTGGGGCACGAGGAGCCCGTGGTCGAGGCGTCCTGGCCGAAAGCGAATGAGAAGGCGATGGTACGTAGCCAGATCCAGGTGGTGCTGCAGGTCAATGGCAAGGTCCGGGCCAAGGAAGACGTTCCGGCGGATATCGCCAAGGCGGATCTGGAAAAGCTGGCCCTGGAGAACGAGAACGTCATGCGCTTTACCGAGGGCAAGACCGTTCGCAAGGTCATCGTGGTCCCCGGCAAGCTCGTGAACGTGGTGGCCAACTGATATGACTCTCCGCCCTGTCCGGAAAACCGTGGCTGTTCGGGCTACTGCGCTGGTTCTAACCGCGGTGCTGACCGGCTGCGGCTTTCAGTTGCGGGGTACCTCGCCGGTGCCGGCGGCACTGCAACCGCTGGCCGTGAACTGCGGTTCGCAGATCCCGGACACGCTGTGCCTGTCCGTAAAGGAGCAACTGGAGTTGGGCGGACTTGAAACCGCTGACGCGGCGAACGCCGCCTATGTCCTGGGCCTGAAGTCCTACTCCCAGGATCGCCGGGCCTCCGCCATTACTGTCCGGGCGGCGGCCGCCGAATATACCCTGACCCAGGCTGTCAGCATTGAGCTGATCACAGATGATCGGATCCCGCTGATCGCAGACACCGAGCTGAGTGTTCGGGAGAGCTACCGGTACGATGAAACCAATATCCTGGCCAAGCAACGGGAACAGGACGAGCTGGAGCAGCGCATGAACGACCGGCTGGCCCAACAGATCCTGTTCCGCCTGGCACCGATGACGGAAGCCCGGATACAGGCGATCCGCGAGGATTACCGGGCTGACGACCCACCGGCAGAACCTGACGCCGATCACCCATGAAGACCCAACCGGCCCAGCTCCCCCAACTGCTCAAGAAAGGTCTGGCTCCGGTGTATCTGGTTTCCGGAGACGAACCCCTGCTGGTACAGGAGTGCTGCGACCAGATCCGCAAGGCGGCACGGGAAGCGGGGTTTCATGACCGCCTGACCTTCCATGCCGACCATCAGCTGAATTGGAGCACGGTGGCGGATGAGTTCAATGCCATGTCCCTGTTCGCCGAGAAACGCCGTATCGAGATCCACCTGCCTACGGGCAAGCTCGGTGATGGCCGCTCGGTACTCGAACAGATGCTGCAGCAGCCTCCCGAAGACATCATCCTGCTGCTGATCAGCACCCGTCTGGATGCCGCCGAAACCCGGCGCAAGTGGTACAAGGAGCTGCAGGGCAAGGGTGTCCATGTACCGGTCTGGCCGGTGGACGCCGACAAGTTCGAGGGCTGGCTGCAGCAGCGTGCCAACCGTCAGGGTCTGCACCTGACCCGGAGTGCTCTGGCCATGCTTGCGGAACGACTTGAGGGCAATCTGCTGGCCGCCAGCCAGGAGTTGGACCGATTGGCTCTGGTGACCAATGGCAACACCATCGACGAGGAAACCATTGAGCAGGCGGTTCAGGACAGCTCCCGCTTCAATGGCTTTGAACTGGTGCTCGAACTGCTCGCGGGGAGAGCGCCCCATGCCGGAAAAATGATCGGGGTGCTGCAACAGGAAGGCGAAAATCCGCTGGGCCTGCTGGCCGTGCTGAACCGGGATCTCAACCTGGTAGCCGAGCTTCGGGCAGCGACGGGCCAGGGCGAGAATCCTGCCGCCTTCCTGAAAAAACGAGGCGTGTTCCAGCCCCAACGTGCACGGGTGCTCGAGCGTGCCGCCCGCCGTCTGAGCCCGGGGCAACTGCAACAGGCCACCGGCCTGTGCAGCCAGATCGACCGCGCGGCCAAGGGTTTCGATGATCTCTCCCCCTGGCATTACCTACGGGATATTTCCGCACTTCTCTCCGTAAAACCGTGACCTGAATCAATCGGCTGAGGTCCGTTCATGTTCAGGCTATTCCCGTACTTGACAGTTTTTCCGGTTCAGGCGCATTGTTATCGCACCATCTAACCAAGGAGGTGCCTGAAATGAGTGTTCAAGAAGAACTCAAGAAACTGTCGGAAAAAATCAAACAGTACCGGGACGAAGCCCGTGTTCAGCTCCATCTGGCCCGCGAAGACGTCAAGGACGAGTGGGATGACCTGGAGCAGGATTGGGACCGGTTCCGCAACAAGATGGACCAGATTCTGCACGATACCGAGAATGCCAGCCAGGAAGCCCGTCAGACTGCGCAAAAACTCGGCGAAGACCTGAAGACCGGCTACCAGAATATCCGCAACAAGCTCAAGTAAACCGACCGCGACCCGCCACAGGGTCGCAAATTCCTGACCAGAAGACCCTCGCACCGAGGGTCTTTGTGCCATACTCCACGATACAAGTGAACGAAGCGTCAGACCTTCCGAGTTCGGACTGTCCGCAGTGACAGGCCTGAACGGACAGGGTGCTTCCAGACACTGCGAGGTATAAATGGAGTATGAAAAAGCTTCCGATCCTTTCCGCCGCCTTCCTCCTGCTGATCGCCACCACCGTCGTTATCGGCCAGAACACCCGATTCAGTGATCCGGATACCGTCATCAAGGACCAGTTCTGGGGCAAACTGTACGCCGATGGCGGGAAATCGTTTTTCTGCGATACACCCTTCACCAGCAAGGGTTTCCTGCTGACCAATGGCTATGTGTACCCCCTGGCGGATATTCGCAGCGCCCTTTCCTGCGGGACCTCACGACAGTGCGAGCAGGACAACCGCTACCGTCAGATCGCCTCGGACCTGCACAACATGGTCCCGGTGCGTAATCGGATCGAAATGCAGCGCCGCAACGTTCGCTACGACAACATCGGCGATGTTGCCAAGCCCGATGAGTGTGGTATCCGGGCCAGCGCCCAGTTTTTCGAGCCACCTGAGCGAGTGAAGGGCGATGTGGCGCGGACCATGGCCTACATGGTCACCACCTATGACCTGCCCTGGCTGGGGGCTACCTCCGTGTTCACGGGCTGGAACCGGCTGGATCCCCCGGATGACAACGAACTGACCCGCCACCGCCGCATCGCGGAAATCCAGGGCAACGAAAACCCGTTTGTGAATAATCCGGAGCAGCTGGGACAGCTCTGACCAGATTGGCCCGCAGCGACGGAGCCCGGAAAAAGAAAAGGCAGGTCCTCGGACCTGCCTTTTACGTTCCAGACCGTCAGACAGCGATCAGAACTCTTCTGCGGTCAGCGCCATCATGGCATCGCTGCCACTGCGGATGCCTTCCGCCAGGGAGACCGTCTTCGGCAGCAGGCGGTCAAAGTAGAAGCGCGCAGTCTTCACCTTGCCGGAATAGAAACCGGAGGTGTCACCTGCCGCCCGGGGCGCAGCCGCCTTGACGATCCTCGCCCACATGTAACCCAGGGCTGTCAGGCCGAACAGGTCCAGGTAATCCACCGAAGCGGCACCGACCGCATCCGGCGAGTTGCCGGCCTGGCCGAGGACATGCTCGGTTACGTCATCAAGACGCTCCACCGCAGCGGCCAGCGGCTCCAGGAACGGGTGCAGGTGCTCGTTGTCGGCATTTTGCTCCAGGAAATTGGCCACGTCCTGGGCGAACAGTTCGTAAAGCTTACCCTGGCTACCCACCACCTTGCGCCCCATCAGATCCAGCGCCTGGATGCCGTTGGTACCCTCGTAGATCTGGGTAATCCGACAGTCCCGGACCAGCTGTTCCTGGCCCCACTCACGGACGAAACCGTGGCCACCAAATACCTGCTGACCAAGGATACAGGCCTCGAGACCGCGGTCGGTCAGGAATGCCTTGGCCACCGGTGTGAGCAGCGCCACCATACCCTCGGCGTGCTCGCGACGCTCGTCGTCATCCGCGTACTTGGAGATATCCAGCCACTGGGCCACATAGGTGGAGAAGGCACGACCACCTTCAACATAGCCCTTCATCGTCAGCAGCATGCGGCGCACGTCCGGATGCACGATGATCGGGTCAGCGGCCTTTTCGGGCTGCTGGGCACCGGTCGGGGCACGGCTCTGGATACGGTCCAGGGCGTATTCACGGGCATTCTGCAGGGAAGCTTCGGCAGCACCGATACCCTGGATGCCTACGCCCAGGCGCTCGTAGTTCATCATGGTGAACATGGCGGCCAGACCCTTGTTCTCCTCGCCGACCAGCCAGCCCTTGGCGCCGTCGAAGTTCATGACGCAGGTGGCGGAACCCTTGATGCCCATCTTCTTCTCGATGGAGCCACAGCTGAAGCTGTTGCGCTCACCCAGGGAGCCGTCCTCGTTCACCAGGAACTTGGGCACCAGGAACAGGGAAATACCCTTCGGCCCCTTCGGCGCGTCCGGGAGCCTGGCCAGCACAAGGTGGATGATATTCTCCGCCATATCGTGCTCGCCCCAGGTGATGAAGATCTTGGTGCCGGTGACATTGAACGAGCCGTCATCATTGGGCTCGGCCTTGGTACGGATGATGCCCAGGTCGGTGCCGGCGTGAGGCTCGGTCAGGTCCATGGCACCGGACCAGACACCGGAATACATGTTGGGCAGGTATTTCTCCTTCAGCTCCTGGCTGCCGTGGGCATCCAGGGCCAGGCAGGCACCGGCGGTCAGCATCGGGGCCAGACCAAAGGCCATGTTGGCGCCCTGCATCATTTCCTCGAACTGGGCCACCAGCGTCTTGGGCATGCCCATGCCACCAAATTCCGGGTTACCACCCAGACCGTTCCAGCCACCTTCCACGATGGTCTGGTAGGCTTCCTTGAAGCCGTCCGGGGCGGTCACTTCGCCGTTATCCCACTTGCTGCCCTGCTCATCCGCTTCGCGGTTCAGGGGAGCCAGAACGCCACCGGCGATCTTGCCGGCCTCCTCCAGGATGGCATCCGCGGTTTCGGGGTCCACGTTCTCGGCCACCTTGGGCAGGGATGCCCAAAGCGCAGGCGCATCAAATACTTCATTCAGCACGAAGCGAATGTCACGTAACGGTGCCTGATATTCAGCCATTTGAAACTCTCCACAAAATTCCAGTCAGTCTTTGCAGGGTGCGGGAGGTCTTACTCCTGATCGCGACGCCTGCTCGGCTATGTGTCCGCTGAAAGTTATGTTGTTATGGGCCGGTATTTTACCCGAAACCCCGTCGGAACACATGAAAAAAGCCCGCCTCCGGGGAGCACGGGCTTTCTGGGTCGCAACGCTAACGAAGCCCGCCTCAGATGGCGAAAGCTTCTTCCGGCATGTCCAGCAGCGTATCCGCGCCGGCCAGCATGGTTTCAGCGTGCGCCTTGGTCCGCGGCAACATGCGCTTGAAGTAGAAGCGCGCTGTCTGGACCTTGGCGTTGTAGAACATTTCCTCGGTGGTACCCTCAACCATCTTGTCCAGGGCCACTTTGGCCATACGGGCCCACAGGTAGGCGAATACTGCGTAACCGGAGTACATCAGGTAGTCCACGGAGGCCGCACCCACTTCCTCGCGGTTCTTCATGGCGGCCATGCCAACCTTGGTGGTCAGCTCGCCCCACTCCTTGTTGATCGCGGCCAGCGGCTCGATGAATTCCTTCAGCTGCTCGTTATCCGCGTTCTCCTTGCAGAATACGTGTACCAGCTTGGTGAAGCCCTTGAGGGATTCGCCCTGGGTCATCAGGACCTTACGGCCCAAAAGATCCAGTGCCTGGATACCGGTGGTACCCTCGTAGATCATGCCGATACGCGAGTCACGGACGTTCTGCTCCATGCCCCACTCGGAGATGAAGCCGTGGCCACCGAAGACCTGCATACCAAGGTTGGCGGACTCGTAACCGATCTCGGTCAGGAATGCCTTGGCGATCGGAGTCAGGAACCCCAGCAGCGCATCAGCCTGCTTGCGCTCTTCCTCGGTCTTGCCACTGTGAACCACGTCCACCTGCTGGCCGGCCAGGTAAATCAGGGCACGGGCACCCTCGGCCACGGTCTTCTGGGTCAGCAGCATGCGGCGCACGTCCGGATGCACGATGATCGGATCGGCAATGCCGTCCGGGTTCTTCGGACCGCTCAGGGAACGCATGGCCAGACGCTCTTTGGAGTATGCCAGAGAACCCTGGAAGCCAAGCTCTGCCGCACCCAGACCCTGGATGGCGGTACCGATACGGGCGGTGTTCATGAAGGTGAACATGCAGTTCAGGCCCTTGTTCTCCGGCCCGATCAGCCAGCCCTTGGCGCCGTCGAAGTTCATGACGCAGGTGGCGTTGCCGTGGATGCCCATCTTGTGCTCGAGGGAGCCACAGGAAACAGCGTTACGCTCACCGGCAGAGCCGTCTTCGTTCGGCAGTTGCTTGGGTACGATGAACAGGGAGATACCCTTGGTACCTTCCGGCGCACCCGGCAGGCGGGCCAGAACGATATGAACGATGTTCTCGGCCATATCGTGCTCGCCGGCGGAGATAAAGATCTTGGTACCGGTGATGCTGTAGGTGCCGTCGGCGTTGGGCTCGGCCTTGGCGCGCAGGGTGCCCAGGTCGGAACCGCAGTGCGGCTCGGTCAGACACATGGTGCCGGTCCACTCACCGCTGATCAGTTTGGTCAGGTAGGTCTGTTTCTGCTCTTCGGTGCCGTGGGCTTCGATGGTGTTGGTGGCACCATGGCTCAAGCCCGGGTACATGCCCCACGACCAGTTGGCGGTACCCACCATTTCGCTCATGACCAGGCCGAGTGAATGCGGCAGGCCCTGGCCACCGTAGTTGGGATCGGCGGTCATGGACGGCCAGCCACCTTCCACGTACTGCTGGTAAGCTTCCTTGAAGCCGGTCGGTGTCTTCACACCGTCTTCGCTCAAGGTGCAGCCTTCCCGGTCACCCACCTGGTTCAACGGAGACAGTACCTGCTCACAGAACTTTGCACCTTCCTGGATAATGGCGTCCACCATATCGGGAGTGGCGTCTTCGGCACCTTCCAGACTGGCGTAGTGCTGCTCGCTGTCCAGCAGCTCGTTCATAACAAATTTGATGTCACGCAGGGGCGCTTTGTATTCAGGCATGGAATCCACCTCGGTTCTCGGTCTCAGCTGAAACAGGGTTAACAGCCTTTGGCCTTGGTTTGCTCAGGCACCCCAGCGACACACGCCGAGGCCTTAATTAAACACTTGTTTGAAACATACGTTTACTGGCACGGAATTGTCAATAGCCGGACGGAAAATTTGTGTGGGGTGGCCGGCCATCCGGGCACAGGAAGATCCCCTGCGCTGGTGACGGGAGAGGTTTCGGGGAATGTTCCAGGGCTGATGGGGGGGGGGCGAAGGGGCCGGCCGCTTTGGTGGCAGCCGGCATACCGTCAGGTCGGTTCAGGATTCAAACAGTGGGCCGATATTGAGGTAGCGCACCAGAGCGGCGGGCTTCGGCTGTTCGAGCCACGGCAGGACCCCGAGGCAGGGGGTGCCGAGATGGGTGGACAGGTAATTGAGGGTTTCCTGTTCGCAGTCCATGGCCTCGCTTTCGACGCGGTTGGCGACCCAGCCCGCAACAGCGAGGCCATCCGAGCGTATGGCTTCGGCGCTCAATAAGGCATGGTTGATGCAGCCGAGTTTGAGGGCGACGACGAGGATGACGGGCATGTCCAGTTCACGGGGCATGGCGGCGTAGGTTTCCCGGTCGTTCAGGGGCACCCGCCAGCCACCGGCGCCTTCGACGAGCAACAGGTCCGCAGGCTGGATCTGGAGCCCTCGGCAGAAGCCGACCAGGCGCTGGGCAGTGACGGTTTTGCCGGCTTGCTGGGCGGCGACGTGGGGGGCAATGGCCGGTTCCAGGGCGATGGGGTTGATCTGGTCATAGGGGAGTTTTTCGGTAATGGCCTGCTGGAGCATCAGGGCATCTTCGTTGCGGAGGCCTTCGGGGGTCTGGTCGCAGCCGGAGGCGATGGGCTTCATGGCCAGGGTGCGTTTGCCCTGGGCTTTGGCGGCCTCGAGTATGGCGGCAGAGACCATGGTTTTGCCGACGCCGGTGTCAGTGCCGGTTACGAAATAGCTTTTTTTGGCCATCTTGGGCGTAACTCTCTTAAAATTTTTACTTTGGGTGGAAGCTCAGGAGGAGGAATCCCTTTCCAGGACACGCTACGAGCACCCCTTCGGGGTCCAGCCAGCAATCATAGATTGCTGTCGTTCGGCTGTCGCATGAAGCTTCGCTTCATAAACGCTCGGCCTCACCCATGTGCGCTTGTTTCGGGCCGTCCCTGGCCCTCAACAGTCCTGGAAAGAGATTCCTCCTCCTGAGCCCCGACCACCAGTTGTTACCAACTTCCCGAATTCAGATTCGCCAATACATCCAACCGGCCACGTAGCTGGCAACACATCCGTGCTTGTCCAACCCCGGATAGGCACCACACATTGCCTTATATCGACCTGGAGAAGTCACCAACTTTCGACGTCCTTCCCCTTTGAAACCAGCCCCAAGCAACTTTAATTCCCGATTCAGAGCCATGGGAGAATCATAAGGCAAACGAATGGTTTCGGTGACAAGCTCGGCACCCGGCAAATTATCACCTGCCAAACGCTGCCAGCATTCAGGTTTCTCAAACTGGTTCACATGGGATTGACCAGGATCTGCCACCGACCAGGCCTGTTTCAGTTCCCGAAGAGTGCCGTCCAACAAGGTGGATACGGCCAGTCGTCCGTCCGGTTTGAGAAGCCGGCGGCAATGGGCCAGGACTGTTCCTGGGTGCTGGCACCACTGGATCATCAGGTTGCTGAAAATCAGGTCAAAGGTGTCCGATGTAAACGGCAGGGATTCGGCATCGGCGGTGAGCCATTCGATGCTTTCCGGGCTTGAGGACCTGGCCTTTTCGATCATACCAGGCGAGAGGTCCACGCCGATAATTTGCGCTTCCGGGAAACGTTTCTGCAGCTCTCGGGTAAACCAGCCAGTGCCACAGCCGAGGTCGAGGATGGTACGCGGAGCTACGTTTTGCTGAGCCAATCGCGCCAGCATGGCTTCCCCCATCAGGCGCTGCAGGCGGGAGGCCTGGTCATAAGTGTCGGATGCCTTACCGAATTCCCTGGCGATATCGCTCTTGGCGGCCGGAACGGGCTGGCCCGGTGACTCTGGCGGTGTCCGGATCACGCCCATGCGGTCTCCGGGGCATTTATCAGCGACCGGCACTCTTCCAGTGCCGTCAGCAGGCGGTCGACGTCGGCCATCCGGTGCGCGGCGCTCAGGGTGACCCGCAGCCTCGCCTCGCCGGCGGGAACGGTTGGCGGGCGGATGGCGGTTACCAGCAGCCCCCGGTCTTCCAGTGCCTTGCTCAACGCCAGGGCGGCTTCGTTGGTGCCGGCCATGATCGGCTGGATCGGGGTTTGGGACACCATCAGTTCATAACCCAGCGCCCGCGCCCCCGTCCGGAATCGGTCAATCAGGGAGTCCAGATGCGAACGCAGGTAATCGCCCCGTTCGATGACATCCAGACTGGTGCAGGTTGCCATGGCAACCGCAGGCGGCATCGCGGTGGTGTAGATATAGGTCCGGGCTTTCTGGACCAGATAATCCATCAGCAATTCCGACCCGGCCACAAACGCGCCACTGGTACCCACAGCTTTGCCAAGGGTGCCAATCAGAATCGGCACGTCCTCTTCGGTAAGTCCGGCATCCAGCACACTGCCGCGACCCTCCGGACCGAGAACACCGATGCCATGGGCATCGTCAACGATCAGCAAGGCATCGTGCTCTCGGCACACACGGGCCAACTCCCGCAGCGGTGCAACATCCCCGTCCATGCTGAACACACCGTCGGTCACCACCAGCTTGTGGCCACTCGTCTCCGCCAGCATGGCCTCCAGGGCAGCCACATCACCATGCCCATACCGCCGGATCCGTGCCCGACTGAGGATGCAGCCATCGATGATCGAGGCGTGGTTCAGCCGGTCCGAGAAAATCGTATCGCCACGGCCTGCCAGCGCGGAAATAACGCCCATGTTGGCCATATAGCCGGTGGAGAAGAACAGGGCGGAACTGCGACGGGTAAACTTTGCCAGACGCTCTTCCAACTGGTGGTGGGCGTCGTGGTGGCCACAGATCAGGTGGGAGGCGGCGCCGCCGAGACCGGTTTCAGCGAGGGCGCTTTTCAGGGTTTCAATGTTGGCAGGATGGTTAGCCAGACCCAGGTAATCGTTGCTGCAGAACGACAACAACGGCTTGCCATCGGCTATCAGCTCGGGCTGTTGCGGGCCCGACACCAGCCGACGAGTACGGTACAACCCGGCCTGTTTCCGGTCTTCAATCTCTTTGGCAAAGTTACGCATCGCTGTCCGACCATTAGCGCGTTGAGGTTAACTGCCAACTTCGGGTGAAGGTCGGGAGCTTCTTTCCGGGACTGTTGAGGGCCATGGACGGCCCGAAACAAGCGCACATGGATGTGCTCGTAGCGTGTCCCGGAAAGAAGCTCCCGACCTTCACTTGCGCCGAAGCCCAAGCGAAAAGACCAACTCAGGCAGACTCCCGAGTAGCGTCATAAAACATATGCCGGGTCGCCTCATACTCCACCGCCTCGGCAATCGCCTCTTCCTCCTGCTCCTCGGTCGCACACTGCTCCCGCTGCTCAGGCCGAATTCCCAGCTTACGGAACAACTGCATATCCGCATCCGCCTCCGGATTCGAAGTGGTCAAAAGCTTTTCGCCATAAAAGATCGAATTCGCCCCCGCCATGAAACACAGCGCCTGCATCTGCTCATTCATCTGCTCACGACCGGCAGACAGCCGCACATGGGAAGCCGGCATCATGATCCGCGCCACCGCGATGATCCGGATAAACTCGAACGGATCCAGATCCTCAACGGCCTCCAGCGGCGTGCCCTTCACCTTCACCAGCATATTCACCGGCACACTCTCCGGATGCTGTGGCAGGTTAGCGAGCTGAACCAGAAGACCGACCCGATCGTCCTCATCCTCGCCCATACCCATGATGCCCCCGCAGCATACCTTCATCCCTGCCTTGCGCACGTTATCCAGGGTATCCAGGCGATCCTGATAGGTACGGGTAGTGATGATGTGGTTGTAGAACTTCTCGGAGGTGTCGAGGTTATGGTTGTAGTAATCCAGACCGGCATCCGCCAGCTCTTGCGCCTGCTCTTCCTGCAACATGCCCAAAGTCATACAGGTTTCCAGGCCCAGGGACTTCACCTCCCGGATCATATCCAGCACATAGGGCATGTCCTTCTTCGTCGGACTGCGCCATGCGGCACCCATGCAGAAGCGGGAAGCGCCCTTCTCCCGGGCAGCCCGGGCCTCGGCGACCACCTTCTCGATCTCCAGCAGCTTTTCCTTCTCAAGCCCGGTGTTGTAATGACCGCTCTGGGGGCAATACTTGCAGTCCTCCGGGCAGGCGCCGGTCTTGATGGACAAGAGGGTACTGACCTGAACCTCATTGGGATCGAAATGCTGCCGGTGCACGCTCTGGGCACGGAACAGCAGGTCATTGAAAGGCAGTTCGAAAAGTGCGCGGGCTTCCTGGAGCGTCCAATCGTGACGCAGTTCATTCGCGGTCATGTTCAAGTCCTGTTAACCTTTCCCGGTATCTGGGTTTACGGATGAAACAGATGATAAAGGGACTGAACTTGCTGTCAACCTTAAAGGAGTTAAAGGTTAACAGCTGCGCAAAAGCAGGACGTTGCGTTGCCTGCCTGTCTGCCAATGCCTTTCATGGCCTGTGCGCCCCCTGCAGGGCCGATCTGCCGGTTAACCGCTGGAGCTGTTTCAACTGCGGCCTGCCCCTTCCGTGGGCGGCAGACAACCTGCGATGCGGCGAATGCAGCAAGGAGCCACCGCCGTTCGAGCGTGCCAGGATTCCCTGGCGCTACCAGTTTCCGGTGGACGGCATGATTGGCCGGTACAAGTACCATGGCCAACGGAAATTCGCCCGGCCTCTGGTGGCAGACTTCGGCCAATTCCTGGCGGACCAGCTGGCCGCCGATCCGGACAGCATGCCCGACCTGCTGGTGCCTGCGCCTATGCACCCGAAACGCCGTCGAAAACGGGGATTCAACCAGGCCGCGGACATTGCCGAACAGCTGGGACGGCAACTGGGAATTCCCCTTGATGTCGGCCTGGTCCGGCGAGTGAAACAGGTGCAGTCCCAGCGCGGGCTCTACAGAACGCAGCGGCTGGCTAACCTGAGGGACGTTTTCGAGGTGCGGGGTGCACCACCGGCGCGCGTGGCGATTGTGGATGACGTTGTAACCACCGGCGCCACGGCCCGGGCCCTGGCCCTGAAACTGAAATCAGCGGGTGCCCAGGTCGTGGAAATCTGGGCACTGGCCAGGACGCCCGGCTAAGCATTGACCGAAGCCGGTTGTCAGGCCAACTGCTCCCGGACCAGCTCCGCGATGGCAAGGCAGGAAGTCAGCCCGGGAGACTCGATACCGAACAGGTTGACCAGCCCGGGAATGCCATGCTCCCCTGGCCCATCGATCCGGAAATCAAAGAAGCCACCCTCCGGTCCCTTGAGCTTAGGCCGGATCCCGGCATAGGCGGGTTGGAGGCGCGACGGGTCCAGACCGGGCCACCACTGCCGGACGCCTTCGGAAAAACGGTGGACGCGCTTCGGGTCCAAGGTGTAATCCTCGGCTTCGATCCACTCCACATCCGGGCCGAAACGGGCCTGCCCCGCCAGGTCCAGGGTGAGGTGGACACCCAGTCCGCCCGCTTCTGGCACGGGGTAGATCAGGCTGTCGAACGAGTGCCGGCCACTGTAGGAAAAGTACACGCCCCGGGCCAACCATTGTTCCGGTCGCTGGCTTTCCGGGAGCCCTTGCCAGTTCTCCGCCAGGCCCGGCGCTCCCAGCCCCGCCGCATTGATAACCTCATCGGCAACCAGCGTGCA
The DNA here is from genome assembly GCF_046484525.1 of Marinobacter sp. GTDB lineage: Bacteria > Pseudomonadota > Gammaproteobacteria > Pseudomonadales > Oleiphilaceae > Marinobacter. Next base: position 15,325 of record NZ_JAWOIS010000094.1, read on the forward strand.
GGCCGAATCCCCTCCCACAATCAGGCGGTGGCGCCCATGCTCAGACACGGCCGAACGCACCGGAGACTTCAGCACCAACTGGCCGCCATGATCTTCCAGCTCACCGAGAAGGGACAGCATCAGACCGTGGGAATCGATGATCCCGGTTTCTCCAGACCACAGCGCCGCCTCCACCCGAATTTCCGGTACCCGTGCGCGAACGTTCGTGCCGTCAACCAGCTCAAGCGGCACCCCATTGCGCGCCGCCGCGCTCTGGATCTCCGCCAGCTTCGCCTGCTGGTCGGCACTGGTTGCCACAATCCATTTGCCACACTTTCGGTGCCCCACGTTGCGACTGGCGCAGTAATCATAGAGCTGCCGACGGCCAGCCACGCACAGACGGGCCTTGAGGGTACCCTCCGGATAATAGATGCCGGCGTGGATAACTTCGCTGTTGCGGGAAGAAACACCCTCGCCAAACCGGATACCGGATTCCAGGACGATGACATCGCGGCCAGCCATCGCCAGCGTCCGGGCCACAGCGAGACCGACCACACCGGCACCGATTACCACTGTCTGAGTTTCCAGGATTTCCGATTCCGTCACCCGCAATGCCTCCCCCGATATAACGCCAAATGCCCGGTAAACATTACCTGAACCCGCATAAACGTTATACTTGCAGCCAGGAAAATTTTAACGGAGCCCCATGGATGTCGGACCGCAAACAGTTTATTGCCGTTATGGTTGTCGCTGCACTGTTCGTGGGCTGGCTGGGATGGCGCAGTTTCGAGGTCATCAGTCTTAACGAGCTGCTGAAATCCGATGACATGGTCGCCAACTACCCCTACCAGCACCGGGTGCTGCGGGTAGAGGGGGACACCGCCATCATGGGCTCTCTTCGATCCCACACTGTGTCAACGGAAGAAGCCCTCAGGGCAATCTTTCCGAGCATGCGAAATCTCCCGGACAACCATCGGGACTGGCAACGGGCGGAACGGCAACTGGCACAGGTGCAGGCCCGGGCCGGTGAAATCGTCCTTGCCGACCCGGGAATCGACCACGTCCGCTGGGAACTGGACGAGAACTGGTATCATCTGCTGCGCATGAAATCGAACACCGACTAAGGCCTTTGACCACACTCCTATGCCCCATGACCCGCAACTGGCCGTATCCGGCCATCCCTACGACGCCCTCACTCCAGATGCCATCCTGGATGCCCTCGAAGAGACGGGTTTCCCGGTCAGCGGTCGCCTGTTCGCCCTGAACAGCTACGAGAACCGGGTTTACCAGATCGGCATCGAGGAGCAGATTCCGGTGATTGCCAAGTTCTACCGTCCGGGTCGCTGGAGCGAGGCCGCCATCCGGGAGGAACACAGGTTTACCCTGGAACTGCACGAAGCAGGTATCCCTGTCGTGGCGCCGATGGTTATGGCAGGCGGGGATACCCTGGGCGAGCATGGCGGTTTCCGGTTTGCGGTCTTTCCCCAGCGGGGCGGCCACGCGCCCGATACCAGCGTCACCGACACGCTGTTCCGGTTGGGACAGTGGCTCGGGCAACTCCATAATATCGGAGCTCGTGAGCCCTTCCATCATCGGCCCGCGTTTGCCCTGATGGAAGGCCTTAAGACCAACAACCTGCTACTGATTGAGGGCGACTGGATCCCCGAGGATCTGCGGCCGGCCTGGGATAGCCTGATACCGCAACTTCTGGACCTGTGCGCCGCCCGCATCGACGATGCCGGGCCGGTGGATACCCTGCGCCTGCATGGCGACTGTCACGCGGGTAATATTCTGTGTCGGGAGGAGCAGATGCTCTTTGTCGACCTGGACGATTGCCGCTCCGGCCCGGCCATCCAGGATATGTGGCTGCTGCTCAACGGCAATGATCACGAGCGCGGCGCCCAACTCGGGGAACTGCTGGAAGGCTACGAAATGTTCCGGAACTTCAACCGCCGTGAACGCCACCTGATCGAACCCCTGCGCTGCTACCGGCAGATCGCCCATTGTGCCTGGCTGGCAAAACGCTGGGACGATCCCGCCTTCCCCCGCTTCTTTCCCTGGTTTGCCCAGCCCCGGTTCTGGTCCGACCAGATCCTGTCCCTCCGGGAGCAGATGGCCGCCCTGCAGGCACCGGCCATCAGTATCCCCGGCCAGTACTGACCGAATGTCATTCACGTCACAACGAGGTAGGTATGAGCCAGAGTGAAGCCCGTTATACCGTCCGCAGTCTGATTGTCACCGCCGTGATCTCCATCGTGGGCACCATCCTGGTGCTGGAAGCTTCAGGCCGGATCGATCATACCGACAACAAGGACCACATGCCCGTGGGCGAGTTCGAGGCCATCCACGTGACGCCGGATGAGCCATTCCGGATGTCGCCCAAGGCGTCGGAGCTGCATGCGGTCTGCGAGAACGGCTACCTGGCGATTGCCGCTGATGTGGATCCCTCCTTCCGAGGTATCCTGGTGGATTACAAGAACCGAGGCGTTCGTTGTCGCCGCCCGTCCCCGACCGCGCCCGCTGTGCCGGCCCAGGGAGCGGCGGATGAGTAAGGAAAAAGCATCACCCCAACCCCCGGAACAGGCCACCGACCGCCTGTTTGCCACGGAGCGACAACCGGAGGACTTCCGTTTCGACGCCTCGGTGGCTCGGGTCTTCCCGGACATGATCCGCCGCTCGGTACCTGGCTACACCACCATCATCCCGATGATCGAAGTGATCACCGAACAGTACGCCCAGCCCGGCTCCAACTGCTATGATCTTGGCTGCTCCCTGGGTGCCTCCACCCTGGCCATGCGCCACGGCATTGCTCACGAAGATTGCCAACTGTTCGGAGTGGATAACTCGGCGGCGATGATCGAGCGTTGCGAACATTACATTGCCCTCGACGACTCGGCCCTACCGGTATCCCTTCGCTGCGAGGACATTCTGGACACCGAGCTGAGCAATGCCTCGGTCACGACCCTGAACTTCACCCTGCAGTTCGTACCACCGGAAAAACGAGAGGAACTCCTCGCCCGCATCGCATCGGCCACACGCCCGGGCGGCGTACTGATTCTGTCCGAGAAAATCCGTTTTGAATCGGAGCAGGAGCAAGCCACCCAGACCCGCCTGCACCATGAATTCAAGCGCGCCAACGGATACTCGGACCTGGAGATCAGCCAGAAGCGATCGGCCATTGAGCAGGTGCTCATTCCCGAGACCCTGGCGCAGCATCGCAACCGTCTGCTGAACGCCGGTTTCGACCAGGTGCTATTGTGGTATCAGTGTTTCAACTTTGTCTCCATGCTGGCCATCAAGGCCGAATAACGACTACCGCATACTCATGAACACTTTCGACTGGCAACGCTATTTCAACCCTGTTCTGTCCGAACTCGATGCCCAGGGCCTGCAAGATTGGGCGGAAGCCCTTCGGGAGCAGTTCCGTTACAAATTCGAAGAGGTTCCTCACGGAGACCTGGCGCGCTGGTCGGGAGCCCTGGAAACGCTGCCCAGGCTACCGGGGACTCGGGGGCAGCTGAATGCTTCGGCGGTTACCCTCGAAACCGGTCAGGCACTGACTGAGGCGGACCATCAGAAGCTGGAAACAGGATTGCGCGGGCTAATGCCCTGGCGCAAGGGCCCTTTTCAGTTCTTCGGCATCTTCATCGACACCGAGTGGCGCTCCGACTGGAAGTGGGACCGGGTCGCACCCCACCTGTCCGACCTCAAGGGCCGTCAGATTCTGGACGTCGGCTGTGGCTCCGGCTACCACTGCTGGCGCATGTATGGCGCCGGGGCCCAGCGGGTCGTCGGTATCGATCCGGGGCTCCTGTTCCTGTTCCAGTTTCTCGCGGTAAAGAACTATCTCGGGGAGGTTCCGGTCGACCTGTTGCCGGTTAGAATGGAGGATCTGCCCACCAACCTGGAGATCTTTGACACTACCTTCTCCATGGGTGTGCTCTACCATCGGCGCTCGCCTCTGGACCATCTACTGGAACTCAAGAGCACGCTGCGCCGGGGCGGCGAGCTGGTGCTGGAAACCCTGGTGGTGGATGGTCCGGAGGGCTACAGTCTGATGCCCGAGGACCGATATGGCCAAATGCGCAACGTCTGGTTCCTGCCCAGCTGTGGCACTCTGTTACGCTGGCTGCAGCGCACCGGGTTCCGGGACGCGAAAGTGGTGGACGTTACCGAGACGACAACCGGGGAACAACGTTCCACGGACTGGATGCGGTTCAACTCTTTGCAGGATTTTCTCGATCCGGAGGATCCCTCAAGAACGGTGGAGGGCTATCCGGGCCCGAAACGCGCCACGGTAATTGCCACCAAGCCCTGAAACACAAAGCCCCGCGTAGTTGCGGGGCTTTGTGTTTACATCAGTGCTCTTTTCGCTTATTCACCAAACGGATGACGCAGCGTGATCGTCTCGATCCGGTCCGGACCGGTGGAGATGATGTCGATCGGCGCTTCAATCTGCTCCTCCAGGAACCGGATGTACGCTTTGGCGTTCTCCGGTAGCTGATCGATGCTGGTCAGGCCCACGGTACTCTCGCTCCAGCCCGGCAGCTCCGCGTACACCGGCTCAATGTCCTTGTAACTGTCACAACCGATGGGCGGACGGAAGATCTCGCCGTTCGGGGTCTTGTAACCCACGCACACCTTCACGGTTTCCAGACCGTCCAGCACATCCAGCTTGGTCAGGCAGATGCCGGAGACGCTGTTGATCTGGATAGCGTGGCGCAAAGCTACCGCATCAAACCAGCCACAGCGACGGGAGCGACCGGTGGTGGTGCCCACTTCGTTGCCCTTCACTGCCAGATGCTGGCCCATGTCGTCAAACAGCTCGGTGGGGAACGGACCGGAACCAACACGGGTGGTGTAGGCCTTGGTAATGCCCAGCACGTAGTCCAGGAACAGGGGACCAAAACCGGAGCCGGTGGCGGTACCTCCAGCGGTGGTGTTGGAAGACGTTACGAACGGGTAGGTGCCCAAGTCGATGTCGAGCAGGGAGCCCTGGGCGCCTTCGAACAGGATGTTCTCGCCACGCTTCCGATAGTCGTGCAGAAGATCGGTCACATCCGCAGCCATGGGCAGAATTTCCTCGCCCATCCGACGAAGCTCTTCGAGAGCGGCATCAATATCCTCGGCCTCTTCCTTGAAATACTCGGTGAGGACGAAGTTGTGGTAGCTCATGATCTCCCGCAGCTTCTCCTCGAAGTCTGCCGGGTTGCACAGGTCACCCAGGCGCACACCACGACGGGACACCTTGTCCTCATAGGCCGGGCCGATACCACGGCCGGTGGTGCCGATCTTGTCGTTACCACGGGCACGCTCGCGGGCCTGATCAATGCGGACATGGGTGCGCAGGATGATCGGACAGGCCAAGCTGATTTTAAGGCGTTCACGCACCGCCACCCCATTGGCTTCCAGTTCCCGGACTTCCTTAAGCAGGGCTTCCGGGGACAGGACCACACCGTTGCCGATCAGGCACTGGACATCCTGCCGCAGGATGCCGGAGGGAATCAGGTGCAGGGCCGTCTTCTTGCCCTCAATCACCAGCGTATGGCCGGCGTTATGGCCACCCTGGAAACGAACCACGGCGGCGACCTTATCGGTCAGCAGGTCCACAATCTTACCCTTGCCTTCGTCACCCCACTGGGTGCCCAGCACAACTACGTTCTTACCCATGATTCTCTCTCAATTCAGTCCAGCGATTCGACGATCCACTCGCCGTCCTTCTTCACCAATTGCCGGTCACACCCGCGGGTGGCAGGGTTACAACCCTCATCCTCCGGCAATGCCCGGATAACCGTTTCTGTTTTTCTCAGGTCCGAAACTGTCCCTTCCAGAGCCGGGTCCTGGTCTGCCGGCGCCCAAACCGCGCCGCTCTTGTGTACTGCCCGCTCGCCCAGGGATACCAGGGCTCGGATGTCGAGGCTGAAGCCGGTGGCGGGGCGGGGACGACCAAAGTCGCTGCCAATGGCATCGTAGCGACCGCCCTTGGCGACGGAATCCCCGTGGCCGGGCACATAGGCGGCAAATACCAGACCGGTGTGGTAGTTGTAGCCCCGGAGCTCACAGAAATCGAAACCGAAGCTCACTTCCGGGAAGTCCCGGGTCAGCATGTTCGCCACACGGTCCAGCTTGTCGAGGGCGGCTTCCAGTGCCTCGGACGCGCCGCTGAGGATCTTCCGCGCTTCGACCAGTGCCTCTGGGCCACCGCTCACACGAGCGAGCTTCCGCAGCCGGTCGCCGGCGGAACCTTCCGGGCAGTCACCCAGGAGTTCGTCCAGTTCCGGTACCGATTTCCGGGCCATGGCATCAAAGATCGTTTCCTCGATGTCCCGATCGAAATCCGCTTCACCGATCAGACTCTCGTAAATCGCCACATGGGCCAGATCCAGGTGAATACGGGGCAGTCCGGCCACCCGGAGGGTTTCCAGCATCAGGCTGATCACTTCCATATCGGCCGATTCGGAAGCACTGCCAAACAGCTCGCAACCGGCCTGGATCGGGGTGCGCCCGGTCAGCATGTGGCGCGGTCGGGTATGCAGCACATGGCCGGCATAACACAGACGGGTAATACCTTCCTGGCCCAGGGTATGGGCATCAATGCGGGCGGCCTGGGGAGTCATATCCGCCCGAACCCCCATCATCCGGCCCGTGAGCTGGTCGGTCAGCTTGAAGGTCTGCAGTTCCAGGTCATGCCCGGTGCCGGTAAACAGGGATTCGAGGTATTCGATCAGGGGCGGGATGACCAGCTGGTAGCCCCAGCGTTGGCAGGTATCCATTACGTCCCGGCGCAGGGATTCGATCCGTCCGGCCAGAGGCGGCAGAATGTCCTCTACCCCGTCCGGCAGTAACCAGCGATCAGATACTGTCATGAGATTCCGTTGTCTGTTATTCCCGCAACAGCCAGATGGCTGGGGGGAGCACTCAGGATTTGCGGCGAAGTCGTGGGTCAGAAAAACCCGATACAAAACCGGCCGAATTTTACACGGTTGTCGGGCACAAAAAAACCGGAATACGAAGGTATTCCGGTTTCGTGCTTCAAACCCGGATCAGTTGGTAGCGCCCTGAGGATCCTTCAGGAACCTGAGGAAGTCGCTGTCCGAGTCAATGATCATGATGTCATCCTTGCTGGCGAACGCGCTCTGGTACGCCGTCAGGCTACGGTAGAAGCTGTAGAAGTCCTCGTTCTGGCTGTAGGCATCGGCGTAGATTCGGGCCGCCTGGCCATCGCCCTCACCGCGCAGCTGTTCGGACTTGGAAAAGGCCTCAGCCACAATGACCGTCTGCTGGCGATCAGCATCGGCACGGATACCTTCTGCAGCCTCACGACCACGGGAACGGAATTCCTGGGCCAGCTTTTCCCGCTCGGTCGCCATCCGGCGGTAGACGTTCTCGCTGACCTGCTGCGGCAACTCGATTGCCTTGACCCTGATATCCAGCACCCGGATACCGAATTCGGAGACGGACGTCTCGTTCACCTGGTCCCGCAGGGAGTGCATCAGCTCATCGCGCTGACCCGAGACCACCTCGTGCATGGTCCGCACACCGAACTCGTTCCGCAGGCCGTTATCGACCCGGGAGGACAGCAGGGACTGCGCCCGGAACTCGTCCCCCCCGGTTGACCGGTAGAAGGTATCAACGTCAGCGATCTTCCAGGCGATGTAGGAGTCCACGTCCAGGGGTTTCTTCTCGACGGTCAGGTACTGACGGGCCGGAAGATCCATGGTCAGCACACGGACGTCAAACTGGCGCACATTATCAATCACCGGCACCTTGAAGTGGATGCCCGCAGGAATGTTGGTTTCAATCAACTCACCAAAGCGCAGCAGCACGCCACGGTGGGTTTCCGGGATGATGTAGACGCTGGCCGAAACCACCAGAACAACGATCAAGGCACCGGCAAGGCCGATAATACTCTTCGGACCCATGGATTATCTCCCCGTTCTGGAATTGGTAGCCTGACGACTGCGCAGCTCGCGCAGTACTTCGTCGGTCAGTGACTGGATATCAACCTGGCCGTCCATGGAACCGGTATTACCGGCCCCATCCCGACCACTGGTCACCGTGTTGCGCTTGATCATCTGATCCAGCGGCAGGTACATCATGTTGCTGGAAGACTTGGTATCCACAAACACCTTACTGGTGTTGGACATCACGTTCTCCAGCGCCTGAATGTACATTCGCTCGCGGGTCACCCGGGGCGCATCGGAATAGACTGCCAGCAGGTCCAGGTAACGGGCGGTTTCACCACGCGCCATCTCGACGACCCGGGACTTGTAGGCATTCGCCTCCTCGATCATGCGCTGGGCCTTACCGCGAGCCTCGGGAACGATCTTGTTCCGATAGGTCTCGGCTTCCTCGATGGAGCGTTGCTCATCTTCCCGGGCACGCTGAACTTCCCGGAAGGCATCCTGGACCGGCGCAGGTGGCTGGGTGCTTTCGACGTTGACGCGAACGATCCGAAGACCAGCACCATAATCCTTCAGAAACGCCTGGAGGCGCTGTTCTACGTTGATGGCCAGCTCGGCTCGGCCCTCGGTAAGCACGTCGTCCAGGGTGGCGCTACCCACTTCATGGCGCAACGCACTGTCAGTGGCAAACGCCAGCGCCTGGTTGGAGTCACGCACGTTCAGCACATAATCCCGGGCATCGCTGACCTGATACTGCACCTGCAGGTCAACGGTCACCAGATTTTCGTCCTGGGTCAGCATCTGGCCCGCGGATTCGGCGCTACGTACGTTGGTTACCCGAACCTTGCGCACGTCATCGATCAGGGGCACCTTGAAGCGGAGCCCCGGATCTTCGGTACGGGAATACTCACCGAAACGAAGAACGACGGCCCGCTCCTGCTCGTCCACGGTGTAAAAGGATTGGTAAACGATATAACCGACGACCAGTATCGCCGCCAGGGCGATCACAGCACCGAAGCCTCCAGCAGTGCCACCAGAGCCACTATCGCCGCCTCCCGACTTGCCGCCTTTGCCGCCCAACATCTTGTTAAGCTTGTCCAGGCCCTTTTTCAGCGCCTCGTCGAGATCTGGCGGCCCCTGATCATTGCCGCCGCGACGACCACCACCGGTCCCCCAGGGATCGTTGTCGTTACGGTTTCCACCCGGTTCGTTCCAGGCCATAGTGCTCTCCGTTCCTATACTTGTCGAATGGCTGCAAATACTAGGGATTTATACTCGCCCCGGCAACCGTTTACGCTCTCAGGCGTGGCTAAGTTCAAGGCGAATCTCATGTTCTTTCACGCCCGCCCGGCTCAGCAGCTGGAGCCAGTCCCGGTTCTGCAAGCGGACTTCAACCACACTGTCACCCGTTTCCCGGTGTTCTTCACTGAGCACGGAACCGGCCTCGTGCAACAAGGCCCGCAACTTGCCATCAGCGGGGCCGAGCAATACGAAATAATGCACAACGTCCTCAGCCAGTCGCTCAACAATGGCATCGAACAGAACATCGAGACCTTCGCCGCTGACCGCCGACACCCAGACCCGCACCGGAATTCCCTCTTCGTTGCGGTCAATGCGGGGGGCAAACCCGTCCAGCAAGTCAATCTTGTTGGACACCTGTAATACGGGAATTTCGTCCGCACCGATCTCAGCCAGGACGTTTTCAACCTGTTCGATGTTATCGTCGCGACGACCATCGTGACAGTCAATTACATGCAGGAGAAGGCTCGCTTCGGTGGTCTCCTCCAGCGTCGCCCGGAAGGCCTCCACCAGCTTGTGCGGCAGGTGCCGGATGAATCCGACCGTGTCCGCCAATACGACCGGCCCGATATCCGGAAGTTCCAGCCGGCGCAGTGTCGGGTCGAGGGTTGCGAACAACTGGTTGGCCGCGTAGACGGTGGAGGTAGTCAGCCGGTTGAACAGGGTGGACTTGCCAGCGTTGGTGTAGCCGACCAGCGAGACCGTGGGAATATCAGCCCTGTGCCTGGCACGGCGCCCCTGATTCCGCTGTCTGCGGACCTTTTCCAGGCGCTTGTGGATGGACTTGATTCGCTCACGCAACAAGCGACGGTCGGTTTCGAGCTGGGTTTCACCGGGCCCCCGCAGGCCGATACCACCCTTTTGCCGCTCGAGGTGGGTCCAGCCGCGCACCAGTCGCGTGGACATATGCTCGAGCTGGGCCAGCTCCACCTGCAGCTTGCCCTCGTGGGTCCGGGCCCGTTGGGCAAAGATATCGAGAATGACTCCGGTGCGATCCAGCACCCGGCACTTGAGCTCACGCTCGATATTGCGCTCCTGACTCGGACTCAGGGCATGATTGAACAGCACCACATCCGCTTCGAAAGCGACAATGGCATCACGGATCTCTTCCAGCTTGCCTTCACCCACAAACAATCGCGGGCTCGGCTGCTTGCGCGAACCGGAAATAACAGTCACCGGCTCCACGCCGGCAGAGGTCACCAGCTCCCGGAATTCCTCCAGGTCTTCGGAATCCTCATAGGCGGTGAAGTCAATGTGAACCAGAACCGCCCGTTCGCCGACATCAGGACGCTCAAACAACGTGTACAGACTCCCGGGTCATCAGAATCGACCCCTCAGAAAAACAAACACCCGCGCACCTGAAGCCGTGGAACGGCTCTTCGGAAACGCGGGTGGCAATACCGGGAAAGCGGCTGGCTCAGTCTTCAGACTCGCCCTCTCCTCCCGGAGCCTGCTGCGGAATGCGAACATTGCGGGCAGGAACTACAGTAGAAATCGCGTGCTTGTAGACCATCTGGCTGACAGTGTTTTTCAGCAAAATCACGAATTGGTCGAAAGACTCAATCTGGCCCTGAAGCTTGATGCCGTTGACCAGAAAGATGGAAACCGGGATGCGCTCCTTGCGCAATGCATTAAGGTAAGGGTCTTGTAAGGAGTGCCCTTTTGACATGTGTGTTCTCCTGTTATTTAAGTAGATGCAGATCGTCGTTATTCAGATTTTAATGTGGTGCGAAGTCCAAGCTTTTTCAAGGCTTTTGCGGCGACCATTTTATCGTCACTGTCAAGCCAGTGGACATCGGACCATTTCCTCAACCAGGTAAGCTGCCGTTTCGCCAGCTGGCGGGTAGCGGCAACGCCCCTGCCCACAAACTCTTCACGATCACTGTCACCGGCCAGATATTCCCATGCCTGCCGGTAGCCGACACAGCGCATGGAGGGCAGTTCCGGATCGAGGTCACCCCGGGCCATAAGAGCCCGGACTTCATCAAGAAAACCGGCTTCCAGCATTCGGTGGAAACGCAGCTCTATTCGTTCATGAAGCACTTTCCGCTCACTCGGAGCGATTGCAAGTTGGATAACAGTATACGGCAGAGCGCTCCCTTCGTCTGCCTGCCACCGCGTGAAATAGGTGTAATCCTCGACGCCGGCTCCCGACGATTGCCCCGATGACCCGTTTTCCACCTGCCAGAACGCCGAAATAGGCTTGCCGGTCAGCCGGATCACCTCCAGCGCCCGCATGAGTCGTTGCCGGTTATTGGGATGGATGAGTCGGGCCGCCGCCGGGTCCTTCTGCTGCAACTCTTCATGAAGAGCCTGCCAGCTCTTTTCCTTCGCCTCGCGCTCCAGCCGGGCCCGCAACTCGGGATCCGCAGACGGCAATCCGGACATGCCGTGCAGCAGGGCCTTGAAATACATCATGGTGCCACCCACCAGCAGCGGAATGCGCCCGGCTGCGGTGATTTTCTTCATTTCAGCCAGAGCGTCGCGGCGGAAGTCGGCGGCGGAATAGATCTCTGAAGGATCACAAATATCAATGAGCCGGTGCGGCGCCCGGGCCAGTTCTTCGGCGGTAGGTTTGGCCGTGCCGATATCCATTCCCCGGTAGATCAGGGCAGAATCAACACTGATGATGTCACAGGGCAGGTGTTCACACAGGGCGATAGCCAGGTCGGTCTTGCCCGAGGCGGTTGGCCCCATCAGGAAGATGGCGGGCGGGTGCTTGCCCGGGGTTTCACTGTTCGTCATCGGGGCTCTCTCAACATCCTCAACGCCCGCGCAGGAACAGTTTGTCGAGCTCGCCGAGGGTCACCAGGGTCCAGGTGGGACGCCCGTGATTGCACTGACCACTCCGCTCCGTTGCCTCCATGTCCCGAAGCAGGGAATTCATTTCCGGGATGGTCAGCTGGCGGTTCGCCCTGACCGAGCCGTGGCAGGCCATGGTGCCCAGCAGTTCGTGGGTGACGGCCTCGACCCGGTCACTCTGGCCATGCTCGATCAGGTCCGCCAGCACATCCCGCACCAGCTGCTCGGCATCGGCTCCACGCAGGAGCGCCGGAACCTGCCGGACCGCAAGGGTTTCCGGCCCGATCCGCTCGATTTGCAGGCCCAGTTGCTGCAACCCTTCGCCGTGGGTTTCCGTGAGCGCCGCTTCTTTCTGGCTGACCGCCATGGATACCGGCACGAGCAGCGGTTGGCTTTTCAGGTCCTGCTCCGCCAGCGCCCGCTTCATTCGCTCGTAGGTGATGCGTTCATGGGCCGCATGCATATCCACCACAATCAGGCCGGCACGACTCTGGGCCAGGATATAGATTCCGTGTAGCTGGGCGATGGCATAGCCCAGGGGTGGTTCTTCCTCGCTATCGGCGGGGGGGGTTGCCTGTACCTGTGCCAGCCCCGCTGAACCAGCGGAGGACTCGGCCTCAACTCCGCCGCCGGCGTTGAGGGACTGATAAAACGCCATCTGATCGCTGGCCCGCCATTCCTGCCGCGGCATCGGTGGCCGCTCCCCTCCAAAACCGGAAGGAGCCGGAGAAGCCTGACTCGCGCTTTCCCGTGGCGGGTAAGACCAACCCTGTTGTGCGTTCGGAGCTCCAGCACTCTCCATACCTGTCGGCTGGGCCGCGGCTTCCCGCCCGACGGACTGCGCCACCGCACCGCGGAAATGATCATCGGGCCGGACATCCGCCAGCGCCCGATGCAGGGTCCGGAAAATGAAATCGTGCACAAGACGACCGTCCCGGAACCTCACCTCGTGCTTGGTGGGATGCACATTCACGTCCACCGTGGCCGGGTCCACTTCCAGGTACAGCACAAAGGCAGGGTGACGGTTGTTATACAGCACATCCCGATAGGCCTGGCGCACCGCATGGGCCACCAGTTTGTCCCGGATCACCCGGCCGTTAACGAAGAAGTACTGCAGATCCGACTGGCTCCGGGAAAACGTCGGCAGCGCAACCCAGCCCCAGAGCCGCAGCCCGGTGGCCTCGGCATCAATGACCACGGCATTGTCGATGAACTGCTGGCCACAGAGGGCTCCAATACGGCGCTCACGGTCCAGCGCGGATTCGGCCGGTCGCAGGCTCTGCACCACTCGCTGGTTATGACGCAGGGTGAACCCGGTATCGAACCGGCTCAGGGCCTGCCGACGGATACATTCGTCGACATGATTGAACTCGGTCTTCTCGGTACGAAGGAATTTCCGCCGGGCCGGCGTATTGAAGAACAGGTCCCGGACTTCCACGGTGGTACCCACCGGATGGGCCGCGGGAGAAATCCTGGCATCCATTTCACGACCCTCGACCTCCACCCGGGAGGCCGCTTCCTGGTTTTCGGCCCTGGAAGTCAGGGTCAACCGGGAGACTGAGCTGATACTGGCCAACGCCTCGCCCCGGAACCCGAGGGAAGCTACGGCTTCGAGATCATCGAGACTGGTGATCTTGCTGGTTGCGTGGCGGCTCAGGGCCAGAGGCAGGTCATCTTCCTCGATACCACTGCCGTCATCACGGACGCGGATAAGCTTGGCGCCGCCCTGCTCTATCTCGACATCGACCCGTCTGGCACCGGCATCCAGGGCATTTTCAACCAATTCCTTGACGACCGATGCGGGACGCTCCACCACCTCACCCGCGGCTATCTGGTTCGCCAGCCGGGGAGAGAGCAAATGAATGTGGGGCATGTTTCGGGAAAACCTCTTGCTCAGGATGCGGGGATACGAATGGTTTGCCCTACCATAACACGGTCATCACTCAAGCCGTTAAGTCGCATCAACTCGTTAACGGAAATCTGGTTTTCCTTGGCCAGCTGGGACAGGGTGTCCCCGCGCCGGATCCGGTACTGACTGACGTCGTTGCCACCCTTGCCATTCTGCTTCTGCCAGGCCAACAGCGTGCCTGGCGGCGGAGTCTTGCGGAAATAGTCGTTGATGCCGCCCATGATGGCACCGGCCAGGCGACTGCGGTACCAGTCCGTTGCCAGGTTCTTCTCTTCCTGGGGATTGGAGATGAAGCCCGCTTCGACCAGGATGGACGGAATATCCGGCGATTTCAGCACCACGAATGCCGCCTGCTCCACGCCCGGCTTATGCAACCTGGCAACGTTATCGAGCTTGCCCAGCACCGAACCACCTAATCCGAGGCTGGCATTGATGCTGGCGGTCATGGACAGGTCCAGAAGTACCCCTGCCAGCATGTCGTCCCTTCCTTCGAGAGACACACCACCGGTGCCCCCGATCAGGTCGGATCGATTCTCGCTCTGCGCCAGCCATCGGGCCGTTTCACTGGTGGCCCCGCGCTGGGACAGGGCAAAAACGGACGCTCCATTTGGCTGGGGTGTCCGGAAGGCATCGGCATGGATCGACACAAACAGATCGGCATTGTACTTCCGGGCCAGCAACGTCCGGTTCCGCAAGCCAACGTAGTAGTCACCCGTGCGGGTCAACTTTGCCGTGTAGCCCGGCTGTTTGTTTATCAGGCTCTCAAGGGTCTTCGCCATTTTCAGGACCACATCCTTTTCCCGGGTGCCCCTCGGGCCGATCGCGCCCGGATCCTCGCCACCATGGCCTGCATCAATCACCACAATCACATCCCGCTTGCCACCCGAGTCCTGGGTCACCGTCGGCTGGGTGGCCCGTTCGAGCCGGCTGCCATTCTCATCGATCAGGTCCACGACCAGTCGATGGCCATACTGCTGGTTGGGTTCCAGCTGGAAGCTGCGTGGTTTGATATCGCTTCTGAGGTCGAGCACTACCCGGAGGTCATTCCCGTTCCGTGGCGCGCTGCGAATCCGCTGGATCGGACTACCCGAGAGATCCAGCTTGTCCAGGTCTGCCTTGAGCGAGGCGTTACTCAGGTCAATCACCAACCGTGAAGGCCCACTCAGGGAAAAGATGTTGTGTTGCAGCGGGCCGGTCACGTCCAGCACCAGGCGGGTGTGGTCCGGCGCGGGCCAGATCCGCGCACCCTCGACACGGTCACCAGCTGCCGCTCCCCATGCGAGAGACCAGGTTGTGAACAGCGCCAACAAATTGATAAGGCTGCGTTTTCCCTTGAACATACCGCTTACCTGCAAAAGATCAGTTATCACCGGTCGTCAATGTTCCGGACCAACCAGTTCCAGCTCGTTCATCAAATGGGCTCCCTGGGCCGAACGGGCCCGGATAATGACGGACCGGCCGTCCTCTTCCCGCTCCAGGTGGATCTCCAGATCCGGCTCCGGCAGGACGCCCTTGCCCCGCTCCGGCCATTCAATCAGGCACAGGTTATCTCCCGAGAAATAATCCCGGATACCCATGTACTCAAGTTCCTCCGGATCGCCCAGGCGATACAGATCAAAATGATAGGCCGGCGGCTTCAGATGCTCATAGGGCTCTACCAGGGTATAGGTCGGGCTTTTTACCGCCCCCTCATGCCCGAGGCCACGCATGACACCACGACTCAGGGTGGTTTTACCCATGCCGAGGTCGCCGTCCAGGAATACCGTCAACCCCTGACCGGACTGGATGACCAGACGGGCCAGTTCCCGACCGAGCTTCTCGGTCTCCGCCTCACCTTCCAGAAACAGGCGGCGCTCGTCACCGTAAATCGTCATCCATCCACCCGTTTCTGAACATCGGAAAATTCAATCTGCCGGAAAACCGACGGCAGGTTATCGATCACATCGGCGGGTATCAGCCCGGTGTAACCGCGGGATTCCGAGGCCCGGTCAGCCGCCGCCAGATGGGCACAGGCCCCAAGAATGGTCGCCCGGGCCAGGTCATCCAGCTGACCGCACATGGCCCCGAGCATTCCAGCCAGGACATCACCCATACCGCCGGTGGCCATTCCCGGGTTACTGCCGCTGATAATATCCACCGTCTGGCTACCAGAGGCAATCACGGTTCCCGCGCCCTTGAGCAGAACCACCCCACCAAAGATGGACTGCAGCTTGCACACCGCTGCCATCCGGTCAACCTCGACTTCGGAAACGGTGCAACCGAGCAACCGGGCGGCCTCGCCAGGATGCGGCGTCAGCACCTGATGGACGAAGGGCACGGCGACCCGGGCCGCCATCAGGTTCAGGGCATCGGCATCCAGCACTCTTGGCTTGTCACTGGCCAACACCTGCTGGAGCATCTGCTGCCCCCAGGCACTCTTGCCGATGCCCGGTCCGCACACCACAACCGACGCCGCTTCAAGCAGCGGCGGCAGTTCGGACCCGTGAATAAGGCCGTGCACCATCACCGATGGACAGCGAGCCAGTGCCGCCGAGATATGCTCCGGCCGCGTTGCCAGCGAGACCAGGCCAGCCCCGGAACGGACTGCCGCTTCTGCCGCCATCAGGCCGGCGCCGCCAAACCCGCGGTCCCCGGCGATAATGAGCACATGCCCGAACCTCCCCTTGTGGGCGTTCGCCGCACGTTCCGGGAGCCAGCGCCCAACGGAGTCCAAGTTCCGCAAACAAGCCACGGGAGACTGGCCACTGGCATCGATGTCGTTGTCTGTACCTAGCGAATCAAACACAACCTCGCCACATACCGCCGGTCCCTGCCCGGTGAACAGCCCGGATTTGAGACCGATAAAGGTAACGGTCATCGTTGCCCGGACCACATCACCGTCGGCAACACCGGTCGTCGCATTCAGACCCGACGGCACATCCACCGCCAGCACCGGTACGCCACTGGCATTGCAACGGGCAATGACACCGGAAAACGGCTCCCGGGGAGCTCCGGACACACCGGTCCCGAGCAGGGCATCGACAATCAGGCCGGCATGCTCAAACGAGGCGTCGAGTGCGGGCTCATCCGCCACCGATAGTTCACGTACCTCAACGCCATCAGCAACGGCCTTCTGCCAGGCCTTGCGGGCATCACCGGCGAGTTTTTCGGTCGGGGCTACGGCAATGCAGGACACAGTCAGTCCGTGCCGCTTGGCGTTGGCCGCCACCAGGTAGCCGTCACCGCCGTTGTTGCCCGCGCCACACAGCACCAGTACCGGGCCACAGTCGGGCCAACGCCGGACCAGGCGACGGAAAGCAGCGTGGGCTGCGGTCTGCATTAACTCGAAACCGTCCACGCCCAGTTCGTCAATCACGTAGCGGTCCATCTGCCGCACAGCATCGGCGGAATAGAGGTCGTCTGGTAGACTGTGGGCAGAGATGGGCGGCATGAGCCTGAGCTCCCGTTACAGAAACCGGTTTAAGAAAATTGGCCAGATACCTGTAAAGCATAGCAAAACGGGGAAAAAGGTCATAACTTAATCAAATTAAACTTCCACAGTGAATTCACCCGGACCACACCCGCTGACAACACAACCATGACCGAACCGAGAGAATCTCCGCCAGCACAGCCCGAACTCGATGATTTCCCGGGTAAAATCCGGCAATGGGCACAACAGCTGGGCTTCGCCGATGCCGGCATCACCCTGCCGGACACCGGGCCCCACGCCGATCGCCTGAACGCCTGGCTCGCGGAGGATTACCAAGGCGAAATGGAGTATATGGGCCACCACGGGGACAAGCGATACACCCCGACGTCGCTGGTGCCCGGCACGGCCCGGATCATCTCGGTGCGGATGGACTACCTGCCGGCACCGGATAACCCGAAACAAGCGCTCACTGACCGGGAAACCGCCTACGTTACCCGTTATGCCCTGGGGCGGGACTATCACAAGCTGATGCGCAAGCGCCTGGCCACCCTGGCAAAGTGGATTGACGAAGCTGTGAGCGGGTTCGAGTACCGGGCTTTTGTCGACAGCGCCCCGGTTCTTGAACGGGCACTGGCCCAGCGGGCGGGACTGGGCTGGATCGGGAAGAACAACATGCTGATTCATCCGAAGGCCGGGTCGTTTTTCTTTCTGGGCGAGATTTTTACCAGTGCACCAATCCCTGTGGACCCGCCCTTCGAAACGGAACACTGTGGCAGTTGCTCCGCCTGCCTGGAGGTCTGCCCCACGGACGCCTTTGTTGGCCCTCACCTGCTGGATGCCCGTCGCTGTATCAGCTACCTGACTATTGAGCTGAAAAGCTCGATTCCTGAGGAATTGCGCCCGAAGATGGGCAACCGGGTGTTCGGCTGTGACGACTGCCAGCTGGTCTGCCCATGGAACAAGTTCAGCAAGCCGACGGCGGAGCAGGATTTCCAGCCCAGGCATGGGCTCGATAACAGTTCGCTGGCGGAGCTGTTCCTGTGGACGGAGGAACAGTTCCTGAAGCGAACGGAGGGGTCGGCGATCCGGCGCACCGGTTACGAGGGCTGGCTCCGGAATCTGGCGGTTGGCCTGGGCAATGCGCCGACCACCATTCCGGTGGTGGAAGCCTTGAAGCAGCGGGCGGACCACCGGTCAGAGATGGTCCGTGAGCATGTGCATTGGGCGTTACGCCAGCACGGGCTTACAGTTTGAAGAAGTGATCGCGGTAGTGACGCAGCTCGTTGATGGAGTCGCGGATGTCGTCCAGAGCGAGGTGGCTGCCTTTTTTCTTCACGCCGTCGAGTACGTCGGGGCGCCAGCGGCGGGCCAGTTCTTTGACGGTGGAGACGTCGAGGTTGCGGTAGTGGAAGAAAGCTTCCAGTTCCGGCATGTACTTGACCAGGAAACGGCGGTCCTGGCCTATGCTGTTACCGCACAGGGGTGATTCGCCGGGGCCCACGTGTTTTTTGAGGAACACGAGGGTTTCCTGTTCGGCTGCCGTTTCGGTGATGGTGCTTTCTTTGACGCGTTTGGTGAGGCCGCTGGCTCCGTGGGTGTTGGTGCACCATTCGTCCATGGCCTCCAGCAGGCTGTCCGGTTGATGGACGGCGATGACCGGGCCTTCGGCGATGATGTTAAGTTCAGCATCGGTGATGATGGTGGCCATTTCGATGATGCGTTCTTTTTCCGGATCGAGGCCGGTCATTTCCAGGTCGATCCAAACTAGGCGGTTGCCTTCTGACATGTGTTCCTAACCTTCTGATTTGGGGGCAGGCTAGCAGCGGGGTAGCCTCTTCGGGAACCGCTACGAGCACGTCCATGTGCGCTTGTTTCAGGCCATCCTTGGCCTTCAACATTCCCGAAGAGGCTACCCCACCGCTAGCTCATAATCCGGAGATATAGTCTTTAAGGTCTTCAACATACTACAGCGACCCACAAGTGATTCCAGTATGATGGCACGGTCGATGACGAACTTTCACGGGATCTCTCTTATCATTTATGGCAAAACGGCGACTGAACAAACAGCAACAGTGGCGGATCAAGAAGATCCAGCAGGAACGGGCTGCCCGTGCTGCCAAAAAGGAAAAGGCCATTGAACAGCAGGCCGAGGCCGGTGAGCTGGGGCCGGAGCAAGAAGGTCTGATCATCGCCCATTATGGCCAGCAGTTGGATGTGGAGGCCCTGGAGGGCGAAGATTCCGGAACGGTTTTCCGCTGTTTTGTCCGGGCCAACATCGACAGTCTGGTGACCGGCGACCGGGTGATCTGGCGCAAGGGCAAGAGTGAGACCGGGGTGATTGTCGCCCGTTGCGACCGGCAGAATCTGCTGCAGCGGCCGGACAATTTCGGAGCCCTGAAGCCGGTGGCGGCGAATATTGATCACATCATTCTGGTGATTGCCCCGGAGCCGGAACCTCACGATAACCTGATTGACCGGTATCTGGTGGCTTCGGAGACCAGTGATATTCCGGCGGTGATTCTGCTCAACAAGACGGATCTGATTACTGAGGAGAATCGGGAGCAGATCGAGGAATTACTCTCCCGGTATGAGGACCTCGGTTATGAGGTCGTGCGCACGTCGGCCGCTGAATCCGGTAATGAGCCGGCGCCGGAGGTTGCGGCGCTGGTGAAGGATCAGACCAGTGTGTTTGTCGGTCAGTCAGGCGTGGGCAAGTCGTCGATTATCCAGACGCTACTGCCGGGGGAATCGCTTCGGGTCGGGGCGGTTTCGGAGAGTACCGGCAAGGGGATCCACACCACCACGACGGCCAAGCTTTTCCACCTGCCCCTGGGCGGGGATCTGATTGATTCGCCGGGTATCCGGGAGTTCGGGCTGTGGCACATGACGCCGCAGGAGATCGAGTATGGTTTCCGGGAGATCCGGGAGCTGATTGGCATGTGCAAATTCCGGAATTGCCGGCACATGGGGGATCCCGGTTGCGCCCTGGAGGCGGCGGCCGCGGAGGGGCGGATCAGTCTGGAGCGGCTGAAGAGCTTTCACCGGATTCTGGCGGACATGACCGAGCAGCAGGCCCGAGGCCTGAGAGTGGACTGAGTCGCAAAGCGGCAAAACCGTTTCTACACCCCTACGCCGTTTTGCTAAACTGCGCGCCTTCTCAAGCAAAGGGTTCGTTTCAATGCTCGATAAACTGTTCGTTCTGAGCCAGTACGTTACGCCGCAACTGGCCGTCTCACGCCTTGCCGGTCGGTTTGCGGACAGCGAGGGCAATCCGGCTTTGAAGAACCGTGTGGTGAACTGGTTTATCGGCCGCTACGGCGTGGACATGAGTGAAGCCGCGGAGCCGGACCCGACCGCTTATCCGAGTTTCAATGCGTTCTTCACGCGGGCGCTGAAGCCGGGCATCCGCCCCATTGCCGAGGGTGAGAAGACCCTTGTCAGTCCGGTGGACGGCAAGATTTCCCAGCTGGGCCAGGTGACTGGTGACCGGGTTTTCCAGGCCAAGGGGCAGTCTTTCAGCCTCAATGAATTGCTGGGCGATAACCTGCAGCGCACCGAAGCATTTTCCGAAGGCGAGTTCGCCACCATTTACCTCGCTCCCAGCGACTATCACCGTATTCACATGCCCATGGCGGGCAAGCTGCGGGAAATGGTGCACATCCCCGGCAAGCTTTTCTCGGTGAATCCGGTTACGGCGGAGAACGTGCCGAACCTGTTTGCCCGCAACGAGCGGGTGGTCTGTATCTTTGATACCGACGCCGGGCCCATGGCGATGGTGCTGGTGGGCGCGATGATTGTTGGGAGTGTCGAAACCACATGGTCCGGCGTCGTGGTGCCGGGCAACGGTCTCGTAACTGACTTCCAGTATGAGGGCGAGCAGGCCCGGGAGTTTGCCAAGGGCGAGGAGATGGGCCGGTTCCGGCTGGGCTCCACGGTGATCATGGTAATGCCCAGGGGTACTGTCAGCTGGAACGGGGATCAGGTTGCCGGCAAGACCGTGCGCATGGGCGAGGCCTTCGGCGAGCTTGCCTGAACTCAGGCGCGCTCGATCGGGAAGGCCAGCACCTCCGAGATATCGGTTGCTCCGAGCTTGAGCATGAGCAGCCGGTCCAGCCCCAGGGCCACCCCGGCGCAGTCCGGTAAGCCTTGCTCCAGCGCCGCCAGGAAGGCTTCGTCGATCGGCATTTGAGGTTTTCCGGACAATCGGCGTTGATGGTTATCCGCCTCGAACCGGCGCCGTTGCTCGACCGGATCGGTCAGTTCCCAGTAGCCGTTGCACAGCTCCAACCCCCGGACATACAGCTCGAAACGGTGAGCCACGGGGTAGCCCTGATGTTCCGATACCCTTGCCAGTGACGCCTGGGAAGCCGGATAGCCGGTGATAATCGCCGGGCGCTCAACGCCGAGATTCGGCTCGACAGCAAAGCTCATCAGCAGGTCCAGGCAGCCATCGCGGCCAAGTCCTGCCAGCTGTTCCGGCTCCAGCCATTCCTCGCAGCGGCGCATCAGCTCCCGTTCCGTGGACTCGAACGGATCCACGTGAGCCCAGGTCTTCACGGCGTCCCGGTAATACATGATCTCCGGTCGCTCGCAGCCCAGCCATCCGCATACCAGGTCGGAGACCTCGGTCATCAGTTCCCGGTCATCGAATCCCGGCCGGTACCATTCCAGCATCGAGAATTCCGGGTTGTGGCGCCGCCCACGCTCGCCATTGCGGAAGACCTTCGAGACCTGATAGATCGGACCAGCCCCGTCGGCCAGCAGGCGTTTCATGTGGTATTCTGGGGAGGTCTGCAGCCAGCCACCCTCGAAGCCGGAGGCGGATACCTGCGCCGGGATGCCGTCCAGATTCACGTCGGTCACGCCGCAGCGCCCCAGCACCGGGGTTTCGACTTCCATCACCCCTCTTTGCGCAAAAAAGCCGCGCACAAACGCCAGTTGTTGTGCACGGCTTTCCAGGGCAGCCTGCGAGGCAGCGGGCTGCCAGACAGGTTGATCAGTCATTACCGAATCAGCTGCTCTTGACGCGGCTGACGTACTCGCCGGTCCGGGTATCAACCTTCAGCACTTCGCCGATAGTGATGAACAGAGGAACATTGACCACGGCACCGGTGGAAAGGGTTGCCGGCTTGGAGCCGCCCTGGGCGGTGTCGCCTTTCATGCCCGGATCGGTATCCACCACTTCCAGCTCGACAAAATTAGGCGGGGTTACGGTCAGGGGAGCACCGTTGTACAGGGTAACGGTGTACACGTCCTGTTCCTTGAGCCATTTGACGGTATCGCCCACGGCCTTGGCGTCCGCCGGATACTGCTCGAAAGATCCGTCGGTCTTCATGAAGTGCCAGAACTCACCGTCGGTGTAAAGGTACTCCATGTCCTGGTCGATAACGTCGGCGGCCTCCAGGCTCTCACCGGACTTGAAGGTCCGCTCCCAGACGCGGTTGGTCATCAGGTTCCGCAGTTTAACCCGGTTGAAGGCCTGACCCTTGCCCGGCTTTACGAACTCATTCTCGAGAATGATACAGGGGTCGCCATCCAGCAAAACCTTAAGACCGCCGCGGAATTCGTTGGTAGAATATGAAGCCATGAAATGTCCACCTGACACAATGTCGTTAAAATTTCAAAGGTCGCTATGATACAGCGAACCCCCGCCCGTATAGAAGCCCACATCTGTGAACAGGACTCCCGAAGCTGGCAGGAGCTGCTGTCTGCCTCGGTGATCACGCCCGAGGCACTGCTGGAACGGCTGAACCTGCCCTCCGAATCCTGGCTGGAGGGAGCGCGGGCCGGACACCGGCTGTTTCCGATCCGGGTACCGGAGCCCTTTATTGCCCGTATGACACCCGGGAACCCCGACGATCCGCTGCTGCGCCAGGTTTTGCCGCGAATGGACGAGGCGGCCGAGGTGTGCGGTTTTATCCGGGATCCGCTTCAGGAGGGTGGCGCTATCCAGACTACCGGGCTGATCCGGAAATATCGAAGCCGGGCGCTGCTGATGGTCACGGGCCAATGCGCCATCAATTGCCGCTACTGCTTTCGCCGGCATTTCCCCTACGAGGAGCAGCGTCTCACGCCCGGGGATCGGGACCAGGTGCTGCGCACGCTCACGGACAGCCCGGAAATCAACGAGGTCATATTCAGCGGCGGCGACCCTCTGGCGGTCAATGATCGCCTGCTTGCCCGCTGGGCGACGGATATTGCAAGCGTGCCGCACATCCGGAGAATCCGGCTGCACACCCGGCTACCGGTGGTGATTCCCCAGCGTGTGTGCGACACCCTGCTCAAGTGGATCAGCAGTTCACCATTGCAGGTGGTCATCGTGCTGCACATCAACCATTTCGCCGAGATCGACAAGCCGACCCGCCGGGCCCTGGGTTACCTGCGCTCGGCCGGAGCTACTCTCTTGAACCAGAGCGTGATCCTCAGGGGCGTCAACGATAGCGCGGACGTTCTTGAGGAGCTGAGTGAAACCCTGTTTGATGCCGGGGTCATGCCCTACTACCTTCATGCCTTTGATCCCGTGGCCGGTGCACATCACTTCGATGTCGGCGATAATGAAGCCCGTGAGCTGGTGCGGGCATTACTCAAACGGCTGCCGGGATTTCTGGTTCCGAAACTGGTGCGGGAGGTTCCGGGCGAGGGAAGCAAGTCCCCTCTGGACCTGTGGCCGTGAGCAAGATCACAAACCTGACCGCCCGATCACTTGTCAAAGTTTGTTAACTGATGATCTTCTCGCTTTTCGCCGACCGTTTGCTATTTTAGAGTCGACTGGTGGTTACAAATAAAAACATAAGGGAAACCGACGGTGGCCCGGACATTGGCGCGAATTCATGGAAGGCACGATCCTGAAACCTGATCTACGAGTACCGGAACAGAAAACCACAACCCTGTCCTTTTGCGAAACGGCGCCAAAGCCCTTCCGCAACTGGGTGGAGCAGTTGCCCATGGCCAACATTGGCGAGGTTTCCCGGCAGCTCTACCATGCGATCATCGAGTTGAACCACCTCTCAGCCGCACCCCAGCAGAGGTTGCAGTTCCTGGAACTGATCCGGGAGAAAATCCACTATGTCTGCAACGAGCTGTCCCGGCATTACCTGGGGCTGGCCGTCGCCCTTCCGGAGAAGCAGCGCAAGATTGCCAACCTGGCCCAGGCCCTGCAAATGCACCTGGCCACCGGTTACAAGCTCTGCATCCTGGACGGCCTCGACAACGGTGGTCTGGACAAGAACCGTAAGCCGGTCACCATGGCGATTCACCGGGCCATCTCGGAACTGTCCGCCACCATCCTGCGCTCTCACCAGCTTTATTGCCCCAGTCCTGCCCGCAGCTGGCTGGAATGTCATCGCCTTTACCGTTTCGCCCATCGCAATGGCATGGCCCATCTTCAGATCGAAGACAACACCCTGAAGTCCCGTCGCACCAGCTCCCTGGCTGACAGTTACAAGCGGGTCCTGTTGCTCGGTTGCGCCCGCCCCAACCAGCTGAGGCAGTCCGAGCTCAGCCTGGCCTATGAACTGTTCGAGACCTGGACGGAACAAACCCGGTGTGGCCCGGATATTGGTGAAGACAGCTTGTTTGTGGTGAACATGGAGCGCGACAATCCCCCGATCTACCGGAGCCTGATTGATAACCAGCCCGGTGACGAGAGTTTCGGTTTCGACACGCGCGACCTGTCAAGCATGGTTTCCGAGACGCTCCAGGCCCGGCGCTCGCACCAGGAAAAAGAGACCCCCCTGCGTATCCTGGCCAATGTCAGCGACACCCTGCTGACTCACCTGAGCCAGGCCCTTGGCATCCTGGCCAAGCGGAACTTCAACCGCGTCGCCAGCCAGGGCACCCTAGAGGTCTGCGTCGGTCTCACGGCAGTCCATTACTTCATCGCTGGAGAAAAGTCCTTCACGGAGTTTGTCAGCGGCAATGCCAGCATCCGGGAGGAAGAAGACAACCACTTCCTGACTGAAGCGAAGAAAGCGGAAGACGCCTGGGCCGGCGCCCATGATGCCGGCCCCAGCGAGGAGCGGCACTCCTCGCCCGACACCCCGATCAACTTCCGTGGTAGCTATTTCGGCAAGCCCGCCGCAGAGCCGGTTGCGGAGAAAAACCTGCCCCGTTCCCATGAGGCCCTGCTGATCAACACCAGCCCCGGCGGCTACTGCGTTGGCTGGGAAGCCAATGTGCCGCCGTCCATTCAGGCCGGTGAGATCCTCGGCGTGCGAGAACAGCAATCCCATCCCTGGAGCATCGCCGTTGTGCGCTGGATCCGGCAGGTCAAATACCAGGGCACCCAGGTGGGCATTGAACTGCTGGCACCCAGCGCCGCCCCATGCGGTGTCCGGTTACTCCAGAAAATCGGAAACAACAGCGAATACCTCCGGGGTTTAATGCTGCCGGAAATCTGCGTGGTCAACCAGGCCGCCACCCTGATTACCCCCCGACTGCCGTTCCAGTCCGGGAGCCGGATCTCCCTGCTGCACGACGGCAGACAGGACCAGGGCACACTCGGTCGCAAAGTCTCATCCACAGGCAGTATCAGCCAGTTCGAACTGAAACTTCAAAACAATGCCCCGCTGAACATCGCCAGCCAGTCAGATGCACCAGTGGCCAGTGAGGATGAGTTTGATTCGCTGTGGCCGTCGCTCTGATAAGCGAGACGCAGGTAGCGAACTGGCCAAACAGAGGGTTGTTATTACCCCCTATCCCCTGCATCATTCTGCATAAGTGACAGACCGGCCCCTGACTCTCGGCAAGCAGTTTTCCTCAAGGCACTGTTTAAAAACAGATCTTAATGCTGCCCCGGAGCCGGCTCCGCAAACGAGTAGCACGAGACCCCTTACGAATGCAGAAAAAGAACGCCACCGTACACCTACTGATTCTTGATCCATCTCAAAATGATGCCGAAACACTGGTCAGCCTGCTGAGGAATTCCGGGAAGGCCACACGAGCCCATCGCATCACCTCGGAAGAAGATCTTGAAGAGGTTCTGAAATCCGGCAATTGGGATCTGTTGCTGGCCCGGGATGTAGATGACGAGTTCGGTGCCGACGAGGCTTTGGCGATGGTTCGCCGGATGGACAAGGACATCCCGTTCATCCTGCTGATGGCTGAAGAAAGCCGGGAGCGGAAAGTAGGCATTATGAAGGCCGGTGCACAGGATGCAGTGCCCTTCGACTATACGAACCAGCTGGTGCTGACCGTCAATCGTGAGATTTCCGCCCTGGAAGAGCGCCGGCGCCGGCGCGTGCTGGAGTCTCACCTCCGGGAAGCGGAACAGCGCTGCCAGCTGCTGCTGGAAAGCTCCAAGGACGCCATTGCCTATATCAATGACGGTATGCATATCTATGCCAACCAGTCCTACATGGACTTCCTCGGCTACGACGATATCGATGAGCTGATCTGCATCCCGGTCCTCGATACGCTGACCCCCAAAAGTCAGGAGCGGTACAAGGAATTCATGAAGCGCTTCACCGAAAAGGGCGAGGACGGCATGGCTCTCAACTGCACGGCCCGGCGCAGCGATGATCAGGAACTGAAGGTCACCATGAGCGTATCTTCAGCCACCTACGATGGTGAATTCTGCACCCAGATTGTACTCCAGCCCGAGCACAGCGATGCCGAACTGGAAGAGAAACTCCGTCAGATCAGCAGCCAGGACCTACTCACCGGTCTCTACAACCGGCAGTACCTGATGGACGCCCTTTCAGAAACCATTGCCCGGGCCGGCAAGGACAACCAGACCGGTGCTCTGGCCTACATCGCGCTCGATAACTTCATCACCATGAAGGGTCAGGTGGGCATTGCGGGAGCCGATCTGCTGCTCGGCGACCTGGCGGCACTACTTAAGGAAACCGCAGGAGAAGACGCAACCCTGGCACGACTGAGCGATGATGCCTTCTGCATGATGTGCCTGCCCTGTGACGAAAAAAACATGGAGGAACGGGCTGAACGGGTTCGAAAGGCCATCGAAGACAACCTGTTTGATATCAATGGCAGAACCGTTCCGATGACGGTCAGTATCGGTGTAGCGGCGATTACAGAGAACTCACCCAAGGCCGAAGAACTGCTTGGCCGTGCCCACACCGCCTCTTCCGATGTCAAAAAGCAGGATGGCCACGCCCAGGGCAATAGTGTACTGGTCTACAACCCGGCAGACTATGAGACCCTCGATTCCAGCAACTCCGTGGAGACTATCCAGAAAGCCCTCGAGGACAACAGTTTCCGCCTCCTGTTTCAGCCAATCATCAACCTGCGCGGTGAAGGTGAGG
The DNA here is from genome assembly GCF_046484525.1 of Marinobacter sp. Taxonomy (GTDB): domain Bacteria; phylum Pseudomonadota; class Gammaproteobacteria; order Pseudomonadales; family Oleiphilaceae; genus Marinobacter. Next base: position 42,889 of record NZ_JAWOIS010000094.1, read on the forward strand.
AGCATTACGAAGCCTTCGTGCGCATGCTCGACAAGGACGGCCAGGAAGTCTCGCCCTATGACTTCCTGCCGCCTTTAGGCCCCAGCGAGACCGCGATCAAGATCGATCGCTGGGTGATCCTGAACACGATCAAGCAATTGGCCAACCACCGCTCCCACGGCCATGACACCCGCCTGTTCATCAATATCACGGCAGAGACCCTTCAGGACAAGACCTTCACTCCCTGGCTGAGCGTGGCCCTCAAGGCGGTGAGGCTGCCCGGCGATGTCCTGATCCTCCAGGTTCGGGAGGGAGATGCCAACAACTACATGAAGCAGGTCAAGGAATTTACCAAGGCGGTTCACGAGCTGCACTGCAAAGTGTCAATTTCCCAGTTCGGCTGCGCCCTGAATCCCTTCAACACCTTCAAGCATGTGAACGCGGACTTTGTGAAACTGGACGGCTCCTTCACCGAGGAAATCCAGAAGAGCGACAACGCCAAGGCCCAGGTGAAGGAAATGATCAAGACCCTCCAGAATTCCGGCAAGCTCTCCATCATTCCGCTGGTGGAGAACGCCAGCATCCTGGCCACACTCTGGCAGGCCGGAGTGAACTATATCCAGGGCTATTACCTTCAGGCCCCGGGCCGGGAAATGAATTACGATTTCGGCGAGGGCTGATAACCGACAAGGGCGCCAGATGGCGCCCTTGTTCATTGCAGCTTACCTACCCTCAGAACTCCGAATCCTGCAGGGTTTCACTGGTTTCCCGCTCCCTGAAGCCAATCAGGTACAGGATGGCGTCCAGGCCCAGGGTAGAGATCGAGTGGCGGGCGGACTCCTTCACCAGCGGCTTGGCCCGGAACGCGACGCCGAGGCCCGCCTGGCTCAGCATGGGCAGGTCGTTGGCACCATCCCCAACAGCGATCACCTGCTCCCGGGAAATGTGCTCTTTCTCGGCAATCTCCAGCAACAGTTCCGCCTTGCGCTTGCCGTCCACAATCTGCCCGGCGACCCGTCCGGTCACCGTGCCGTCCTCGATTTCCAGCTCGTTGGCATAGATATAATCGATCCCCAGCTTACGCTGGAGATGGCGCGCAAAATAGGTGAAACCGCCGGACAGGATCGCCGTGCGGTACCCCAGGGCCTTGAGACTGCGGATCAGGTGTTCGGCCCCCTCGGTCATACGCAAGCGGGCGGCGATACCCTCGAGCACCGATTCATCCAGCCCTTTGAGCAGCGCCAGGCGCTCGGCAAAGCTCTGACAGAAGTCCAGTTCCCCCTGCATCGCTCGCTCGGTGATCTCAGCCACCTGATCCCCCACCCCGGCCTCCAGCGCCAGCTCGTCGATCACCTCGGCTTCGATCAGGGTGGAATCCATGTCGAACACCACCAGGCGCCGGTTACGCCGGAAGATGGAGTCCTCCTGGAAGGCGATGTCCACGTTCATCTCGCCGGCAATCTGCAGGAAATCCGCCCGCAGCTGTTCCAGGTCGGATGGCGTGCCGCGCACCGAGAACTCGACACAGGCAATACGGTTTTCAGAAGGGTTCAGCGAGGGCCGGCCAGACAACCGGCTGATATTGTCGATATTCAGTCCGTGACGTGCGGTTATCGCAGACACCTGGGCAATCTGTTCAGCCTTGATGTCCCGGGACAGCAGGGTAACGATATAACATGCACGGTTCCGGCCTGCCGCCCAGGCCTGGTATTCCTTCTCGGTGATCGGCGCGAAGTGAACCTGAAGGTCGAGGGCATGCAAGCGGAACAGCAGGTCCCGGATTACCGGCGAAGATTTGGACTCGTCAGGAATCTCGATCAGTATGCCCCAGGTCAGGTGATCGTGGATCACGGCCTGGCCGATATCCAGGATCCGCACGTTGTAGCGCCCCATGATACCGGTAATCTCGGAGGTCAGCCCCGGCTTGTCGCGCCCGGAGACGTTAATCAGTACCAGTTCACTCACTGTCGGAGCTCTCCTCTTGCCGGGCCCGCGCAGCCGAAGGAATCACGTCAATGGCATCAACCCGTTGCAAGCCCCGGGGCAGCTTGTGCCCGCGCCGGCCACGCTCGCCGAGGTAATGCTCGAGGTCATTGAACTGCAGTCCCATCTTGCGTTTGCCCGCCCGGATCTCGAGCTGGTCATCCTCGGCAAACACCGCCACGGCCACCACGAATTCCTCCCGGTTCTGAACTCTTGCCGAGGGAATACTGATAATTTTGTTGCCCTTGCCCTTGGCCAGTTCCGGCAACTCGTTCAGCGGGAACACCAGCATCCTCCCTTCATTGGAAATGGCGGCCAGGTAGAGGGTTTTGTTCACCTTTGGCACCATCACCGGCGGCACGATCTTCGCCCCCTTCGGAACGGACACAACCGCCTTGCCATTGCGGTTCTTGCTGATCATGTCCTGCAGCGAGGTAACAAAACCATAGCCGCCATCAGTCACCAGCAGGGCCTTGCTGGCCGGCTCACCCATCAGCAGTCCGGTAAAGGAGGCTCCGGACGGCGGATTGATCCGGCCCGTCAAGGGCTCGCCCTGCCCTCGGGCCGAGGGCAGCGAATGCGCCATCAGGGCGTAGGCCCGGCCGGTGGAGTCCAGGAAGATCGTCTGTTGATTGTTACGGCCGCGGGCGGCCAGGGCGAAGCGATCGCCGGCCTTGTAGCTCAGGCCTTCGGGCTCGATGTCATGGCCCTTGGCCGCGCGCACCCAGCCCTTGTCAGAGAGCACTACCGTAACCGGATCGTTGGATACCAGGTCCACCTCACTGAACGCCCGGGCTTCCTCGCGCTCCACGATCGGCGAGCGACGATCATCCCCAAAGCTCTCGGCATCCTGTTGCAGTTCGGTCTTGATCAGCTCCCGGAGCCGGTCCTCGGAGCCCAGGATTGCCTGTAGCTCGTCCCGCTCGGCGGACAGTTCGTCCTGCTCGCCGCGGATCTTCATTTCTTCGAGTTTTGCCAGGTGGCGCAGTTTCAGCTCGAGGATAGCCTCCGCCTGCTCGGCCGACAGCCCGAACCGGGCCATCAGCTCGTCCTTGGGCTTGTCCTCGTAGCGGATAATTTCGATCACTTCATCGATATTCAAGTAGGCTACCAGCAGACCCTCGAGGATGTGCAGCCGGGCCAACACCTTGTCCAGGCGGTGCTGGAGACGGCGGGTCACCGTGGTACGGCGGAACGCCAGCCACTCGGTCAGGATCTCGTGCAGCCCCTTCACGCCCGGGCGGCCATCATTGCCGATGACGTTGACATTGACCCGGTAGGTCTTCTCCAGATCGGTGCTGGCAAACAGGTGGGCCATCAGCCCATCCAGGTCGACGCGGTTGGAGCGCGGCACAATCACCAGCCGGGTCGGGTTTTCGTGATCGGATTCATCCCGCAGGTCCGCTACCATGGGCAGTTTCTTGGTCTGCATCTGCTGGGCAATCTGCTCCAGAACCCGGTTGCCGGAGACCTGGTGCGGGAGGTCTGTAACCACCACTTCGCCATTTTCCCGGATCCAGCGGGCACGCATGCGCAAGGAACCACGCCCCGTCTCGTACATCTGGCGGATGTCCTTGCGGGGCGTGATGATCTCGGCCCGCGTGGGGAAATCCGGCCCCTTGATGTGCTCACACAGTTCGTCGACACCGGCCTCTGGTTTGTCCAGCAAGCGGATACAGGCAGCGGCCACCTCACGGACGTTGTGCGGTGGAATATCAGTGGCCATCCCCACCGCGATCCCGGTGGTACCGTTCAGCAGGACGTGCGGCAAACGCGCCGGCAGGACCGACGGCTCTTCCATGGTGCCGTCGAAGTTCGGCACCCAGTCCACCGTACCCTGCCCCAGCTCACTGAGCAGGACCTCCGCAAAGGGGGCCAGGCGCGACTCGGTGTAACGCATGGCGGCAAAGGATTTGGGATCATCCGGAGAACCCCAGTTGCCCTGCCCGTCCACCAGCGGATAGCGGTAGGAGAAGGGCTGGGCCATCAGCACCATGGCCTCGTAACAGGCGCTGTCACCGTGGGGATGGAACTTACCCAGAACATCACCAACCGTACGGGCGGATTTCTTGTACTTGGAGGTGGACTTGAGCCCGAGTTCCGACATGGCGTAGACAATCCGCCGCTGGACCGGCTTCAGTCCGTCCCCGACGTTGGGCAAAGCCCGGTCGAGGATGACGTACATGGAGTAATCGAGATAGGCCTTCTCCGTGTAATCCCTTAGCGAGACGCGCTCGAAGCCTTCATCGGTGGTCTGAAATTCTGGCATGGATGCCCCTTTTGCCTGAATTGCCTGTTGTTTGGAATGGCTGTGATGCTACTCTCCGCGGCCCCGAATTACACGGGGCAGAGGAAGAAGGCACATTATATGGACGCAGGCGCGGATACACCAATCCGGTGCTGATCCAGTGAGGGTACGGAAACGCCAATAGCGGAATTCCCGCATGGAGAGACTGTAAGGGTCGCCGTATTCTCACCAACATAAGGAGCCTCTGATTAACCCCGGCTCGCCCTTCGGGGCTTGCAGTGGTGATCCGGAGTTAATCAGAGGCTCCTTATTAGAAGACCGTTTCCACACCCGAACAAGCGAAACACTATGAAGCCCAACCTGAAAGCCTGCGGGCAAGCCATGGTGACAGCCATGGTCAATGCAGTACTGGCAGTAGCGCTGATGCTCCTGGTGGAGTTTGCAATCAGTGGGAGTTTCGCGGTACCGGAGCCCTACCTGTGGGCGGGTCTGCTGATCTGGCTGGTGATTTTTGCCGGTCAATTCTGGCGTCAACGCCACCTTTGCAAGAACTGCCCGTCTTCCCGCGAATCCTCAAGCTCGATCTGATCACATTAAAGGCAGGAAGGTTCCGGGCTGAGCCCGGAACCGGGTCTGGCAGGGCCAGCCAGGCTTACTGTCGAATCCCCTCGACAGAAATAATGATCTCAACGGTCTCAGACACGGGGCCAAGATCCATAGGAATACCAAAGTCCTTCAGCCGCAGTTCAGTCTCCGCTTCAAAACCCATGCGGTAGCCGCCCCAGGGATCCTCACCGTGGCCGACCATCTCGGCATCCAGGGTAACTTCCTTCGTAACTCCGCGCAGGGTCAGATCACCGATGATGTCCGCTTCGCCACCTTCGTCCACGACCACACGCTTACTGGTGAACGAGGCTTCCGGATATTCATCCACATACAGGAAATCTTCACTGCGCAGGTGTTTGTCACGCTCGGCGTGGTTGGAATCAACACTGGAGGTATCGATCGTGACGCTGACCGAGCTGTTCTCCGGGTTCTCGGCATCGTAAACGAACTGACCATCAAAATCGTTGAAACGGCCATACAACCAGCTGTAGCCGAGGTGGGAAATCTTGAAGGTAATGAACTGGTGGGTATCCTTGTTATCGAAGGCATAGGTGCCGCCATGCTCATCGGCCTGGACGGCACCACCGGCCAACGCCATGGATACCGCGGATGCAAGCAATGCTTTCTTCATGAATGGTTTCTCCCTTTTGGTAAACCAGCCCGGTCATCGGGCGTCTCTTCTTCCTTGCTTCGCCGCTCATTTACAGAGCATACGAAGCAGAGTTCGGTCACGATCAACAAAATGATGTTTCAAGGCGGCGAGGGCATGAAGCCCGGCAAGTACCACAACCGCCCAGGTTGACCAGTAATGTATGGATCCGGCAATGTCCTCCATACCCTTCACCTGTCCGGTAACCGAGGGTACATCGAACCAGCCGAAGACACTGATGGAAGAACCATCTGCCGTGGATATCAGGTAACCACTGACCATTGCGAAAAACAGCAACACGTATAACAGCCCATGCGTCGCACGGGCTGCAAGCACTTCCAGGCGCTGGTGATCGGACAGGGGCGATGGTGGCGGATTGGTGAATCGCCAGATTACCCGGATAACCATGACCGCCAGCAGCAGTATGCCCACACTACGATGGATATCGGGCCCGCGGCGATACCAGTCGTCGTAATAGGACAGGTCCACCATCCAGTAACCAAGCGCAAACAGGCCGACTACGGCACCCGCCACCAGCCAGTGGATGAAGATCGCCACGGAACCGTATCGTTCGGAGCTGTTTCGGAATTGCATTGTCTGGAGACTGCTCCCTGTCTGCTGGGTTAATAGGCCGAGTTTAAGAAGACCGGATGACGAATAAAATCAAAATGTTTTGCTGCCGATGATCAGAAATTCTGATCATCGTCCTCACTCTATTCCTTTAGTCGTATACGGGTTCTACGGATTGTTCAAAATTATGACAAAGATAAACTTCTCACATATCTTTTCAATCAGCCGGGATAAATTCAGGAGAAACGTCATGGAACTCGAATTCGACGAAAGAGTTGTTGTTCCCAGCAACAACTGAGTAAAAGCGGTCCTCGGACCGCTTTTTTCATTCGCTCATCCCGCCAATCTCCTCCAGAACACTAACGGATTCCCGTTTCTTCAGGGAAGTTGTGGTAATGCCTGTATTTTTTTGGCAGTCTCCGCCAAAGAATGCAGTCTCGCGCCATAACGACCCGAAGAAACCATGCCTCAGCCATTGCCTCAGAAGTTGAGATCCCCCGAGCTTGATCAGCTCTCCCCTATGCTCAACCAGGAAGGTAATCTCTGGACCGCGGAATTCCAGGGCCTGACCCTGAAAACCGCACTACAGCCTATCTACAGCGTCTCCCACAAACGAATCGTCGGGTACGAGGCGCTGATCCGGGCGTTCGACACCAGGAATATCCAGATCCTGCCCGTGGACCTGTTCAAGCTCCCAACCTCGGATTTCGAGAACCTCCTGCTGGACCGACTCTGTCGCTACCTGCATATCCGTAACTACGGCAGTATTAAGGATGAACTGAATTGGCTGTTCCTCAACGTTTCACCCAAGGTGGCCACGGTAGGCAACCCGTCTGACTCCTTCTTTGATCAGCTGCTGAAGAAAACCGGGCTGCCACCGCACCGAATCGTGATGGAAATCGTCGAACAACCCACGGATGATGCCGAGCGACTGCAGGAGACCGTGGCCTTCTACCAGGAACTGGGCTGCCTGACAGCCATTGATGACTTCGGAGCGGGCCACTCCAATTTTGAACGGATCTGGAACCTGTCACCGGACATCGTCAAGCTGGACCGGACCCTGCTGACACGGGCCACCGAGGATCCGAAGGCCCGGCAGATCCTCAACGGCATCGTCTCCCTGCTGCACCAGTCGGCGTGCCTCGTTTTACTGGAGGGTGTGGAAACCCGGAGTCAGGCGATGATCGCCATCGATGCCGGCGTGGACTTCGTCCAGGGTTTCTACTTCCGCAAGCCCAGTACCGAACTCAGTGGACTGGAGGCATCGCCCGCGGATTTTGGTCAGTTATTGGACGAGTACAAACAACATAATCCGGTAACCTTTGATCCGACGCAGCAGGTAGTGAGCTTCTTCGAGCACTTCTTCCTGAGAGCCATTGACCGGATGTATTCCGGCACCACCATGGCGGAAGCCTGTGCGGAAATGCTCAACCACCCGACGGTTTCCCGCTGTTACCTGGTAGATGCCAACGGCATACAGATCGATGCAACGCTGGTATCGAATGCCGGCACACGCAACCTCGACCCACGGTTCCGGCCTCTGGAAGACAGCAGCAGCGCCGACTGGTATCGACAGCAGTACCTCCGCCAAGCCCTCGCACAGCCGGAAAAACTGCAGGTCACAGCACCTTACCTGTGTGTCACCGGGGCCTATATGTGCGTGACCCTGTCCCTGGGCTTCTACCAGAACGGAGAACTCAGAGTGCTGTGCTGCGACATCCTGTCCAGCCCGATCGATCCCCGGGTCAGTAAAGACTGATCCCGTAGACCACAGCGATCACCACCACAGTCACCAGGCCAATAAACAGGTTCATCGGCAGCCCGACCCGCACGAAATCAGCAAAGCGGTAGCCACCGGGGCCGAACACCATCATGTTGGTCTGATACCCGAGCGGTGTGGCAAAACTCGCGGATGCGGCCATCATGACCGCAATCACAAAAGGTTCGGCGGGCGCTCCCATGGCCGTGGTCATGGACAGCACCACGGGGATCACCAGCACGGCCGCGGCGTTGTTGGTCACCATTTCGGTCAGGGTAGAGACCGCAAAATAGACCAGCAGGATCGCCACCAGGACGTGACCATGACTGAGCCCCAGGATGCCCTCGGCCAGGTAGCTGGCTGCTCCGGTTTCCTGCAGGGCCGCCCCCAGGGCGAAAGAGGCGGCTATGGTAAGAACCACAGGGACATCCACCGATTTCTGGGCCTGACCCACGGAACAACAGCCGGTCAGAGTCATCAACGCGGCCGCCAGCAGGGCGGCGTTGAGCATACTCATGATCCCGCAGGCCGCCAGCCCCACCAGCACCACCAGAATGCTCCAGGACACCCAGGCCCGGTCGTGGCGCGGTGTGTCTGTGTCCAGATCGTTGATCAGCAGGAAATCCTTGTTATAACGCTGCCGGCTGACGAAGGCGGGGCGGGCTTCCAGCAACAACACATCCCCGGGCTTGAGACGGATATTGCCCAGATTGCCCGAGACCCGCTCACCACCACGGGCCACCGCCAGCACCACGGCACCATAGCGGTCCCGGAACCGGGCATCCCGGATGGTCAGCCCGAGCACATCCGACTGGGGCGACAGCACCGCTTCCACCAGGCGCCGCTCGGTCCGGTCCTTGCTCAGGGACGGCTCGTCCTCGTGAACGGAGGGGACGATACCGTTGATCCGCAGCAGATCGGAGATGGCCTGGGTATCGCCGGCAAAGACCAGGCGGTCGCCCCCGCGCAGGTGCTCTTCGGAGGGCACCGCGGTCACCACGCTGCCATCCCGTTCGATTTCCACCAGGTATAGGCGCTCAAGCTCCCGGAGCCCGGCCTCGCCCACGGTCTTGCCCACCAGCGGCCCACTGGCCGAAACCGCCACTTCCAGGGTGAACTCCCGCATGGAACCGAATTTCTGCTGGTCTTTCCGGTCCGGCAAAACCCGGGGCATGACCAGCAGCATCACCGCCAGGCCAATAACGGCCACCGGCAGGCCCACCATGGTAATGGAGAAAATGGAGAAGCCGTCTCCACCGGTCAGTTGCTGGTACTGACCGTTCACCACCAGGTTGGTACTGGTGCCGATCAGCGTCAGGGTGCCACCGAGAATGGCGGAATAGCTCAGGGGAATCATCAGCTTGGACGGTGAAATACCGATCTTGCGGGACCAGGCATGCACCGCTGGAATCATGGTCGCCACCACCGGCGTGTTGTTCAGGAAACCACTAAGCAGGGCCACCGGCAGGGCGATACGGGCCTGGGCACTGCGGACGGTTTTGGGGGAGCGGAGCAGGTGCCTGACAAGAAGATCGACGCCGCCGGAATGGTGAATGCCCGAGGCGACCACAAATAGTGCCACCACGGTAATCAGACCGGTGTTGCTGAACCCGGCCAGGGCCTGTTCCGGGGAAATCAGGCCACTGACGCTCAACACCACCAGCACACCCATCATGACCATGTGGGGCGCAAAGCGTCCTGAACTCATCAATAGTAATGCCACGCCGGACAGACCCAACGCGAACCAGCCCTGCCAGTCCATATCCGGTATTCCCCGTTATGAAAACTGGCAGCATAGCGGCTCTGAGGAATACTTAAAAAGAATAAAGCGCGATTTTTAAATCACTTTATAGAATATCAGACCGCAACATCGGCCATGTTGCCGTAGGTTTCCAGCCACGCACGGCGATCTGAGGCCCGCTTCTTGCCCAGCAGCATGTCCATGCGCTCATCGGTCTGATCACCCTCCTCCAGCGTCAGCATGACCAGCCGGCGGGTGTCCGGTGCCATGGTGGTCTCACGCAGCTGCAGCGGGTTCATCTCGCCAAGACCCTTGAACCGGGTGACCTGGATCTTGCCCTTGCGCTTCTCCGCCGCCAGGCGATCGATGATGCCCTGCTTCTCGTGCTCATCCAGGGCATAGAAAGTTTCCTTGCCCAGATCGACACGATACAACGGCGGCATGGCAACGAACACGTGCCCGGCGGCAACGAGGGGCCGGAAGTGCTTCACGAACAGCGCACACAGCAAAGTAGCGATGTGCAGGCCGTCAGAGTCCGCATCCGCCAGGATGCAGATCTTGTTATAGCGCAGACCGGCGATGTCGTCCGAGCCCGGATCCACACCAATGGCAACAGCGATGTCGTGGACTTCCTGGGAAGCCAGGATCTCACCGGAATCCACTTCCCAGGTATTGAGGATCTTGCCCCGCAGGGGCATCACCGCCTGGAACTCCCGGTCCCGGGCCTGTTTGGCGGAACCACCGGCGGAGTCCCCCTCCACCAGGAAAAGTTCGGAACGGGCGGTATCGCCACCGGAGCAGTCGGCAAGCTTGCCAGGCAGGGCCGGGCCGGATGTGACCTTCTTTCGGGCCACCTTCTTGCTTGCCCGCAAGCGGCGCTGGGCGTTGTTGATGAACAATTCGGCCAGGGCTTCGGCCACATCGGTATGCTGGTTCAGCCACAGACTGAAGGCATCCTTCACCACCCCGGAAATAAAGGCAGCAGCCTCCCGGGAAGAAAGACGTTCCTTGGTCTGACCCGAGAACTGGGGTTCCTGCATCTTGAACGAGAGCACGTAAGCCACCCGCTCCCAGATATCTTCCGGCGACAGCTTCACACCCCGCGGGAGCAGAGCGCGGAACTCGCAGAACTCCCGCATGGCCTCGAGCAGACCGGTCCGAAGCCCGTTGACGTGGGTACCGCCCTGGGCTGTCGGAATCAGGTTCACATAACTTTCCATGACCGCCTCGCCGCCCTCAGGCAACCACTGGATGGCCCAGTCCACGGCCTCCTTATTACCGGAGAAGTTGCCGGTGAACGGCTCCAGGGGAACGGCCTCGATGTCCGCCAGCGCGGTGCGCAGGTAATCCCTCAGGCCGTCCTCGTAAAACCATTCATCCTTCTCGCCGGTTTTTTCCTGCAGGAAGGTGACGATCAGGCCCGGGCACAGAACTGCTTTGGCGCGGAGGTTGTGGCGCAGTCGACTGATGGAAAAGTTGGGGCTGTCAAAGTACTTCGGATCGGGCTTGAAGCGCAGCCGGGTGCCGGTATTGCGCTTACCGACAGTGTCGATCACCTCCAGCTCGGTGACTTTGTCGCCGTCCGCAAACGTCATCCGGTGCAGCTGGCCGTCGCGTTTGATGATCACTTCCAGCTCAGTGGACAAGGCATTGACCACCGAGACACCCACCCCGTGCAGACCGCCGGAGAAATTGTAGTTGCCCTGGGAGAACTTGCCGCCGGCGTGCAGCCGGGTCAGGATCAGCTCGACGCCCGAGAGCCCTTCCTCCTTGTGGATGTCCACTGGCATGCCGCGACCGTCGTCCTCGACGCTGAGGGAACCGTCGCTGTGCAGGATGACATCAATGCGGCGGGCATGGCCGGCAAGGGCCTCGTCGACACTGTTATCGATCACTTCCTGGGCCAGGTGGTTCGGGCGCGAGGTGTCCGTGTACATGCCGGGGCGCTTGCGCACCGGATCCAGACCGCTCAGGACTTCAATGGCGTCGGCGTTGTACTGTTGCTGGCTCATAGTCAGGAAGTGACTCCGCAATTGGTCAGAAAAGCTGAGCCATAGCTTAGGGATTCAACGGCAAAGATCAACGGTTGTTTTGCTCGGGCGTGATACGGATGTCACTCCAGCCCCTGGCAGTGACGGCAATGGCGGCACAGGGAGTGGTCAGCGCCTGGGTGACCAACACGCCCGGTTGCGGTTCACGGACACGGACGGAAAGCTCCAGGATGTCATCCTCGATAGCCGAGGACACCAGGGTGACACTGTAGCCTCCCGTGGGTTTCTGGCCCAGTGCCGCAAGGACCACCTGTTCCCGCTCAAAATCCACGGCCCTGAGTGGCACCAGCGGCAAGGTCCGGCCCTGCAACCCTTCCAGACGCCCGACATCGGTCTCGCTCTTCAGAAGCAGATGACCTGGTGCCGTCAGGCCACAATGGGAGGACTGGCTGATTTGCCTGGCCAGGGGCGCACCCTCATCGGTCTGAACCTGGGGCTGACTGGTTGCACAGCCGGCAATCACCATGCTGGTGCCGGCGAGGATGATAGAAAAGGAACGGGACAACAAGGTCATGATCAGCGAATACTCTTGGTGTTTTCGTTATCCGGCTGTGCCGAGAGCACACGATAGCCCTCAAATCCCGGGCGCGGGAGAATATCGGGGGACTGGGCGGAAATCGTCGGCCTCGAGTAGCTGGTGGTCATCCGGATACCCTGGATGGCCTCGCCTGCGGAAATGGCGATCTCTTCCCGCAGACCGGAGACCGGGTACTCGGCACAGGCCTCGCCAGCATGACAGATCAGGCCGTCGTTATCGAGGTCCGAACCGGCCACCAGGAAGTAGGTTCCGGGCGGGACTTCGGAGAGGTATCTGGGTTCGACGCCGTCATCCGGGCGGAAGCTGAACTGGTACTGGCCGTTTACAACCTCTGCGGTTGCCTGAGCCACTGTGGTGAAAATCTCGCCTTCCGGCTCCGGGTCGATCAGCAGTACGAAATGGCGGCCGGCATTTCGGGCCACCTGGTCGTCCAGTTGCTGGCCGATGACAGGGATTTCCAGCGTGCGGGGTTCATCGCCAGTATAATCAATCTGAAGCGTCGTACGCTCTGAGACCCCTTCCTCCAATTCTTCAGGAATCAGGGAGAGATCAATAGTAAAACTGATCCCCGAACTATCTGGTTCTACAGCTCCCACTTCAAGCCAGGCTGCCGGCGATTCCAGCTGGACAGAATCAATGGTAACTGTAGTAGGAGAATCCCCATAGACCTCCAGCGCCACAGTGACGAAAGAGGGCCCTTCCGTCGAGAGGGAAACAATGGCAGGCGATGCCGTCAGCAAGTCCGTCACCGGCGCTTCCGAGGCCGCCAGAACGGACTTGGCAGCATCCACCAACCCCCAACCAAGTTCGGGCGTCCGGCAACCTGCGCCGCAACTGGAGTCGGTGAGTTTGCCAGCCTGCAGGAGCGCATTGACAGCCTTGTAATCAAGCACGTCGTTCTGGCTTTTCATCAATGCCAGAACACCGGAAACATGGGGCGCCGCCATGGAAGTACCCTGGAGGCCGGCATAAGTGGCCGTCAGGGTCCCGTCAATCACGGCGGCACTGGTGCTGCTGACCAGGTCGCCCCGGCCGTCGGCATTGCCGTCCCGGGTGGCATCGCCACCCGGTGCCGCCAGATCGACCCAGGAACCGAAGTTGGAATACGAGGACAACACTCCGGCACCATCCACCGCACTGACTGCAAAGACGTTATCGAAGGCTGCCGGATAGGAAGGCGTGCTGGATGCAGAATTACCCGCTGCGGCCACATAGATCGCACCACGCTCTGTCCCCTCACTGATGGCATCCTGTAAGTCGCGGAGAAAAGGCAGGCCGCCAAGGCTCAGATTCACCACGTCCGCCCTGGGTTCGCCGGTGCCATCATCATTCACCCAGTTGATCGCGTCGAGCAAGTCCGCCGAGGATCCGGTGCCACCTTCGCCCAGCACACGGACAGGTACCAGCGTTGATTGGTAAGCAACACCACCCCCGCCTCGTCCATTAACAGCCGCCGCGACCGTTCCGGAAACATGGGTGCCGTGATACACACTTCCCCCGACACTGTTCCCCGGATCAGACGGGTTGTCATCGGGTCCCGGATTGCCATCGTTGTCGTATTCGCCCGATACAAAGTCCTGACCCGTGCCAACGTTGGCATTCAGATCCAGATGCCAGTCATCCGGCTGGCCAAAGAGCCCGGTGTCCAGAACCGCGACTTTCACCCCTTGTCCGCCTTCCACCTGCGCAAGTTGCCAGGCAATGGGAGCATTCAACAACTCATAATGCCACTGCTGACCCAAAGCCGGGTCCGCATAAAGGGGCTCACTGACCGGGGTCTCCTGAGATCTGACCAGGTAGTTGGGCACAGCGTTCTTTACTGCTCCGTCTTTGCGCAAACTCTGAATCCACGCCAGAGTCTCGCTTGCGCGATTGCCATGGCCCTGACTCAGAGTCCCGGCCATTCGTACTCTCCAGTGCCCCCGACCGAGCTCCCTGGCTTCAGCCATCCCGAGCGCGGACATCTGCGCTGACGCAGCCCCCGGAAAGCCTTGCCCCTGTTCCAGAGCCACAATGGCTTCGCCCTCGACAAACTGATGGCTGGGCCATTCATAGACAGACTGGGCAGACAGCCCGGAAGCCGACGACGACAGGATATAAAGCATGGGCACAGAGTCTGCCAGCACTTCTACCTGATACGTGCCTTCCGGCCAGGAGGTGCTGTCATCAGCGAGGCTGACGCTCACCTGGGAGCTGGTGTCACTGGTACTGGCGCTGGCGATCAGCTCACCTGAATCGGGATCCAGCAACCTGAGGGTTACACTGGATCGGCCGGCACGGGTGGCAAACGCCTGCAGCGACACCCGCTGATCCGGAGCCAGGTTCAGTGAAAACCGGTCGAGGGCATCAATAAAGTAGTCGGTGCCAGGAAAACCGCCAACAGTCGGATAGCTTCCTTCCTCGCGACTCACATAGCCTGCGAGAATGAATTCCTCTGGCAATGTCTGCACAATGTCAGACGGAGAAGGATTCAGAGAGAGCGAATCGGCAGTATCGACATCCACCCGGGTACTCGCCTCGATATCAATAACCCCGGCGAGCGCCACATCCACCGGCGCCGTTTCGCCATCACCGGAGCCACCGCCACAACCGGCTAAAGCCACTGCCAGGCCCACTACCAAGCTTTTCCGAAACATCCCGGATCCCTTTCCTTCTTCCAATCTGCCTTTTCCGTCTGCCAATTGAAGCATACACCATCCCCCAACTTTGTTACCGCACCTGTGAGCGGGTACGGGATTTCACGCCCCACGGATAAAGTAACCGACAGCCGCCGAGCCGGTGGCGGTTACTTCAAGCTGCCGAACCAAAGTTACAGGTAGGTACTCAACGTATAAAACTGAGTGTGAGGGAATTCCATAGCGGTTTCATGGTAAGCGCCACCGGCCCTTGCCGGCTCGAAAACACTGTGCAAATATACAGCTATGCACCAGACCATCAAAACGTTGAAGGTTCGCGTCCGTTGCAAACACGCCAAAGAGCTGCGCCGTCAAGCAGCGGCGGTAAATTGCGCTTGGAACTATGTGAATCAACTCAGTTCTCGATCGATCCGTGAACGCGGTCAATTCTTGTCTGCATATGAAATGCAGAAGTACACCAAAGGTGCTGGAAAGCTGCTTGGCCTGCACAGTCAAACAATCCAGCGAGTGAGCGCGGAATACGCCACACGCAGGAAACAAAGCCGCAAACAGCGACTGGCCTGGCGCAAGTCGAACGGCGTTCGCCGCTCACTCGGGTGGATTCCAGTGAATACCGGAGCAGCGAAGTGGAGGAACGGCCAGGTATTCTTCTATGGTCAACACTACAAGGTATGGGACAGTTACGGGCTGTCGCAGTACCAGTTTCGCTCAGGCTGTTTCACAGAGGACGCTCGTGGTCGATGGTACTTCTGTGTAGCCGTATCTATGAAAACTCGACAACGCTGCGGTAACAGCAGCGTTGGTGTCGATCTCGGCCTAAAAGACATTGCGACACTTTCAAACGGCCAAAAGCTGGAGGCAGGTCGGTTCCAAAAGGATTTAGAGCAAAAATTGGCAATAGCTCAGCGAGCTAGGAAGGCACAGCGCGTGCGTGCCATTCACGCCAAGATACGCAATCGTCGACACGATGCCTTGCACAAGTTCAGTCGGCAATTGGTAAACGACTATGCGCTGATTGTGGTGGGCGGTGTATCCAGCTCGTCACTAGTGAAAACCAAACTGGCCAAATCCGTGTTGGATGCGGGCTGGTTCACGCTAAAAACCCTGTTGCAGTATAAGAGCGAGCACGCCGGCGGGGTTTTCATCGAAATGCAGGAAGCTTACACCACCCAAACCTGTTCGTGTTGTGGAGCCATCTCCAATAACAGTCCGAAAGGTAGAACCGGTCTTGGAATAAGGGAATGGACCTGTGAGTGTGGTGTCACTCATGACCGCGACATCAACGCGGCCCGGAACATTCTCGCGCTCGGGCATGAGCGTCTCGCTGGAGGAATCCCCCGCCAAGCATCTCTAACGTGCTTAGCGGAGGGAAGATGTCAAAGCGCGTAGAACAACAACGGAACAAAGGCGACCAGCAGGAGTGTCGGCCCCATGACTGCCAGGGGCAGCAGGAGTCGCTCATAGCGGTGCCAGAAGGAACCGGTGCGCTCGGCAGCGAGCACTTCCGTTTCCCCGACCACCTGCCGGGTCAGCAGGTGGTTCAACGCCACCGGCGGGCTGAGATACCCCAGCTCGAAGGCAACGAGACACACGATCCAGAAATGCAGCGGATCGATACCCAGCTGGATCGCAGGCTGGGCAATGGTGGCGGATACCAGGAT
>NZ_JAWOIS010000036.1:0-119302 GCF_046484525.1 Marinobacter sp.
ACCATCGGCCCCATGGTGTGCGAGGCACTGCGCAAGCACGGCGTTACTGCTCCCATCGATGTGCACCTGATGGTGTCCCCTGTGGATGACCTGATTCGCATGTTCATTGATGCCGGCGCCAGTTACATCACCTTCCACCCGGAGGCGTCCAACCACATCGACCGTTCCCTGCAACTGATCCGGGACGGCGGGTGCAAGGCCGGCCTGGTGTTCAACCCGGCCACGCCGCTGAGCTATATGGATTACGTGATGGACAAGCTCGACATGGTGCTGCTGATGTCGGTCAACCCGGGCTTTGGCGGCCAGAAGTTCATCCCCGGCACCCTCGACAAGCTGCGCGAAGCCCGCAAGAAAATCGACGCCAGCAATTACAACATCCGGCTGGAAATCGATGGCGGCGTGAAAACCGATAACATCCGTGAAATCGCCGAAGCCGGTGCCGACACCTTCGTCGCCGGTTCTGCCATTTTCAACACTCCGGACTACAAGGCCACCATCGACGCCATGCGGGCAGAACTGGAGCAGGCCCACAAGGTGATTGGCGGATGAGTCTCAAAGGCCTGTTCAACGCCCGGTGGCCGGGCGTTGCCCTGTTTGACCTGGACGGCACCCTCGTAGACAGCGCACCGGATCTGGCCGCAGCGGTGGACCAGATGCTCGAGCATTTGGGCCGGACACCGGCGGGTCTCGACAAGGTCCGGGACTGGGTGGGTAATGGCGCCGCGGTTCTGGTGCGGCGCGCCCTGGCCGGAACCACCGACTGGGAGCCCGCCGAACCGAAGGACGACGCCCTGTTCAAGGACGCCCTGGCGATCTTTTTCCATCACTACGGCCGGCTCAACGGCCAGCATTCCCGGGTCTACCCGGGAGTGGAAGCCTGTCTCACGCACCTGAAAAACAATGGCTGCCGGCTGGCGGTGGTGACCAACAAGCCGGAACAGTTCGTGGCGCCTCTGCTCAGGCAGCTGAACCTGGACCACTGGTTTGACCTGAGCATCGGCGGCGACACGCTGCCGGTCAAAAAACCGGACCCTGGCCCACTGCTGCATGCCATGGAGCAGCTCGGCGGGACCCGTGGCACGACGGTCATGGTCGGAGACTCCGCGGCTGACGTGAACGCCGCCATTGCTGCCGGCATTCCCTGCGTGGCAGTCCGCTACGGTTACAACTTCGGGGGATCTGTGGAAACCCTGGGGGCCGACGCGATTGTTGATTCGCTGGCCGAGCTTTTGTAATCTCACAAGGACGTTTCATTGAACACTTGTTATCGGGAGATTCCTGCCGTGCAGGGACTGAATCTGACTGCAGCGCGAGGCATGCTCACAACCCGCGCAACACGATGGTGGCGATGGCGCACCGGCTGAACAGGCCTGGCGGCTGACCGGCGCGCGCCTGTCGAGACCGTACCACCCGACGGAATGGCATCCGGCCCTTCCGTGCAAATGCAGATCAGAATTCAGGAAACCGACACATGACACCCGAGCAGTTCTCCGAGCTCGCCCAAGCCGGCTTTAACCGCATTCCTGTGTATCGCGAGGTCCTGGCGGACCTCGATACACCATTGAGCACCTATCTGAAGCTGGCCAGTGGTCCCTATTCCTACCTGTTCGAATCCGTCCAGGGTGGTGAGAAATGGGGCCGCTATTCCATCATCGGCCTGCCCAGCCAGGAAATTCTCAAGGTCTATGACCACCGCATTGAAGTCAGCCGGAACGGCAAGGTGGTTGAGCAGGAAGAGGTGGAAGACCCGCTGGCGTTCGTCGACGAGTACCAGAAGCGCTTCAATGCCCCGGACCTGCCGGAACTCCCGCGATTCAATGGCGGTCTGGTAGGCTATTTCGGCTACGATACCGTGCGCTACATCGAAAAGCGCCTCCGCCATTCCTCCCCACCGGACAAGATCGGCACCCCGGATATCCTGTTGATGGTTTCCGACGAGATCGTGGTGTTCGATAATCTGCGCGGCAAGCTGCACCTGATTGTCCACGTCGACCCGACCACCAAAGGCGCCTACGATCAGGCCCAGGCCCGTATCGACGAACTGGAAGCAAGACTGCACCGGCAGACCGCCAATGCTCCACGTACTCCGGAACACCTGCGCGGCAAGGCCGTGGACGAGGGTGATTTCATCTCCGGCTTCACCCAGGACCGATTTGAAGCGGCCGTCGACCGGATCAAGAAATACGTGCTGGATGGCGACGTGATGCAGACAGTCATTTCCCAGCGTATGTCCATTCCCTTCGAGGCACCGCCCCTCAACCTGTATCGCTCCCTGAGGGTGCTGAACCCGTCGCCATACATGTATTTCCTGGACCTGGACAGCTTCCACATTGTTGGTTCATCCCCGGAAATCCTGGCACGGGTGGAGGATGAAGAGGTGACCGTGCGGCCCATCGCCGGCACCCGAAAGCGCGGCGCCACCGATGCCGAGGACAAGGCGCTGGAAAACGAACTGCTGGCCGATCCGAAGGAGATTGCGGAACACCTGATGCTGATCGATCTGGGCCGCAACGACGCCGGCCGGGTCTCGGAAACCGGGACAGTCAAGGTCACCGACAAGATGATCGTGGAGCGCTATTCCCACGTCATGCACATCGTGTCCAACGTCACCGGCCGCCTGAAAGAAGGCACCAGCTGCCTGGACGTACTGCGGGCCACCCTGCCCGCCGGCACCCTCAGTGGCGCCCCCAAGATCCGGGCCATGGAAATCATCGACGAACTGGAGCCCGTCAAGCGTGGCGTCTATGGTGGCGCGGTGGGGTATCTCTCGTTCAACGGCAACATGGATACCGCCATTGCCATCCGCACCGCTGTCATCAAGGACAACACCCTGCACATCCAGGCCGGTGCCGGGGTGGTGGCGGACTCTGTTCCCCGCCTCGAGTGGAAAGAAACAATGAACAAGGGCCGGGCGATTTTCCGTGCCGTGGCCATGACCTACAACGATTACGACCACTGAGGCGGAGGAACGGATTATGTTGCTGATGATCGATAACTACGACTCCTTCACCTACAACGTGGTGCAGTACCTGGCGGAGCTGGGTGCGGATGTGCGGGTCTACCGAAACGATGAAATCACCATCGAGCAGATCGAGTCCCTGCAACCGGAACGGCTGGTGATCTCACCGGGGCCGTGCACACCGAACGAAGCCGGCGTTTCCATGGAGGCGATCCGCCACTTTGCCGGCAAGCTGCCCATCCTCGGTATCTGCCTGGGGCATCAGGCCATCGGCCAGGTCTACGGCGCCGACATTGTCCGGGCCGGTCGGGTCATGCATGGCAAGGTCTCCGCGGTCTACCACAAGGACATCGGCGTGTTCCGGGGGCTGAGCAATCCGTTGCAGGCCACCCGCTACCACAGCCTGGTCATTGACCAGAACACTCTGCCGGATTGTCTGGAAGTCACCGCCTGGACCCGCAATGATGACGGCTCCATCGAGGAAATCATGGGCGTGCGCCACAAAACCCTGCCCATCGAAGGCGTTCAGTTCCACCCCGAGTCGATCATGACCGAACAGGGCCATGAACTGCTGCGCAACTTCCTGAGAACAAACAACCAAGAGGCCAACTCTCCATGGACATGAAAGAAGCTCTGAACCGGATCGCCTCCAACCTGGATCTTTCCCGGGAGGAAATGAAAGAGGTCATGCGCATCGTCATGAACGGCGAGGCCACTGATGCGCAGATCGGGGCATTGCTGATGGGGTTGCGCCTCAAGAGCGAGACCATTGACGAGATTACCGGCGCCACCGAGGTCATGCGCGAGCTGGCCACCGGGGTGACCGTCAACGCCGAGCCACTGGTGGACATTGTCGGTACCGGCGGCGACGGCGCTAACCTGTTCAACGTCTCCTCCGCAGCCTCTTTCGTGGTGGCCGCAGCCGGCGGGTACGTCGCCAAGCACGGCAACCGGGGCGTGTCCTCCAAGAGCGGCAGCGCCGATCTCATCGAGAAGGCGGGCATCAACCTGGACATGACCCCTGAGCAGGTGGCCCGCTGCGTGGAGCAGATCGGCGTAGGCTTCATGTTTGCTCCGGCCCACCATGGCGCCATGAAGCACGCCATCGGCCCGCGCAAGGAGCTGGGCTGCCGGACCATCTTCAACATCCTCGGCCCGATGACCAATCCCGCCGGGGTCAAGCGTCAGCTGCTCGGTGTGTTCACCAAGGAGCTGTGCCGTCCGATGGCCGAAGTGATGAAGCGCCTCGGTGCGGAGCACATCATGGTGGTGCATTCGAAGGACGGCCTGGACGAGATCAGCCTGGCCACCATTACTCATGTGGCGGAGCTCAAGGATGGTGAGATCACCGAGTATGACATTACCCCGGAAGACCTCGGCATCAAGAGCCAGTCTCTGGTGGGTCTGGACGTGGGCTCCTCCGAGGAATCGCTGAACCTGATCAAGGCCGCGTTCGGCCGGGATCATGATGAGATCACCGAGAAAGCCCGGGATCTCATCGCCCTTAATGCCGGTGCGGCCATCTACATTGCCGGTCTGGCGGATTCCCCGAAAGCCGGCGTTGAGATGGCGCTGGATGCCATGGGATCGGGACTGGCTGCGGGCAAGATGTCCGAGTTGGCTGATTTTTCCCAGTGTTTTTAATACCGGCCTGCTAACTTCGCAGCCGGACGATCGGAAGGGGAGGCGCTTTCCGCTCTCGCAGACTATTTACGGGCCTGATATGACAGACAGACATCTGGATAAGACTCCCACCATTCTTCGGAAAATCGTTGACCGGAAATGGCAGGAAATCGACGAGCGCAAACGCCGCGTCACCGTTGACGATTTGAAAGCCATGGCGGGGGACCAGGCACCTGCCCGGGGTTTTGCCGACGCCATGCGATCACGCATCGAGCAAGCGACCCCTGCCGTCATTGCCGAGATCAAGAAGGCGTCTCCCAGCAAGGGCATCCTGCGCGATCCGTTCGTGCCGGCCGAGATTGCCGAAAGTTATGAGAAGGGCGGCGCGGCCTGTTTGTCCGTCCTGACCGACCGTGACTTCTTCCAGGGCCACGAGGACTACCTGAAAGCCGCCCGGGCTGCCTGCAGCCTGCCGGTGATTCGCAAGGATTTCATGGTGGCGCCCTACCAGGTCTACGAAAGCCGCGCCATCGGCGCCGACTGCATCCTGCTGATTGCCGCCTGCCTGACCCGGGACCAGATGCAGGAACTGGAAGGCATTGCCCGGGATATCGGGCTGGATGTGCTGGTGGAGGTGCACGACCCGGAAGAGATGGACGATGCCCTGACCCTGAAAACGCCATTGGTCGGCATCAATAACCGCAACCTGCACACCTTCGAGGTATCCCTGGACACCACGTTCGAGCTGCACGAGCGGATCGGCCCAGACCGGCTGACGGTGACCGAAAGCGGGATCATGACCCGGGACGATGTGGAAGCCATGACCAGCCGTGGTATTTATGGCTTCCTGGTGGGTGAATCGTTTATGCGGGCGGCGAAACCTGGAGAAAAAGTTAAAGAGCTGTTTTTTCCAGAAGGCTGACTGAGGAGTTAGATACAGGGCGGCGGGTGGGCCGGGCCCTGTGCACCAGAAGTCACTCCTCAGGTTGCGCCAAAGCTTCCTGCAATAACGCCAGTAAATGAGCCGGCATCCCGCTGGCCAACTTGAGAGCCGCCTCATGCCCCCGGGGCGACATCTTGCCCCAGGTCCGGCGCACAATCCGAAGCCACTTCTCCCGATCATAATCCGGCCTTTCCTCATAGAACGGAGCAAAATAGCGCTCCAGGAACACCATGCAGGCGACATCCTCCAGCAGCTGGGTATCCGGATCCTGGCGCAGCTCCCGCTTGGTGAGGATGGTTTCCACCCGCTGGCACTCTTCCTCGGGATAGCCGCATTCGGCCATTATCTCCGCCGCCCGGCGGCCGTGCATGCGGCCACAGGCCTGCCGCCACTGGTAGTAATTCTTCCGACCCTCCCCGAACTCGCTCCGGGGCATGGTCCAACGCTCGATGTGCTGGGCCCGGCAGGCGATTTGCATGCGTTCGGAGGGATCCGGGTCCAGCTCAAACAGCCACCGGGTCATGTGCTGGCTATAGGCGAACTCCCGGGGCAGGCTTTCGCCGCCCACCACTTCCCGGCTCGGGTCGGCCCGGTTGGCCTCGTCAATCTTGTTCAGGGCACAATCGAGACTGGCGGAAACCGTCATCTCTCACTCCATCGTTACTTGAATCGGGATCAGCGTAGGTGAATCCCTTGAAGGGTATATCTCTTACTGGAACTTGTCCCGACTGTAATCCGTGAATGAATATTAATGTTTGACCCGAACCTTATCCGGAGCCCGACCAAGCCGTGTAATTGACCAACCTGGACAATCCCACCGAGTGGCAATCCGCTTACCACGATTCCCAGCGGCAAAGGGAGCGCCTGCCTGTGCCAGCAGGATGTGCTGTGCCGCTGGGGTGGCGAGGAGCTGCTGATCCTGCTACCGGAAACTGGGCCGACAACGCCCTGTATGGCGCCAAGGCCGTCGGCCTTAACCGGGTGATGATGGCCCCGGGCAATGAAACCGGGGCCACTCCCGGTTCAGGCTTGAGCCGATGGCCGAGCCTTGATCCGGTCGTACCAGGCCTGAAGATGGGACTGCTCCGGCTTGATACGGATATTCACCACCCGCGCGAAAGCCATGGTGGTGAAGGCATTGATGTCGGCAGCGGTGAATCGGTCACAACAAATAAATTCCTTGCCTTCCAGGTGCTTGTCCAGGAAGTGCATGAACTTCTCCACACCCTGACCACACTCCTCGCCCCATTCCTTGATGGGGTTCATCCGGTCCTTGAAATAGCCGGTAGTGTGCTGGAAGCACATGCCGGTGGGCAGGAAGAAGTAGAAGTCGATCCAGCGCAGCCATTGTTCGAGGTAGGCCTTCTCCAGCGGCGTTTCACCGAGCAGCTTGGGCGCATCGGAATAGGCCTCTTCGAAGTAGCGGCAGATGGCCATGGTCTCGGCAATGCAGGTGCCGTCATCCAGTTCCATGACCGGCACTTTTTTCATGGGATTGCGGGCAACGAATTCCGGTGTCAGGTTCTCGCCCTTCTGCAAGTCGATCTCGACGAATTCGGCCTCGTCCAGCAGGCCCTTCTCGGCCATGAACATACGCACGCGGCGGGGATTCGGGGCAGTTTTTGTTTCAAAGATCTTCATCAGGATCGGCTCCGTTCCGGGTGTTCGATGGATGAACATAATTGCTGAGAACAGCCCAGAGACTGACCGCAAAAAACGGTTGCGTCAAGCAACTGTTAAGGCACCGCTGATTAACTCCGTGGCAGCCAGCTCCGGATCTGCTCCAGTATCCACCCAGGTTCATCCAGCGGAAGGTCGTGGCCAGCATCGGGATGCAGTCTGAGGGTCCATTGCCAACGGGATTCCAGGACTTCGCTGCACTGGAAGTGCACGATCCGGTCCCCCCGGCTGGCCAGCAGCAGGGCATCTGGCAGCGGTCGCTGGGGTGCCGGGGTAAAACGCGCCGCGGCCCGCAGCTGATTGAAAGCATTGGTCAGGCTGACCGGGCGCTGGCGCTGGATGCTGTACCAGCGTTTGGCCAAGGCCAGGGGCACCGGTCGGTTGGAGGTCAGGTGCAACAGATCCCGCTCCCGGTCAAACAGCTCCCGGCGCGCCAGCAACCTGAGCACCCTGGGCCAGGCCGCAGGCCGCATGCGCTGCCAGGGCGGGCTGAACCCGGAACTGGCATTGATCATCACGAGCTGCTGAATTTCACCTACTTCCGCGTGCTGGGCCCAATCCAGCGCCACCATGCCACCCATGGAGAGGGCGATGATGCCGAAGGGCCGTGGGATGTGATTGACCTGCTGACAGACCTGCCGACGGATGCCTTCAATGGTATCGGGGCTATCCTGCCGGTAATGGACACCAGTGCCGGGAAGGTCGACCGCGTGGAAACGGTGCCCGGGAAACGCGGACTGTAAAGCCACCGGGAAATCCCCCCAGTGCGCCTGCTCCCGTGTCAGTCCCCGCAACAGTATCCAATGCATATCAGATCGAATCCCGGTACCAGTGAATGATGGCCGCTTCTCTCAGCATGGCCTCCTGTTTCCGCTCCGGCAACCGCCGTGTGGGGGAGTCAGATCACGTAATTTGGTCATGCACACACCTCCAGCCAACAACCTTTCAAGATACCTCCCCCTGAAGCTACAGATGTTGACGGTGGTGCGGAAATATGACGGCAAACACGACGCTTTCAGGCCATTTCCTTGAATCTCGATTCAATTTCCTTATCCTAGAAAGGGAATTCTTACGAGAAGTCCTGTTTTGAAGAACGCAGTAGCGGTCCCAAAAACACTCCCTCCCTCCGATCCCATGCGATCGCAGTTTGGTCATTCCTGCAAGCGCTCTACTGCGTTACCAACCCCAAAGGAGAAGTAACCATGAAGAAGTTTACTTCTGCCGCGCTCCTGTGTGCGGCGGCAATTCCCGGCATGGCCCAGGCCAACGAATGTGGTGAAGTATCCATCACCGAGATGAACTGGGCGTCCAATACGGTGGTTACCAATGTCGCCAAATTCATCATGGAGCAAGGCTATGGCTGCGATGTCACCATTGTTCCCTCCGATACCGTACCGGCCGTCACCTCGGTCGCCGAAAACGGTGAGCCGGACATTGTCACCGAGCTGTGGCTGAACTCCGCTGGCGAGGCGTACCTGCGACTGGAAGAACAGGGCAAGGTTGAGCGCCTGGGCAAGGTGCTGGAGCCGGGTGGTGTTGAAGGCTGGTGGATCCCCACCTACCTGGCGGAGAAGCACCCGGAGCTCACCACCATCGAAGGCGTGATGGCCAACCCGGAACTGGTCGGCGGTCGTTTCAACAACTGTCCCGATGGCTGGGGCTGCCGCGTAGTCAGTGACAACCTGATTCGTGCCCTGGACCTTGAAGAGTCCGGTATCAAAGTCTTCAACCACGGTTCCGGTGAAACCCTGGCCTCTTCCATGGCCTCCGCGGTCCAGAACCAGGAACCCTGGTTCGGCTACTACTGGGGCCCGACTGTACCACTGGGCAAGTACGACATGACCCGGGTGGAGTTGGGCGAATACAAGCCCGAGGTTCACAAGCGGAACCAGACCCAGGGTGTTGAGAACCCGGGTGTTTCCGAATTCCCGGCGGCCACCATCCTGACCTCGGTGACCACGGACTTTCAAGAGCGTGAACCGGAAGTGGCCGAGATGCTCAGCAAACTGACGTTCCAGACCTCGACCATGAGCTCGATCCTGGCATGGATGGACGCCAACAATGCGTCCGGCGAGGAAGCGGCTGTGTACTACCTGAGCAGCAACAGCAACGAGTGGTCCGCCTGGCTGAACGACTCGGCCCGGGAAAAGCTCGCTGCGATTCTCGATAACTGATCGACCCACCCCGCCCGGGACCCCGTTTCGGGCCCGTCCCGGGCTTTCATTCCAATCCCTCCGACTCCAGATACCCAGGAGAGACTGACCCCTGATGGCAACCTACGATTCGTTATTTTCATCACTCGGGCTCGAAGAGTGGTGCTCGCAAGGCCAGAGCGATGCCCCGATGTCGATGGCCGCCCTGTTGGCCAAGACCAAGGGTGGAAACACCGAACCGGAATCAATCTGGGACGCACCTTTCCCCTCGATGGATGCGCTCAACGAATCCTGTGCGGCCTTTCCGCAGTCGCGGGAGCTGACCAAGGGGCTGGAGCAGGGGTTTCTCGCCATCAAGGACAGTCTCAGCCTGGTGCTCGACCCACTGACCCAGCCACTGAGCTGGTTCCTGGATGGCGCCCTGTACGCCATGCTCAACACACCCTGGTGGATCGTCATACCGCTATTGCTTACGGTGGTTTATCTGGTCACCAAATCCTGGAGACTGATGCTGTTCGTCGGCGGCAGCATCGTACTGCTGGCGTTCATCGACCACTATGATTACGCCATGCAGACCCTGGCCATCATCTTTGTCTGCGCCTTTTTGTGCGTCTTGCTTGGCGTTCCGATCGGGATCACCATGGCCCGGAGCAACACCCTGCAGCGACTCATTATCCCGGTGCTGGACATGCTGCAGACGCTGCCGCCGTTCGTGTACCTGATTCCGCTGATCTTCCTGTTCAGCGTAACCGAGTCCAAGCTTTATGGCATTGCCATCATCCTCTACGCCATTGTCCCGGTTATCCGTCTGACCAACCTGGGGATCCGGCTGGTGGACAAGGACGTGATCGAGGCGGCCGATGCCTTCGGCATGACCCCCCGGCAAAAGCTCTACAAGGTCCAGATCCCGCTGGCACTGCCAAACATCATGGCCGGGGTGAACCAGACCATCATGATGAGCCTTGCCATGGTCGTGATCGCCTCCCTGGTGTCTGCACCCGGGTTGGGTGTGCTGGTCCTGAGAGGTATCCGGAACCTGGAACTGGGTGTTGGCCTGGTGTCCGGCCTGGGCATCGTGATCCTGGCGGTGATCCTCGACCGGGTCACCAAAGCGTCGCTCGCTCGTATCAACGTATCCCAGAAGCAGTGAGGAAGATCTCGTGGCAAACGATATCAAGATTTCGATCAGAAACCTGTTCAAGATCTTCGGCCCGGTTCCCGATGTGGCACTGGAGTATGTGCGCCGGGGCATGAACAAGGCGGACCTGCTGGACCAGCAGAATCATGTCCTCGGCCTGCGGGACATCAACGTGGATATACGGGATGGCGAGGTCACCGTGATCATGGGCTTGTCCGGGTCCGGAAAATCGACCCTGATCCGGCACCTCAACCGCCTGATCGAGCCGACGGCCGGGGAGATCCGGATCGATGGCGAGGACGTGCTCAGCTACAACGAGGAACAGCTGCGCAAGCTCAGGCGGGAGCGCATGTCGATGGTGTTCCAGAAATTCGCCCTGCTCCCCCACAAGACGGTGCTGGAGAATGCCGGCATGGCCAAGGCCATCCGCGGTTACACCACCTCGGATTTCGAGGCCGATGCCCGTAAATGGCTGGCCCGGGTAGGTCTGGAAGGCAACGAGAACCAGTACCCCCACCAGTTGTCCGGCGGCATGCAGCAGCGGGTCGGGATTGCCCGGGCACTGGTTTCCGATGCCCCGATCATGCTGATGGACGAGGCGTTTTCAGCGCTGGACCCGCTGATCCGGTCGGACATGCAGGACCTGCTACTGGAGTTGCAGGAGGAGCTGCACAAAACCATCGTGTTCATCACCCACGATCTGGACGAGGCGCTCAAGCTGGCCGACCACCTGGTTATCCTCAAGGATGGCGAAGTGGTGCAGCAGGGGGATCCCCAGGACATCCTTCTCAATCCGGGTGACCCGTACATCGTCGACTTCATCTCCGACATCAACCGAGCCCGGGTGCTGCGAGTACGCTCGGTCATGAAGCCGGGCAGCGAGGCCGAAGATGCCTATGCGGGGGATATCTCCGAACGGGACAATCTCGAGACCGTACTGGAACGCTCCGGGGGTGATACCGATCTGGCATTCCGCGTGGTCCGGAATGGCCAACAGGTAGGTTCTCTGCATATGAAGGATCTGACCAGGGCGCTTGTACCGACGACCGCAGCAACGGAGTCACGCCAACGAGCCTAGGCGAGGGATGATTACAAACCGCGGGCGAGGGGCTATGATGAGGGAAGTCGCCTCTCACCGGCGGTTAATCGGTCCCGACCAATGCGCAAAGTTTTTCTTATCATACTGACGTTGTTTCTCTCGGCCTGCTCGCCCGAACAGCCACCCCGTACCCCGATAGAACAGATCCAGCCCCCCGCTTCGCCCAAGATCGACACCGCGAACCCGGAAAACCGGATTGTGGTACTGGCGGCTGACCCCTGGTGCCCTCACAATTGCGTCTCCGGATCAACGCCCGAAGGTTATATGGTGGATCTCGCCCGTGAAGCTCTTGGACTGGCGGGGTTCGAGGTCAGCTACGTCAACATGAGCTGGGCACGAGCACTGGAACAAGCCAGAACCGGCTATATCGACGGCATCATCGGGCCATTCACGTCAGACGCTCCCGAATTCATCTTCCCGGAAGAACACATGGGGACCTCCCACGTCGAGCTGTACACCCAGCCTGGACAAGACTGGCGCTATGAGGGCATTGATTCGCTGCGGAACCAGGCCCTGATTGCCCTCAACGGCTATTCCTATTCCCCCGAACTGGATGATTACATCCTGCGTAACCGCGACGACCAGGAACGGGTATGGATTCTCTCGGGACCGGCGCCCCTGGAGCGCGCCATCAAATTGATTCTGGAGGGGCGTTCCGATGTTCTACCGGAAGACCGTGATGTCATGGCATGGACGCTCAAGAACCAGCTCCCCGGCGTTCAGCTCCGCAACGCCGGTGCTCTCTACAAGACGCCGGTTTATATTGCCTTCTCGGCCGCCAGCCCCCGTTCGGAAGAGCTGGCCGATACGCTCAGTCGTGGCATCCGGGAGCTCCGGGCATCCGGCCGCCTGACGGAGATCCTCGCAGGCTACGGCGTGTCCCCGGTAGACTGAATCGCGGTAATGGTTGCACCGGACGGGGTGCTCAGCTGCAGCTGCCCCTCGCGCCCGATCCGCATACGGGAAACGTCACCGAGTATCCGTAGGAAACGGGCTTCCTGATCCATCAGTGCCGGTGCACAGGCCATCCGGGTTGGGGCAATGGCACCGAACCCGATGCCTTCGCCGGTCAGCCGGTAGCTACCGGTATAGCGGTTGCAGGATCCGCGCCCGGCAACCCGGTTGTCCGAGAGGAGCCGGATGGTTACCCGTGAACTGTCAATAATACCGCCATCGGCAATATCCTCCACGACCCACTCGGCGCCCCGCAGTAACCGCTGTGGATCCCCCCCGCAGCCATTGTAGGTTTGCCCATTCACCGTCAACCGGGCCTGGGCCGGATATTGGGCGCCAGACATGCTGTCCTGGCATAACTGGCGGGCCACGGTCAGGCGGACATTGAGATCATCACCTCTGGCCTGGAATCTCCGGCCATGGCGGTCAGCCATCACCTTTTCCACTTCAAGCCGCTTCACGCCATCCTTTTCGAAGGGACGTTCAAGTTGGAGCTCGGCACCGGAGACCACCACTCGCCAGAAAGGCTCGTTACCCTTGGCCTCGAATGGCATCTTCACCGCCCCGGGCACCACGCATTCCGGGTAGGTCTCGCCCCGGATGGTCAACGTTGCCCGCTCACCCTTGCTCCAGAATCGGGTCTGGTCGTCCCCCGGTGCCACATAGAGGGCGCCGGGGGCGCTTTCGGCGGGCTTGAGCAGCAATCGACGATCCAGGTAATCGATTCCCAGCAGATCCCTGTTCTCCCCGGAGGTCACCCGGATCTCCATCTGGCCACAGTGATAAACCGAGTGCGGTTCCGGGCCGGCTACTGGCTGCCCGCTGGAGGCGCAGCCCCCCAACGGTCCTGCGATGATCAGAACGGCTATCCCTGAGCGGCGTCGTACCAACATGATCTCTCCAATGATCCCGATGACAAGGACGTTATTTTAGGCCGGCCGGGGCGGTTCCGCCATGACGCAGGTCGCTGGCCGAACTGCGGATTCAGAGGTATCGTAGTGGCCCTGACTTCTGCCACCGAGGTTGCTGCCATGACCGTCCGGCTCTATCAGTTCGCCATTTCCCATTACAGTGAAAAAGTCCGCTGGGCCCTGGACTACAAGGACATTCGCTACCAGCCGGTGAACCTGCTACCCGGCCAGCACGTCAAGACCATCCGGGCGCTCACCGGCAAGGAATCTTCCGTCCCGGTACTGGACTACGACGGCGAGATCATCCAGGGCTCCTCGACAATCCTCGATTACCTGGATGAGGCCTATCCGGAACACCCACTGACGCCGGCCGATCCGGCGAGCCGGGAGCAGGCGCTGGCCTGGGAACAACGCCTGGATGACGAGGCCGGCCCGGCGGTACGGTGCTGGGCCTACCATTACCTGCTACAGCGCCCCAGGCTGGTGGTCCCCATGCTGGCCTCCGGCACGCCCTTCTATAACCGTATACTGCTGAGCCTGGCCTTCAGCCGGGTTGACGAAATCATGCGCGACTGGATGAAGATCAACCAGGAAACGGCGAATGCCTCGCAGCAGGTTCTGGAAACGCTGCTCACCGAACTGGCGGATATCTACCAGCAGCGGCCATACCTGGCCGGTGACCGTTTCTCCCGTGCCGACCTGACGGCCGGAGCACTGCTCGCACCGCTTTTCCAACCGCCACAATACCCGGTGCCCTGGCCAAAGCGGCAGCGGCTGTTGCCGGCAATGAGAACCTGGCTCGACCAGTGGCAGGAGCAGATCGAACCACTGGCCCGCCTGTACCGGGAACATCGCCAGCGCTGAGTCGACAGTTGGCGGAAAGCGCCAATGGGCCTGGCGCAAAACGACAATGCAATATCGGCTGTCTGTGCCACTATGGAGACTGAACGTTTACCGCACCACCAGGACAGCCTATGGCTCTAATGGACATGATGCAGGCTGTGCTTGAAGACAGCGGCCTGATGGCACTCTGGCAGCATGTTGCGCCCTGGCTGGCCCTGGATGAGCGCCAGCTGATTTTCGTGTTTGCCACGCCGATCTTCATCGTCGTGACCCTGTGGGAATACCTCAAGATCCGCCACGATCCACGGCTGATCGATGCCCGGGAGGCCGTCCGCAACTTCGCTCTCGGAGCCGGCTACCAAGTCACCGAATTGTTGTTTGCCGGCGTGATCGCTTTCCCGGTTTATGCCCTGTGCTATCACTACCGGCTGTTTGATCTCGAGCTCAACTGGCTCACCGGGTTCCTGACCTTCCTCGGCGTCGATTTCTGTTTTTACTGGATGCACCGGGCCAGTCACCGGATGCGCTGGTTCTGGGCCGCCCATGTGGTACACCACTCCTCCGAGCGGATGAACTTCTCCACCGCCATGCGGCAGAATGCCACCAACATTTTCAACGGCATGTGGATCTTTTACCTGCCCCTCGCCCTGATCGGCTTCAATCCGGTCTGGATCGGTGTCGCCTATGCTTTTTCCCTCGTGTACCAGTTCTTTATCCACACGACCCTGGTGGGCCGGCTGCCCGGCTGGATCGAACTTGCGTTGAATACCCCAAGCCATCACCGAGTGCACCACGGCCGCAACCCTGGCTACATTGACCGCAATTATGGCGGCACCCTGATTGTCTGGGATCGGCTGTTCGGAACCTTCGTGGACGAAGACGCCAAGGACCCGCCCGACTATGGCATTACCCGGCCGGTGCCCTCGAACAACCTGCTGGTGCTCTGGACCCACGAGTACGCGGATCTTTTCCGCGACATGACGCGCCCCGGAAGCATGTGGTCACGATTGAGCCATTTATGGCATGCTCCGGAATGGCAGCGACCGGTTCGCCCGGGAGATTCGCGAAAGGTCCGGGGCTGAATCCGGGCAGCTCCCGCCCATCACCCACTCTCGGTAAGGGCTACCCCGGTTCGAATACCGCCCCGGCCTGTGGCATGATCTGGTTTCAGGAATACCTGATGAACCGAACGCCGAGGATCCATGGCAGCAGCTCCAGAACCATATTCCCGCCGGTACCCGGGCTGGCGGAGCATCCGTGCCGGCCTGGCTGGCCTGTTGGTGGCAACCGTTGCGGTATCCACCAGCGCCGAGACGCTGACCGCGGCGGTCGCCGCAAACTTTACCGGCACCATGCAAAAGCTGATTCCCCTGTTCGAGCAGCAGACTGGCCATCAGGTCCGCGCCAGTTATGGCTCCACCGGAAAGCTCTATGCCCAGATTCGCCAAGGCGCGCCCTTCGACGTGTTCCTGGCCGCTGACCGGCAACGACCGAAATTGCTCGAACAGCAGGAACTGGGGGTAGCCGGCAGCCGCTTCACCTACGCCCGTGGGCGCCTGGCACTGTGGAGCCGTTCCGTGGACGCATTCAACGACCCAGAGGCCTACCTTGCTGCCAGCACGGGCCCGCGCCTGGCCATTGGCAACCCCCGTACGGCACCCTATGGAGTCGCCGCCATGGAAGTACTTGACGCTCTGGGCCTGAAAAGCACCGTCCAGCGCCGCCTGGTCCGTGGTGATTCCATCGCCCAGACCTTCCAGTTTGTCGCCACCGGCAATGCCGAGGCGGGCTTTGTCGCCCTGGCCCAGCTGAGAGCCTGGGACGGCGCAAGCGGTGCCAGCTGGGTCGTGCCCGCCTCGCTGCATCAGCCCATTGACCAGCAGGCCATCCTGCTGGCCCGGAGCAAACACCCTGAAACCGCCCGGGACTGGCTGGAATTCCTTGCCAGCAAGGAAGCACGGGCAATCATTGAAAAAGATGGCTACGATACCGGTGACACGCCGGAGCCCTGAACCCGGCTGACCTAGGCGATGGAGATTTCATGGGCCCGGAATGGCAGGCCGTCTGGCTGACACTGAAACTGGCAGGCATTACCACACTGCTGTTACTGATCATCGGCACCCCGCTGGCCTGGTGGCTGGCTCGCAGCCAGCACTGGTCGCGGCAACCGGTATCCGCCCTCATCGCCCTGCCCCTGGTGCTGCCGCCCACTGTGCTGGGTTTTTACCTGCTCATCGTGATGGGGCCGGACGGCCTGGTGGGGCGACTGACCGAACAGCTCGGCCTCGGCCTGCTGCCATTTTCCTTTGAGGGACTCGTGGTTGCCTCGATCATCTACTCCCTGCCGTTCACCGTGCAACCGCTCCAGAACAGCTTCATGACCATCGACCAGCGCTTGCTGGAGGTGGCCGCCACGCTCCGGGCGTCGCCACGGGACCGCTTTTTCACCGTGGTCCTGCCACTGGCGAGACCGGGCTTTCTCAGTGCTGCGGTACTGACCTTTGCTCACACGGTGGGTGAGTTCGGCGTGGTGCTGATGATCGGAGGCAATATTCCGGGCGAGACCAAGGTGTTGTCAGTGGCAATCTATGATCACGTCGAGGCCCTGGACTACGCTTCCGCACACTGGCTGGCCGCCGGCATGCTGGCATTTTCCTTTATCGTCCTGTTGAGCCTTTACAGCCTCAACGGTCGTCTTCAGCCCGGGGTGATGAAATGACCGGTTCCTCTGGCATCCAGGCGCGCTTCGGGTGCGGATTCGGGACATTCCGGCTCGACGTCGACCTGGAGCTGCCGGGCACTGGCGTCACCGCGCTGTTCGGACACTCCGGCTGCGGCAAGACCACCCTGCTGCGATGCATTGCCGGACTCCAGGCCGCCAGCGGCGTCCTGACCGTCAACGGCGAGACCTGGCAGGAAGGTTCCCGGAGCCTGCCGGTGCACCAGCGTTCCCTGGCCTATGTCTTTCAGGAAACCAGCCTGTTCCCGCACCTGACCGTACGCAGGAATCTCAATTACGGCTTCCGCCGAATTCCGGAGGCCCGGCGCCGGATTGGCTTTGATCAGGCTGTGAACTGGCTGGGGCTTGGCCACCTGCTCGAACGCATGCCTGAGCGCTTGTCCGGCGGTGAACGCCAGCGGGTCGCCATTGCCCGGGCGTTGCTGACCAGCCCCGACCTGTTGCTGATGGACGAGCCGCTCTCGGCCCTGGATGCACGCAGCAAGGAGGAGATCATGCCCTACCTGGAAAGCCTCAGGGATTCCCTGGCCATTCCCATCCTCTATGTGTCCCATTCCACCGCCGAGGTCGCCCGACTTGCGGATCACATTGTTATGATGGACAACGGCCGGGTGGTTGCCGAGGGGCCATTGCAACAGACTCTGGCCCGCACCGACCAGCCGTTCGGCCTTGAGGAGGACGCCGGTGTGATCATGGAGGCGGTCATCGGCCAGCGCGATGAGCGATGGCATCTTTGCCGGGCCGATTTCGAGGGTGGCCACCTGTGGTTGCGGGACGACGCAGCACTGTCCACCGGACAACGGATTCGCCTTCAGGTATTGGCAAGGGACATCAGTATTGCCCTGACCCAGCTCACCGAGCAGAGCACTCAGAACCTTGTGCCGGCCACCATCGATGAAATCGCCTCGGATCTGAGCCCGGGCACGTCTATGGTCCGACTCATGGCGGGGAATACCCCCTTCCTGGCCCGGCTTACCAGCCGGTCGGTTCACACCCTGTCACTGCAACCCGGCCAGCGGGTCTGGATGCAGGTGAAATCGGTGGCCATCGTCGACTGACACCCCGGGCATGAGCTATGGCCTCTTTGGCCGCAGCCGGTTATGGCCCCAGCGTTTAACCTGTAGGCAACGAATCCATCCGATGCCCACCGACAGGAGCCGTCATGAACCGGGTCAACCATCGCGTACAAAGTGGCACTATCTCGCTCCATGCCGTCACCGAGGGCGACCCCGGCAACGAAGCCCTGGTGCTGGTTCATGGCTACCCGGATAATCACCACATCTGGGACCGGGTCGTCGAGAAACTGATTCCGGACTTTTACCTGGTCCGCTATGACGTCCGGGGCGCCGGGCTTTCCGACAAACCCGACAAGACCCGGGACTACCGGCTCCAGGAACTGGCGCGCGACCTTGAGGCCGTCGTCGACCAGTTGCTGCCGGGTCGCGCCTTTCACCTGGCGGCCCATGACTGGGGTTCGATCCAGAGTTGGGAATCGGTGACGTCCGGTTCGCTCTCAGGTCGGATTCGCTCCTACTCCTCGATCTCCGGTCCCTGCCTGGATCATGTCGGTTATTGGCTGAGGGAACAGGCGACAGATCTGCGAGGCGGAGGCACCGCCAAAGTGCTCCGGCAGCTGGCCAGCTCCTGGTATGTGTTCCTGTTTCAGTTACCGGTCGTGCCCGAAACCCTCTGGCGGCTGGGACTGGATCGGGCCTGGCCCGACATTCTGCGGAAACATGAAGGCATTACCAATGCCAGCTTCAGCGAACTGCAGCAGGGTGATGGCCTGTTTGGTGTCAAACTCTACCGTGCCAATTTCCTGCCCCGGCTGTGGCGCCCGGCACTGCGCCACGCGCAGTGCCCGGTACAACTGATCATTCCCAAAGGAGACAACTACGTCGGGGAGCAACTGTTTGAGCGGCAGGTCCGTTGGACGGGAAAGCTGACAAGACGAAAAGTGGACGCGCCCCACTGGGCGCCGCTGACTGCGCCCGGCCTGGTGGCGGACGCAATCAGGGAATTCGCATTCGCAGGAGGGTGGGCTGGTTAACGGGTGCCGTACACCACCATGGTCTTGCCCTTGACCCGCACCAGCCCCTGGTCCTCCAGGGTCTTGAGCACCCGACCCACCATCTCCCGGGAACAGCCGACGATACGGCCAATTTCCTGGCGGGTGATCTTGATCTGCATGCCATCGGGATGGGTCATGGCATCGGGCTCCTTGCACAGGTCCAGCAAGGTTCTGGCCACCCGGCCGGTGACATCCAGGAAAGCCAGGTCTCCGACCTTGCGGGTGGTCTGACGCAGACGCGAAGCCATCTGTTCACCAATGAAGTACAGCACCCTCGGATCCTGCTGGGCGATCTCGCGGAACTTCGTATAGCTGATCTCGGCCACTTCGCATTCGGTCTTGGCTTTGACCCAGGCGCTGCGGGAGTCCATGTTATCGAACAGGCCCATTTCACCGAAGAAGTCACCGGCATTCAGGTAGGCCATGATCATTTCACGGCCATCGTCATCCTCGATGATGACGGTGACGGAACCCTTGACGATGTAGAACAGGGAATCGCTCTTGTCTCCGGCGTATATGATGGTGCTCTTGGCGGGGTAACGCCGGCGGTGGCACTGGGACAGGAAATAGTCCAGGTGCTTGGTTTTCTGCTCAACCGGCTTGACGATAGTAGCCATAGTTCGAGTCATGCCTCCTCAGATACTGGCGGGTCCCGATGGTTATAATTCACCCGGCTTTCCCTGCGGGTTCGTTAATTTTTCTTCAAAAACACGCCAACTTATAACAAGAAGGCCAATGGCGGGCAACCGGAAAGAGCGCACACCTTGACCTCGGTACCGTTTTCGGTGGCTGCCGGAGGATTCCGACTGTGCTAGCATCCGGCCTCATTACCCCTTGTTCCGACCAACGGAGACCATCACGATATGAAAGCAACCGTCGACTGGACCGGCAATGCCAGCTTCAGGGCCACCAGTGGCAGCGGCCACAGCGTACAGATTGATGGCCCCCCGGACCACGGCGGCGAAAACCTGGGACCCCGCCCCATGGAGCTGCTGCTGATGGGCCTCGGTGGATGTTCTTCCTTTGATGTGATGAGTATCCTCAAAAAAAGCCGCCAGGATGTGACTGCCTGCCACGCGGTACTGGAAGCGGAACGTGCCGATGTCGTGCCGGCGGTTTTCACCAGAATCCACCTGCATTTTGTCGTTACCGGCCACAACCTGAAGGAGAAGCAGGTTCAGCGGGCGGTAAGCCTGTCGGCAGAGAAGTACTGTTCCGCCTCGATCATGCTGGAAAAGGCCGGCGTGGAAATCAGTCACAGCCATGAAATCCGCGAGGCGGAGTAAGGTCTGTCCAGCCAGCCGGAACCGGCGGGAATTACGGATGCTAAAATGTCATTGCAGATACTATTCAACGTCACATGCGGTGTGCATAATACGCGCCTTCTCCGCCGGTCTGCGCAAAAGGTGAACAATGAGTCACCCGGTCAGTAATCGGTGGCGGCCTCGGCAGGGCTGACACTACAAGGTAGTGCCCTGCAGTCATTCATCTCCAATGTCCGGAGGGGCTGAGCATGGAAACCAAACTCCAGCTGCACGGTTTCAACAACCTGACCAAATCCCTGAGCTTCAACATCTACGACATCTGTTACGCGCAGACCGAAGAACAACGCGAAGCCTATATCGACTACATCGACGAGATGTACAACGCCGAGCGCCTGACCCAGATCCTGACCGACGTGGTCAAGATCATCGGCGCCAACATCCTCAATATCGCTCGCCAGGACTACGAGCCCCACGGGGCGTCCGTAACCATGCTCATTGCCGAGCATGAGATTACCGACGGCGAAGCCAACAACGAGGAGTCTCCGGGCCCGCTGCCGGACACCATCGTGGCGCATCTGGACAAGAGCCACGTGACCGTGCACACATACCCCGAGAGCCACCCCCACGATGGCGTCAGTACTTTCCGGGCCGACATCGACGTGTCCACCTGCGGCCTGATTTCCCCGCTGAAGGTATTGAACTACCTGATCCACAGCTTCGATTCCGACGTGGTGACCGTGGACTACCGCGTGCGCGGCTTCACCCGGGATGTGGATGGCACCAAGCATTACATTGATCACGACATCAACTCGATCCAGAACTACCTGACCGAGGATACCCAGAACGCGTATCAGATGATCGATGTGAATGTGTACCAGGAGAACCTGTTCCACACCAAAATGATGCTCAAGAACTTCAACCTGGACAACTACGTGTTTGGCGTCAATGCCAGCGACCTGGATCCGGCCGAAGCCCAGTCCATCGAGGATCGCCTCAGGCGCGAGATGCTGGAAATCTTCTATTCCCGGAACGTGGAATAAGCTTGGGCAACGGCGGTCTTCCGGGCCGCCGTTGTTCCTTCAGTTTTTTTGATCTCTCCCTCCAGAATTCTGCGTTTTCATCCTCCGTGACAGCCGGTTTAAATAGAACCATGTCAAACAACAGGAGGACGACATGGCGCTTCGTTCCGTTAAACAGATTATTCCCGCAATGGAGACCTCCGACGGTGCCGGTGTCCGCATCAAGCGCTCACTGGGGCAGCACCAGTCGGTCCGGCTCGACCCGTTCCTGATGCTGGATGAATTCGGCTCCGCCGAGGCGGCCGACTACATTGCCGGCTTTCCTTCCCACCCCCACCGTGGCTTTGAAACCGTGACCTACATGATCGAGGGGCACATGCTCCATGAGGATCATCTGGGTAACCGGGGGGATCTGCGCAATGGTGGCGTCCAGTGGATGACGGCCGGCAGGGGCATCATCCACTCCGAGATGCCACAGCAGGAGGAAGGCATGATGCGCGGGTTCCAGCTCTGGCTTAACCTGCCGGCGGCGGAA
The DNA here is from genome assembly GCF_046484525.1 of Marinobacter sp. Lineage (GTDB taxonomy): Bacteria > Pseudomonadota > Gammaproteobacteria > Pseudomonadales > Oleiphilaceae > Marinobacter. The sequence goes on from NZ_JAWOIS010000036.1 coordinate 21,934, forward strand.
AAGATGACCGATGCCGGCTACCGTGACATCCAGCCCGAGGACATTCCGGAGATTGCGGTCAGTGGCGGCCTTATCAGGCTGATCGCGGGAACAGTGACGGTCGAGGGCACGACTCATCAGGGCGCAGTGACCGGCCGCAGTACCGAGCCGCTCTATGCGGACCTTCAGCTGAGCCCGGACGGACAGGTAACACTGCCGGTCCCGGCGGGCCATAACGGCATGCTGTACCTGTACGAGGGCGACGCGAGTCTGGGCGATCAGGCCCTGCGGCGCAGCGCCGCCAACGTGCTTGGTGATGGTGACCGGATTACCGTCTGCGCCGGAGCCAGCGGCGCCCGGCTGCTGCTGATCGCCGGCAAGCCGCTTGGTGAACCGGTGGTCCAGTATGGTCCGTTCGTGATGAACACCCGCGAGGAAATCGAGCAGGCGCTGCGGGATTACCGGGATGGCCGATTGACCGCCTGAGGTCAGGCGTAGGTCTTCCGGCTCATCAGACGCTGGACCATGGGCCGAAGTACAATGTCCATGGCCAGCGCCATCTTCGGTCCCGGAACCACCAGGGTATCATGACGGGACACGGTACTGCCGGAGATCAGTTGCAGCAACTGGGTGAGTTTCACTTCCGAGGGGTCCCGGAACCGGATCACCACCATACTCTCGTCCTCGGTGGGCACATCCCGGACCACGAACGGGTTGGACGTATCCACCAGGGGCACGCGCTGAAAGTTGATGTGGGTGTGGGCGAACTGCGGCACGATATCGTGGACGTAATCATCCATGCGATTGACAATGGTCTGGACCACCGCCTCCTGGCTGTAGCCACGCTTGTGGGTATCCCGGTGGATCTTCTGGATCCATTCCAGGTTCACAATGGGAACCACCCCGATCAGCAAGTCCACGTACTGGGCGATGTTGTAGGTGTCACTCACCACCCCGCCGTGCAAGCCCTCGTAGAACATCAGGTCGGTGTCTGCCGGCAGCGGTCCCCAAGGTGTAAAGGTACCCGCCTTGTGGCCGGCTGCAATCAAATTATGGTCCTCATCGTGAACATACTGGCGATAGCGGCCATTACCGGTGTGGCCGTAATCGTAGAACAGCGCCTCGAGCTTGTCGATGTGATTGGCCGCCAGGGCAAAATGGTTGCGCTCACCGAACTGGCCCTTGGCCGCCAGCCGGGCCATCTGTTCCCGATTGTAGCGGTGAAAGCTGTCACCACTGACCATGGCTGCGCGCAAACCCTCACTGGCGAACATGCGACTGAAGATCTGCCCGGTGGTTGTGGTACCGGCACCGCTGGAGCCGGTCACGGCAATAATCGGATGACGCTTTGACATGGACTCCGCCTGTCCCGGTTTACAGAAGGCTGTCGAGGGATCGGGGCTTCTCCACCACGAATCCCTGGGCGTAATCCACGCCCAATTGCCTCAGCATATCCAGAACCTCGCGGGATTCAACCTGTGAGGCAATGACTTCCCGCTGCATGTAGTGCGCCATCTCCACCATGGATCTGACCATGGCGCGGTCCATTTCGCTGGTGGTGAGCTGGCTGGTGAAGGCACTGTCGATCTTGATCAGGTCTACTGGCAGGGAGCGCATGAAATTGAACGAGCTGGGGCCGCTGCCAAAATTACCCAAGCAGAACCGGCAGCCCAGTTCCTTCATCTCGCGAATGAACTCCGCCACCGACTCGATGTCATTGATGGCCGATGCTTCGGTGAGTTCAAACCAGATCCTCTCGATCGGCGCATCCTTCTCGCTTAGCTTCTCGTAGATGAATTCCAGCAGGGACTGGTCATTCAGGCTGAAACCGGACAGGTTGATGCAGACACCACCGAGGTGACGGGGATCCGGTTGACGCTCCCGAAGCCAGTCGAGCATCTGCCCGACCACCCAGCGATCGACCGCCTGCATGCGGTCATAACGCTCGGCCATGCGGACGAAATCCCGACCGGTAATCAGGTTGCCGGCATCATCGTACATGCTGATCAGAATCTCGTACTGGGGCGACATGTAGGTGCGGCCGTGCAGGGGGATGATTTTCTGGCACCGCAGCAGCATGCGCTCCTCGTTCAGGTCACCCAGGCTGGCGACCTTGGCAGCAATCTGCTCCTGACGGGCCTGATCATCCGCATCTGCCACGTATTCAACGGCCTGGCCATGGCCTTGCTGTTTGGCCGTTGCCAACGCCTGCTCCGAAGCGCGAAGCCAGCGCTCTGCATTCACCAGGCCTGGCAATGTCGGCACGATACTGGCACTGGCGGACAACTGGTAGCTGCGACCACTGAAACTGAACTCGCTGGACTCTATCGTCTTGATCAGATTGCCGGCCACCTCCCTCGCGTCCTCAGCGGGCAGCAGCATGCCAAATTCGTTACCGGCCAGGCGGGCCACCGGCATGCCGTCTCCCACGTGACGGCAAAGGAGGTCGGCTACCTGTTTCAGGGCATCGTCTCCGGCCTGGTAGCCGGCGGTGTCGTTGAGAATCCGGAAGCGACGGAGATCCAGCCGTACCAGGGCGCGCTCATCTTCCCGCCGGGCCAGTTGCTGGTCCAGCATACGCTCGAATTCCCGCCTTCCCAGCAGCCCGGTCAGTTCGTCGTGTGTGGAGGCCCAGGACAGCTGGTCATAGACCTTGCGCACCATGCGATCGATACTTTCATCCACCAGCGGGCGCTCGTACTGGTTATCCGGCACGATAACCCCCTTCCGCATCTGCCGGGCCAGTGCGTCCAGCTCCAGTTCCACTACCCGCATACCCTGGTGATTCACAAACACGAAACGGCTGAAGCCCCGGGCAACCCAGACCAGGCGGATGTACTGGGGCTTGTCCGGATTTTCCTGATCCCGCAGCCAGTCTCCGGTCCGCAGCTGCTGGGCACGATTGATCCAGCGCTGGAGACTTCGTTGCTCGCGGTCTGGAAGTTCCCGGTGTTCGTCCTCGATGGCGCGGGCCGGCGGCACCTCTACCAGTTCCGGCTGCTGATCAGGCCGGCGCACCAGGAACTGTTTGAGCTCGTTGCGAATCTGGGACGAGGGCATGTGATTGCTGGAAATCGACGCCAGGCCATCCTGGATCACCCGAAGCAACTCCGGCAGATTGATGCTGCTGCCGGGATCGTCGGCAAAAGCCAGCAGCGAATCGATCACCGACAGGTAGTCCTGCCAGAGCTGGCTGTCCGGGCCCTGGCGGATCCATGTCAGCGACAGCAGGTCCCGCCAGCCGCCATCAAGCAGGCCCAGGACTGCCTTCGGCACCTTGCGGCCCGCCACCCGCTGGTTGAGAACCTCCGCCACCGCCTTCTTGGATTCCGCCACCTTCTGGGCCCCTTCGGCGGCAGCCGTAACCCGCTCGACATTGCGGCGGTAGGCCAGATTCTGACGGTCAATCAGGGTATCAAGCTCCCGGACGGTCTGCTCGAAGACGCCGGCATCCTGCTCGAAGTTGGTGTTGATTCGCTGGATCAGTTCATCCACCCGGCACTGCACCACCGGGTTCACCCGACCGCCTTTCACACCAAGCTGCGCCAGGCGGTTCATGACACCGCGCACCGGACTGTCCTGATCATCGAAGAAAGCCGGATCACGCATGACCACTTTCAGAACCGGTACCTCCAGCTGCCGTATCCGGCTCTGGGCATAGTCACTGAGTTTGGGGCTCTCAACCACGCTGCGAAAGAAGCGGTCGACCACATCCAGGGTTTCCTGCTGTTCCTCGTTCAGCCTGTGGTCGCCGCTTTCACGAACCCGTTCCACTACCCGCTGCTTCAGTGGCAGATCGTCAGCCACCGCTTCCCTGGCCTGCACCTGAAGCTGCTGTAACTGGCGCTGGAACTCACCCGCTGACAACGGCTGGGCATTGGGAGGGAACGGCACGGGTTCGGCATCACCGCTTGCGAGGCGGCTCGCAGAGAGGGTGGAGATGAGGTTGCGTACCGTAGCGAAAGCAGTCTGGGCGGCCTGGGCATAGCCCCGGAATTCCTGACCCGCACGCCCGAAAGGAGATTTTGCGCGCCCCGAAGCCGCTTCGCGGATCGGTTGGACCCGGGCGGGGGCGGGTTCGGGTGTCTCGGATACCGGCTCGGGCTGTTTCGCTCTCCGGGGTTCCTCCTTTCTGACGGTGTTCTCACTGAGATATTTGCTCAAGTCCAGGTCCGGCAACACACCGTGTCGAACGAGGATGTTGTTGAGCTCCTCATAGAGCGGACCTAGCTGTTGGAGCACAGTTTGCTCGAACGCCTTAAGACACACCTTCTCCACTTCCCGAGGCAGTTTCAGCTGGCTGAGGCTGACATGGAAGGCCTCGCACACCAGTGCCGGACCGAGCGGATTGTGGTGCCCGGTGGCATTGGCAATACCCAGCTTGTCCAGGCGCAGCTTCAACTGCAGCAGGTCGCCCCGGTATTGGGTATCAGCCTTGGTCACCATCACGCGGATGGTCAACCAATCCTCAAATTCACCCTTATCGACAATGGAAAGCTCCGATCCGGGAAAGCCCTTGGGGGCCGGCTTCAGGGGGGATTCCAGGTTGCGTGACATGTGATGCCAGATCACTCGCTGCCGAGCCTGAATCTGGCCCGAGGCATCCATGAATTCGTTGGCCAGTTGATCGTTGGCGGCTTTCTGGGCAGCCTGTTTCAGACTGGCGATCATCTGGACGAAGCAGGCATCCATCAGGGGTTCGATGAACTGGCTCACCGTCTTGGCGCATTGGCGCAGGACGAACTGGATGCGGTCATTCGGGGCATGCAGGGAGGAGCGTTCCTGATGCCGGGAGCCGCCGCATTGGGCGATCATTGCGTCCAGGGCTTCGGGATTCGACCGGGTGAAGTTCACCCCCATGGCACCCTCAATGCGACGAACGATACTGACGTGCAGTTGATGGGCACGACGGCCATCCGCACTGTGGAAACGCACGACCAGTTCCGGTTTTGCGCCACGGGCGAGATTCTGGTCAAGCTTTCTGGAGGTTTCCCCGGAATAGCGGACAAACAGGCCCTCGGCACAAAAGTCGGCAATCTGGCAGGGCCAGGATTCACCGCCACCCAGGTCGATCTGGGCAGCCAGTTTGATAGGTTGGCGGGGACTTCTACGACGTTCTCTTGATTCCATGAACAACCTGATTTTTCGTACCACCAGCCGACCCTTGTGCACACCAGGTCCGGTATGGGTCCCTGAAACGGCGGAGTTCGCCACCGGCTACTATAGGTATTATGGCTGTTATATAGTGGCTGGATCCTGACTGGAAACCGGCCCAAGTATAACACCCCGATCCATGAAACAGCTTAGTCAGATCTATCTTCTTTTGCTACTGATTACCGGTCTTTCCGGGTGTACGACCATTGGCTACTACTCCCAGGCAATTTCCGGTCATTTCAGCCTCATCACCCGGGCAGAACCGGTGGCCGAGGTCATCCATGGCGCAGAAACGCTCCCCGATACCCGGGAAAAACTGAAGCTGGCGATGGAGGCCAGGTATTTTGCCCGCGATCAACTGGCGCTGCCGGTGGGCGAGACCTTTCTGGAATACGTGCAACTGGACCGACCCTGGGCGGTGGTGAACCTGGTGGTGGTACCGGAGTTCTCCCTGGAGCCCCATCGCTGGTGCTACCCATTTGTCGGCTGCCAGGCCTACCGGGGCTATTTCAGCCTGGAGGATGCAAGACGCGAGCAGACCCGATTCCGCGAGGACGGTTACGACACCTTTATTGGCGGTGTCACCGCCTACTCCACCTTGGGCTGGTTTGACGATCCCCTGCACAGCGGGTTTACCCGCCTGAGCGAAGATCACATGGTTGCCCTGATGTTCCACGAGCTGGCCCATCGTGTGGTCTACATTGCCGAGGACACCATCTTCAACGAAAGCTTTGCCACCGCGGTGGCACTGGAGGGGCTCCGGCTGTGGCTGAGCCAACGGGACGAGGCAGACCGATTCGACGCGGCCCTGGCCCGATTGCAACGGCGAAACCAGACCCTGACCCTGGTCCACGAGGCCACCGGCAGTCTGGAGAGACTCTACAGGCAGGCGGATACCCTGGCCCCGGACAACTTGCGGGCACGAAAGCAGGGAATCCTCACGCAGCTTGCTGACGATTACGGAAAACTGTCAGAGACCTGGAACGAACCCGGCCCATTCGGCCCTGCCCCGGTCACCCTCAATAACGCCAAACTGGCCCTGTTACGGCAGTACAACCAATTTGTACCCGGGTTCCGCCAGCTGCTATCAGACCATGACCATGACTTCCCGGCCTTCTACCGGGCGGTGGAAGAGCTGGGCCAGCGCCCGCTGGATCAGCGGAGCGCGGCATTAACGCAGCTGTCACAGAGGTTTGAAGAAAACCTTTGAGTTGCGCTGACTGTTATAGGACGCCAGTTTTGGGCCAGGCAGCGACTGGACAGTGGAAGGCAGGAAACCGCGCTCCCGGAACCAGTGTTCGGTCTGGGTGGTGAGGACAAACAGCTTCTGGAGACCCTGGCCACGAGCCAGCTTCTCGATCATGGCCAGGAGCTCATCCCCCCGGCCGGCCCGGCGATAGGAAGGGTCGACAGCGAAGCAGGACAGTTCCCCGGCGTTTTCCTCAGGATAAGGGTACAGGGCCGCGCAGCCGACGATGGTGCCGTCCCGCTCCGCCACCACGAAGCGGTCAATTTCGGTTTCCAGCATTTCCCGGGAACGCCGTACCAGGATCCCCCGCTCCTCCAGCGGCTGGATCAGCTCGAGGATACCGCCGAGATCCTCCACGCGGGCCTGACGGATCTTCTCGTAATTGTCACCACTGACCAGGGTACCGGAACCATCCAATGTGAACAGTTCGCCAAGCAGAGCCCCGTCTTCCACATAGCTGATGATGTGCGCCCGACGAACGCCTTTGACGCAGGCGTCGCATGCCGCCTTCAGGAGATCTGCATCGTGCCCGGTCACCGTCCCTGCCGCAAGGCGCTCCGAGGCCTGCCGGACCGACAGCTCCCGGATCAGGGTGCCATCCTCCTCCAGCAACCCCTGATCGTCGATGAACACCATCAGCTTCTCGGCCTGCACAGCGGCTGCAACCTGACTACCGACATCCTCGTACGACAGGTTAAAGGTATCCCCCGTAGGTGAATAGCCCATGGGAGGCAGGATTACGATATGCCCCAGCTCCAGGAGCTTCTCGATACCGCTGGCATCGATCCGCCGGACCCGGCCCGTGTAGCCGAAATCGACACCATCAAGCACTCCCACGGGGCGGGCGGTGACGAAGTTGCCACTGCTGACCCGGATACGGGCATTATGCATGGGTGAATTGACCAGCCCCATGGACAACTGGCTCTCCAGATAGGCACGAAGACCACCAATGGCCTCCATGACCATGGGCAGATGCTGTTCGGGGGTGATCCTCAGGCCCCGGTCAAAACGGGACTCGGCGCCGGCATTGTCCAGGCGTGCCTGGATCTGTGGGCGCGCGCCGAAGGCAACGATCAGGCGCACACCCAGGCTGCTCAACAGGGCAATATCGTGGATGATATTGATGAAGTTGCTGTGCTCAATGGCATCGCCCGGAATCGTCAGCACCACCGTCCGGCCGCGATGGGCATTGATGTAGGGCGATGAGTGGCGGAAACCGTGCAACCATTCGTTCGATTTCAATTCCGCTTCTCCGTCACAGACAAAACTCCTCGATCAGTCCCCGGAGTATCCGCACAGTCGGTTCCAGCTGAGACAGCTCCAGGTATTCATCCGGCTGGTGCGCCTGGTCAATCGATCCTGGCCCCATCACCAGGGTCTCCAGACCCAGCTTTTGCAGCCACGGCGCTTCCGTGGCAAAGGCCACCGCGTGGGCCGTGTGTCCGGTAAGTTTTTCACAGGTCCGGACCAGCGCCGCATCGGCCGGTGTCTCGAACGGCGGCACACCGTCGAACAGGGGCTCAAAGACCAACCCGAGTTCCCGCCGCTCGGCAATGGGCTGTACCTTCGCCAGGATCGCCTGCCTCAGGTCCTCCATGGCCATGCCCGGCAGTGGACGGAGGTCGAAATGCAGTTCGCACTGGGCACAGATCCGGTTGGGGTTATCACCACCGTGGATGCAGCCCAGGTTCAGGGTGGGAAACTGGACTTCAAAGTTGGGGTTCCGGTACTGCTGCTGCCACTGGCTCCGGAGCGTCAGCAGTTCGGTCAGGGCTTCGTGCATACCCTCCATGGCATTGCGACCCAGGGCCGGGTTGGAGGAATGGCCGGACTGGCCCTCAAACTTCAACCGCTCCATCATGATGCCCTTGTGCATCCGCACCGGCCTGAGACTGGTGGGCTCGCCGATGACGGCGTAACGGGCGTTGGGCTTGCCGGCCTCGGCCAAGGCCCGGGCGCCATTCATGGAGCTCTCTTCGTCCGCTGTCGCCAGAATGATCAGCGGCTGTTTGAGCGTAGCCTTCGAATAGGCCCTGGCTGCCTCGATCGCCAACGGAAAGAAGCCCTTCATGTCGCAGGTTCCCAGACCGTACCAGCGGTTATCCCGCTCGGTCAGTGTGAACGGGTCACTCTGCCAGCGCTTGTCATCGAAGGGGACGGTATCGGTGTGACCGGATAACACCAGCCCGCCGCTCCCCCGCCCAAGAGTGGCAATAAGGTTGAACTTGCCGGGCATACCGGGCACTTCGAGAATTTCCACCACGAAGCCCAGGGGTTCCAGCCATTCGGCCAGGGTGCGAACGACCGCTTCATTACTGTGATCCCACTCAGGCGAGACACTGCTGATTGAGGGCAGAGAAATCAGCCGGGCCAGCATGTCCTTGAGTCCGGGTACCGCCGCTTTGGTATCTGCCGACTGTGCCATAGTATCCTCTCAACCCCGTCCGGGGTGAACAAGAATGATCAGGGGAGGTCAGGTGTCATTCCCTGCGGCCACGACGCCAGACCTCGAAGCCGGATACCGCGCTCAACAGCATCGGATAGGCCACTTCGCCGCCGGCAACCACCCGGGCCACTTCCAGCTCGCGCTCGGAGACACTGACCAGGCGCCCTTCCACCACATTGTCATTGGAAAGGGTGACCCGAACCCGGCGACCGACCCACGAGCCCGCCGCTGCCACAGGCTCGGCATACCACCCCGCCACCGCCGGATCCTCGCGGGTGCCGGGGGACGGTTCCGAAGCCTCATCCACCAGCTCGGGCTCGGACGGCAGGACCTCCAGGTAAACATCCGGAACACCGGCTCCATTGTACGCCACTTGCCAGTCAGCCTCCTGACCTTCTGCGCCCGGATCCCTGACCGGGATACCCAACCAGGGCTCCGATGGCTCGATGGCCAGGTTCAGCTCGCCACCTTCCAGCAGCCACTGACGGTAGAGGGCAAGCAGCTGCTCACTGGCCGCCAGCCCCCGGGCGCTCAAACCCTGTTCCAGCGCTCCGGTCGCACGGCGTGCCCACTCCATGGTATCCAGCCCCGCTTCCCGGGAACAGTAGGCTGCAATCCGACGCATCAGGCCGCCATCCCTGAGGGTGACCGCCATCGGTGCATCCGAACTGGCCAGGGTATCTTCCGGTGTCACCAGGTCCACCCGGCCACCAGGCCAGTCCACTTCCAGGCTTCCGGTGCCCGCGGTGTTCAGTTCGGCGTACACGCGATCATTTGTCTGTTCCACCAGGAGCTCGCCCGCCAGACCTGTGATGCCCATCCGCATCAGGTCACCACTGCCTAGCTGCTGCCTCGGATCTGGCGCGCAGGGCAGCACCAGCAGTGCCGGGTCACCCTCCACATTAGTGCCCTCGGCGGTCACCCAGTTCCGGAGCATGGTCGCATCAAGCACGAGGCCCAGACCCTCGGCCCTGAGTGACCATTCCGGCGGCAAGTTGCGCGGATCGGCCAGAACGGTCAGAAGGGCCAGCGGCGAGCGGGCGTCAAATTCGACACGGCCCGACTCCAGTGGCTGGGTCAGGCGGAAATCCTGCCACCGGGCATTGGTCAATAACAACCGCCCATCGAGGCCGGAACCAATGGTACCGCGCTCAAGCAGCCCGTAATCGTCCAGGGCCAGACGGGCTTCCGCCAGACGCTGGTCGGCCAGCCACCAGGTGGCTCCCTTGAAGGCCGCAAAACTCAACAGGGCCAGTACAATCAGCAGGGTCAGCAGCCGTTTCATCCGGAAACTCCTCGGGTGGATCAGTTGCGGGAAATCAGGGTGCCGACACCCTCGTCGGTAAAGATTTCCAGCAGGCAGGCGTGGGCAACCCGGCCATCAATGATGTGGGCGGTGCGCACTCCGTTTTCCACCGCGTTCAGAGCACAGCGGATCTTGGGCAACATGCCACCGTGGATGGTGCCATCCTCGATCAGCTCGTTCACCTGCTGGGCCGTAAGGCCGGTGAGAACCTTGCCATCCTTGCTCTTGAGACCGGAGACATTAGTCAGCAGGATCAGCTTCTCGGCCTTCATGGCTTCGGCCACCTTGCCGGCAACCAGATCGGCATTGATGTTATAGGAGGCGCCATCCGGCCCCACTCCGATGGGCGCAATCACCGGGATGACATTGCTGCGGGTCAGCATCTCGATGACGTCCACGTTGACACTGGCGACCTCACCCACGTGGCCGATATCGATGATCTCCGGCCGCTCCAGCTCCGGGGACCGGTTAACCACCTCGAGCTTTCGGGCCCGGATCAGGTTGGCATCCTTGCCGGTCAGACCGACCGCGGTGCCACCATGGGCATTGATCAGGGATACGATTTCCTTGTTCACCTGGCCGCCGAGCACCATCTCCACCACATCCATGGTTTCGGAATCGGTGACCCGCATGCCGTTGACGAAGCGGGACTCGATATTCAGGCGCTCCAGCAGTTCACCGATCTGGGGGCCGCCACCGTGAACCACGATCGGGTTGATGCCTACCAGCTTCATCAGCACCACGTCCCTGGCGAAACTGCTCTTGAGTTCCTCGTTTTCCATGGCGTTGCCGCCATACTTGATCACCACCGTTTTGCCGGTGAACCGTTGGATATAGGGCAGGCCCCGGCTCAGTACCGAAGCCACCTGCATTGCTGTTTCACGATCCAGCGCCATGTTGTTCCTTACCTATGAAAAACATTGATAACCCGCCCGGGCCTGCGGGCATCAGAAATCGGTCACAATATCGGGGGCCACCCGCTGCAGCTGCTCCCGGAACACCGTCCTGATCCTCTCCAGGGCCACTTGGGTCTCACCCTCGAACCGGAGCACCAGAACCGGCGTGGTATTGGACGCCCGACACAGCCCCCAGCCATCGGCGTAGTCTACGCGAATACCGTCAATGGTACTGATGCTGCCATCACCAAAATCCCCCTCGGCAGCGAGTCGCTCAATGATCGCGAACTTGCTGCTCTCGGTCACTTCGACATTCAGCTCGGGGGTACTGACATCCTCCGGAAAATCCTCGAACACCTCGTCACAATGCCGGTCCTCGATCCCCAGGATCTCCAGCAACCGGGCAGCTGAATAAAGGCCGTCATCAAAGCCGTACCAGCGCTCACCGAAGAAGATATGACCACTCATCTCGCCGGCCAGCAGGGCGCCGGTTTCCTTCATCTTGGCCTTCATCAGGGAGTGCCCGGTTTTCCACATGATCGGCCGGCCACCGGCCTCGGAGATCACATTGGCCAGGCGGCGGCTGCACTTGACATCATAGAGCACATCGGCGCCGGGATTGCGGGACACCACGTCCCGGGCGAACAGCATCAGCAACCGGTCGGGCCAGATGATCTTTCCGGTATTGGTCACCACGCCAAGTCGGTCCCCGTCGCCGTCGAAGGCGACACCGAGATCCGCACCCTCGGCCCCAACCCGGGCGATGAGATCTTCCAGGTTGGCCGGCTTGCCGGGATCCGGATGATGGTTGGGGAAATCGCCATCGACCTCACAGTATAAGGGCACCACCTCGCAACCCAGCTCCTCGATGAGCAGGGGCGCCAGTTCACCGGCGATACCATTACCGGCGTCAATCACTACTTTCAGGGGCGCGGCCACGGCAATGTCGCCTACGATCCGGTCCAGATAGGCCCGGCGCACATCCTGGGAGGCTTGCCCACCCTGGCCGCTTACCAGGTCACCTGTTTCAACCCGCTGGTACAGCTGCTGGATGGCCTCACCGGAAAGGGTCTCACCACCGAGCATGATCTTGAGGCCGTTGTAATTGGCCGGGTTGTGACTGCCGGTTACCATTACCCCGGAACCGGTCTGCAGCTCGTGGGTGGCGAAATAGAGTACCGGCGTGGGTACCGCGCCGATATGGATAACGTTACAGCCTGCCGCCATCACCCCCTGGGCAAGGGCATCGGCCAGCCCGGGACTGGAGTGGCGTCCATCATAGCCGACACACAACGCGTCAACGCCTCTGGCAAGCGCCTCGGAGCCGATTGCCTGACCAATCACCCGGACCACGTCCTCGGAAAGGGTCTCACCGACAATGCCCCGGATGTCGTAGGCCCGGAAAATCTCCGGGGACAGCTGCACGGCCGCAGCCTCAGCCGGCGCTGCTTCCGGAACGGGTTCACCGCGTGACGGGCTGGTTCCGCCGCTGAAACCCAGCACATCCTCATCCCCGTCCATCATGTCGATGTCGAGCACGTCCTTGTCCTGGAACAGTGGTTCGTCCTCCGCTCCGGCTTTGGCGGGGCCTGCCCCCGGGAAGGAGGGAGCCGTAGCGGTGGCTCGGGAAATACGCTTGTCCACCGTCTGGACCAACCGGAAAAGCACCTCTCCGGTGGACGCAATCATGTCCCACCTGAAACCGGGAGGTCTGGAGCGTTCACCACCGAACACCTTCTGGGCCCACTGGACCAGGGCGGCAACATCCTGCCGGAGACTGCGCTGGGCGCTGCCGAGCAGGAGCCAGACAGCAACGGCCGCAAACAGGACTGGCACACCCACCATCAACGCAATCACAATCATGTCCACCGGAGGTCCGGGCACCCGCGCCGGCCGATAGGAAACCGACCAGTCGGGATTGACCAGAGTGCGGCTGACCGGCTCACCATTACCGTTGCCCTTGCTCACAACTGTCCGGGCGGCACCGGAGACGGTCTGTACCAGCGCCAACTGGCCACCCAGTTCAGGATTGATCACAGTCAGCAGCGGCTGCAGCCCTGACGCCTCGAACACCATCAGCAGGCTGCCTGTCACCGCCTCGGTCTCAGGGTTGCGAACCGCGGTCGCAATCTGCACAAACCAGTGATTTTCCCGCGGGAAAGCATCCGGATAGAGCTTGCCTCCGGCTTCCGCCGTGCGCACCAACTCCAGGCCAGCAAAGCCGAGGAGAGCATCGTCATCGACGGAACGGGGAATGGCGCCGGAGGGGAACAGATAGACAGCCCGGATACCCGGTAGGGTGCCCGCGAGCTGCTCTTCAGCCGCCGCCACGGATTCGCCGGTCTGGACCGCCTGCCGGACGTAAGCCTGGGTCGCCAGGCCATCGACACTCTGCTGCAGCAGCTCCAGATAGCTGTTCAGTCGCTCGGCTGCGGCCGCCACCTCATGATTCTGCTGTGCCAGCAGGCGTTCGTTTCCAGACGGCTGGACCACCATGAAGTGCAGCAACACGACAGAGACGATCCCTGCCAGCACAACAACCAGGGCCTGACTGACCGCGATGGAAGTCAGGCGCTTCAGGCGGGGTCCGGAGGCCTTGCCCCCGCCCTTGCGTGCCTTTCCGGTCTTCGCTGGTTTGTCGTCTGACGCGTCTACTGAAGTCTTTTTCCAGCCGAACTTCATAGTCTATCCTGCGATGTTATTTTTCGTCCTGAACCGGCAGTTATCCGCCAAGTATAGCCGGCCGACGATAGGCCGACATGAACCCGGGGTAAGTCAGTGGCTCCCGGTTGATCCGAAGCCACCATCGCCCCGGGCACTGGCGTCAAATTCATCCACGACTTCAAAATCGGCCTGAACGACCGGCACCAGCACCAGCTGCGCGATACGCTCGCCGACATTGACCTTGAAGGTGGTATTTCCACGATTCCAACAGGACACCATCAACTCGCCCTGGTAATCGGAGTCGATCAGCCCGACCAGGTTTCCCAGCACGATACCGTACTTGTGGCCCAATCCGCTGCGGGGAAGAATCATCGCCGCCAGGGACGGATCGGCAATATGGACCGACAACCCGGTGGGGATCAGCTGGGTCTGTCCGGGCTCGAGCGCCAACGGCTCTTCCAGACAGGCTCTCAAGTCCAGTCCGGCAGAACCTTCGGTCGCATACTCGGGAAACGGGATGCTGGTACCGATCCGGTCATCAAGGATCCGGACCTGCAGGGTCTTTTTGGTCATGTAGTCGCTTCCAGGTGGTCACCAATCAGCGCCACCAGCCGGGTGGCAATGGTCTGTTTGCTGTCCGGTCCGATCTGTTCCTGCCCCCCGGGCCAAAACACCGTGACCGCGTTGTTGTCGCTGTTGAAGCCCAGTCCCGGCGCAGAAACGTCGTTGGCGACGATCATGTCCAGCTTCTTACGGGCCATCTTGTCGGTGGCATAACGGGCCACGTCGGTGGTTTCCGCCGCGAAGCCCACGGTAAAGGGTGCGTCCCCACGCGCCGCCACCGTCGCCAGGGTATCCGGGTTACGCACCAGCGCCAGGGACATGGCTTTGCTGGATTTCTTGATCTTGTCGCTGGCGCAGATCTCCGGGCGGTAATCCGCCACGGCCGCGGTCGCAATGAAGATATCGCACCCCTCATCCACGGCAGCCATGGATTGCGTGAGCATGTCCTGGGCGGTCATTACCGGCCGCACGTCCACACCCGGTGGCGGTGCGATGGTGACCGGCCCACTGACCAGGATGACCCTGGCGCCGGCAGCCCTGGCCGCATCGGCCAACGCATAGCCCATCTTGCCGGAGCTATGATTGCTGATGTACCGGACCGGGTCCAGCGGTTCCCGGGTCGGCCCCGCGGTGATCACGACCCGCTTGCCGCCTAGCGGACCCTGACGTTCATCCAGAATCAACGACGCCAGTGCTTCCGGCTCCAGCATCCGGCCGGGACCGGTATCGCCACAGGCCTGATTGCCCTGATCAGGACCCCAGAGCGTGACCTGGGGATCTTCGTTCAGCATCGTCAGGTTGCGTTGGGTCCGGAAATTGCGCCACATGGCCTGGTTCATCGCCGGCGCCAGGGCAATGGGAACAGCGGTGGCACTACAGACGGTAGTCAGCAGGTCATTTGCCAGACCGTTGGCAAGCCTGGCAATGAAATCCGCCGAGGCCGGGGCCACGACTACCTGTTCGGCCCATTTGGCCAGCTCGATGTGGCCCATGCCCGCTTCTGCCTCGGAGTCCAGCAGCGACGTCCGGACCGGCTCGCCGCTCAACGCCTGAAACGTCAGCGGAGTCACGAAAGCCTCGGCACCGGAGGTCATCACCACACGAACCTCGCAGCCGGCCTTTTTCAGCAACCGCACCAGCTCGGCAGTCTTATAGGCGGCAATGCCACCGGTTACTCCCAAAAGAATTCGTTTGGCGCCCATACCGGCTCCACAATTCCTTATACTGAAAAGGGTTATAAGATAGCACGCCCGGTTATCAGGAACAGCACCGCGCGGAAATCTTCACATTTACCGAATGTTACTTTTTCAAGTAACCTTTGTAACCCTAAGAAGCCATTCACGGTGCAGGAAGCACCAACATAACCACCAGATGCAAGGAAGCCAGGCATGCCCACTTCTCTCTGGCCGGCAGACGAGCGCCCCCGTGAGCGCTTGCTGGCGCACGGCCCTGAATCGCTTTCCGACGCCGAACTACTGGCCATTTTTCTGCGCACAGGCACCGCCGGCATGCCAGTGATGGCCCTGGCAAGGCACCTGATTGACGAGTTCGGCGGCCTGCGCGGGCTGCTGACGACCTCCCGTCGGCAATTCTGCCAGGTCAAGGGATTGGGCACCGCCAAGTACGCCCAGGTCCAGGCTGCCATGGAGATGTCCCGGCGGGTGATGGACGAACCGCTTCGCCAGGGTGATCCGCTACGCTCACCGGCCGACACCCGCCGGTTTCTCACCAGCCGGCTGGGAACCTATCCCCACGAAGTGTTTGCCGGTCTGTTCCTGGACAACCGTCATCGGGTCATCCAGTACCGGGAACTGTTCCGGGGCACCATCGACGGCGCCGCCGTCTACCCCCGGGAGGTGGTTCGCCAGGCACTGGAGGACAACGCCGCGGCGGTCATCTTTGCCCACAACCATCCCTCGGGTGTGGCTGAACCCAGCCAGGCCGACATCTCCCTGACCCGACGCCTGAAAGAGGCCCTGGGTCTGGTGGATATCAGGGTTCTTGACCATATGGTTGTCGGCCACGGTGAGGTAATATCCCTCGCCGAAAGAGGATTGATGTGACTGTCAGCAAAATGACGCCCTGGATACTGGCCAATTTCCCAACAATCTTTTGCGTTGGGGGGCCAGTTCTGGTATAAAAGCGTCCCTTTCTGGCGGCGTCTGGCAGGCAGCGTTCCGTTTACAAGGCGCGAACAGGGAGCAAGCAGGCTCCCCGGCAACCAGAGACGCATTAAAAACGAATTCGTATTGATAGAGACCACTGCTCAGGTCGGAGGCAAGTATGTCCAGAGTTTGTCAGGTTACCGGTAAGCGCCCGGTATCCGGTAACAACGTATCCCACGCGATGAATCACACTCGTCGCCGTTTTCTGCCGAATCTGCAGAACCATCGTTTCTGGGTTGAATCCGAGAAGCGTTTCGTGAAGCTGCGCGTATCCACCAAGGGCATGCGCATCATCGACAAAAAAGGCATTGACGCTGTGCTGGCCGATCTTCGTGCCCGCGGCGAGAAGGTATAAGGAGCCGCATCATGCGCGAGAAAATCAAGCTGGTATCTTCAGCAGGCACTGGTCACTTCTACACGACCAAAAAGAACAAGCGTAACACTCCGGAAAAGATCGAGATCAAAAAGTACGATCCGGTTGTCCGCAAGCACGTTGCGTACAAGGAAGCCAAGATCAAATAATCCTGATCGGGCCTTCACAAAAAAACCCGGCAACCGCCGGGTTTTTTTGTGGCTGCGAATTGCATCAGAAGGTTTCCAGGTAGCCCTCCGGCAACGCCACATCCATGGCAATGGGCAGGTGGTCGGAAACCGGATAGCTCACCACCTCTGACCGGCGGATGTCCAGGCTCGGACTGACCAGGATATGGTCCAACGCCTTCTCCGGACGCCAGCTCGGAAAACTGTGCGCAGTCTCCGGTAACGGAATCAGGTCGGTTTCTTTCAGGGGGGTCTGAGTCAGAAGCTGATCGGCGTGGGCGTTCATATCCCCCATCAGCACCACATGCCGATAATCGGCAATCTGCTCCCGGATATAGCCCAACTGCCGCTGCTGCGCGGCCTTGCTCAGGGACAGGTGCATCAGAACCAGCACGAGGGGATCCTCTTTCACACCATAGCGCGCGATGATGGCACCCCGCCCGGGAATGAACCCCGGCAAACGGTGCTCGGTGACATCCAGGGGGCGGAACCGGCTCAGCAGGCCGTTGGAGTGCTGGGCAATCTGCCCCATGTTCCGGTTCAGCTGCTGATACCAGTAAGGGATTCCTGCCGCCTCGGCCAGGTATTGCACCTGATTGATAAAACCGCTGCGGAGGCTGCCGCCATCACACTCCTGCAGCGCCACCACATCGTAATTGCTGACCAGCCGGGCAATCCGGTCCAGGTTCTCGATGCGATTGCGATAAGGCAGGACATGCTGCCAGCTGCGGGTCAAATAGTGGCGGTAGGACGTGGTTTTGATGCCCACCTGGATATTGAAGGTCAGCAGCCGGATATGACGGTGGGGCTCGAATTCCGGAACATGCTCGAAACCGGAACAGCGACCTCTCGGCTCCTGCTCCGACTTCAGAATTCCATCGATCTGTTTGCGAATACGCTTATACATAGACCGGCAGTCTCTTCCTGCCTGTAAGGCCCGGTGGCAAGGCCGTGCCACCGGGCTACCTGTCATTGCCCGGCGTCGTGCTCCTTCTCCACCAGGTAATCCACAACTTTCAATACGGCCTCGTGACCACCAGCCATGGAAGCCGTCACCGTGTATTTTCCATCAACCAGCATAGTCGGTGTGCCGGTGACCCGCGCGCCGCGAATTTTGGCCTGGGCCTGCTGCATCTTCGCGTTTACACCGAAGCTGTTGTAATTTTTGAGAAACTCCTCCGGATCCACACCATACTCAGCAACGAAATCCGCCAGGGATTCGCCGTCGTTCAGGGGCCGGCGCTCACCGGCCAGGGCATCAAACAGGGCATCATGCACCTTCTCCCGCTCGCCCATGGCTTCGAGGGCGTAAAACGCCCGGGCATGGGGCTCCCAGGAACGCCCCAGCGCTGCCGGAATACGAACGTAATCCACGTAATCCGGGGCATCGGCTTCCCAGGCCTCGGCCAACGGCTTGAAGTTGTAACAGTGGGGGCAGCCGTACCAGAACACCTCGGCCACCTCGACTCCACTTTCACTTGCGGTGCGGACCGGCGTCTCAAGCTCGCGATAGTGCACACCCTCTTCCCAGCTCTGGGCACTGGCGGTTCCCGTAGCGGCGACGGCCATTGCCAAGAAAACTGCCACTCCAAGTGATCTGATCATTCAACGTCTCCGATTTCCTGAATGCATTTTGTGAGGGATTATGACCCAGCAATCGGCAAAAGTTCCACAACGGGGCCGACCGTGGCGTATTACAGGATGGTAAGCAAGCACCAAAAAACCCCGCCAAGGCGGGGTTTTCAGATTGCCGGTTCCGGTCTCAGTTCAGACCGGAAACGTAGTTGGCAACGGCCTCGATCTCGGCGTCCGTCAGTTTGGCGGCAACGTCCATCATGATCGCGGCGTTGGCACCGGTGTTGCGGGAACCGTCACGGTAGGCTTTCAGCTGCTTGATGACATACTCCGTATTCTGCCCCCCCAGCGCAGGATAACCACCCGGCTCGTTACCCTTGCCTTGCGGGTTGTGGCAGCCTGCGCACGCCGGCACACCGGTGGCCAGGTTGCCACCACGGTAGAGCGCTGCGCCCTGGTCGATGGTGTCCGGGCTGGCCTGGCTTACGATCACGTCCTGGCTATCAAAATAAGCCGCCAGATCCTGCAGATTCTGCTCGGACATGTTATCAAGTAGACCGGTCATCTCCGGGATGGCCCGATCACCGGCCTTGATAGCCGCCAGCTGGTCGTAAAGGTATTTCTCGCCCAGTCCAGACAGCTTCGGGTACACACCCATAACCGGCTTCTGGCCACTCTGGCCGTGGCAGCCGGCACATACCGCTGCGTTCTGTTGACCTGCCTGGGGATCTCCTGCTCCGTGTGCCAGCGTTGTAAGGCTTACACCAAGAACAACTCCTGCGATCAGTTTTTTCATGCTCGCTCCGCTTCTCTCATCTTAAAGGTATTCTTCATCATGCAGCCGGCAGGCGCTGACCAGGCAGGCTCAAAACCGGGACTGAAAGCGGCCACGCACAGCGCGCCGCCCGGAATTGGTGTAGCATTATACATTAATCGCCAATAACTGAAATCCAAAGGAAAGCCAACTGTCGTGGACCCTGATCTGACTCAAAAATCCATCTCTTTTAACAGTGCCAGATTCCTGATTAGCGCATCCCGACTGGAAGAGTGTCCACCCGATATCGGGGCCGAAGTTGCCTTTGCCGGCCGCTCCAACGCCGGCAAATCGAGCGCTCTCAACGCTATCACCGCCAACGGCAAGCTGGCCCGTACCTCCAAGACTCCCGGGCGCACCCGTCTGATCAACTTTTTCTCCCTGAACCGGGAAGGATGCAGGCTCGTGGACCTGCCGGGCTATGGCTATGCCAAGGTGTCGCGGGACATGAAGGACGACTGGCAACAGCACCTCGGTCATTACCTGAACGACCGCCGGTGCCTGCGAGGCCTGGTGCTTGTCATGGACATTCGTCACCCGTTAACCGACTTCGACCAAATGATGGTGGAATGGTGCGAACATAACCACCTTCCGCTGATGATTCTGGCCACCAAGGCCGACAAACTGAAATTCGGCCAGGCCAAGACCGCCATGCTCGGCATAGCCAAACAGCTGAAGAGCTACCAGTGCGTGGAACACCTGATCATGTTCTCGGCCACTACCAAACGAGGTGTTGAGGAATGCCGGGATGCACTGAGCCGCTGGCTGGAGGGGGAACTGCCGGAACAGGCATAAAAAAACCGGTCTGTCAGGCGACAGACCGGCGAAACGTCAGGGTTTGCGACGTGCTAAAACCTGAGAACTCACTCAGGAGACGCAAGGAATGTCCGAATTCCCAACGTCATTTCTATGATCGACGGTCGCGCCTAAAGTTCCCGGATCGTTCATTTTCTGTTCAACATTTCGCCTTTCACATACTCTGATCCGCTCAGCCAACTGCTCCGGCCAGCTCAGGGAGCGACGGCCGGTACTTTTCTCGTAGTGCCATCACCTGCTCCCGGTAACCCGGTGTCAGATAGGGAATCTCCAGAGTGAGAACCTGGTAAATACCCTGCTTCAATTCGGTCAGGCTCAGACTGGCCGGCTCATCCGCCGCGTGGGCTGTTTTGAGGAATGCCATCCAGTTGGTGATCACCAACCACACATTCAGCGACATGGCCGAGCGCAGATCCTCAGGCTGGGGTTCGATAATACCGGCCTCGGACATCTTCTCGAAGATCTGGCTGATCGCCGTCAGACAGCGATTGGTGAATTCCCGATAATCCTTGCGCAGACGAGTATCGCTATCGAGCAGGTACTCCAGATCCCGGTGGAAAAACCGGTAACTCCACAAGCCGTCAAAGACCGATTCCAGATAGAAAGTCAGATCATCCAGAGTCAGCGGCCGATCCTGAGGAATATCCAGGTAGTAATCGACCAGCTTTTCATACTCCAGAAAAATTTCATAAATGATGTCCGACTTGTTGCGGAAGTGGTAATACAGGTTGCCCGGGGAAATCGCCAGATCCGCGGCGATGTGATTGGTGGTGACATTGCGCTCTCCCCGTTCGTTGAACAGTTCCAGACTGGCAAGAAGGATTTTTTCTCTGGTTTTCATAAGGCTGTAAGCACTTTTAGTGGTCTTTCGCTCGACTGGCCCAATCGGCCATCGGCGCTTGCTTGACTGCCTAGAGTATATACTCTAATAATAGTCCCTGATGCAAACTGGCTGTTTTTTAGCCACACTACAAAACAGGGTGCCGGCCCGCAGTGCCGGCTGACCAGGGGAGAATGTCATGGCTGCTACCGTCGTCCAGCTCACGGAAAGCAAGAAACATATCCAGCATACCCACCGGGTATTTGCAGCGCAGAAAAAGGCCTTCCGGGGCAATCCCTCGCCCTCGCTGACCGAGCGGCAGGACAACCTCAAACGCCTCAAACGTGCCCTGCTCAGCAATCAGGACCGGCTGGTGGAAGCCATTGACCGGGATTTCAGCTGCCGTTCCCGGGACGAATCGCTGATTGCCGAGGTGATGCCATCAATCCAGGGCATCAACTACACCCTGAAAAATCTCGCTGACTGGATGAAACCGTCCAAGCGCCATGTCTCGGTGCTGTTCCAGCCCGCCAGCAATAAGGTGCATTATCAGCCCAAGGGCGTGGTGGGCGTGATCGTGCCCTGGAACTATCCGCTGTACCTGGCGGTTGGCCCGCTGGTGGCCTCACTCGCCGCCGGCAACCGCACCATGATCAAGATGTCCGAATACACCCCGCACACCTCGGCGCTATTCAAGGAAATCATCGAGGACAACTTTGCCGAGGACCTGGTCGCGGTGATCAATGGTGAAGCGGATGTGGCCGCGGACTTCTCCTCACGCCCCTTTGACCATCTGCTGTTCACCGGCTCCACGTCGGTCGGCAAGCTGGTGATGCGCGCAGCGGCCGAGAATCTAACACCGGTGACTCTGGAGCTGGGTGGCAAATCCCCGGCCATCGTTTCCCCGGATGTCCCCATGGAAGACGCGGCCCAGCGCATTGCTTTCGGCAAGGCCTTCAACGCAGGGCAGACCTGCGTGGCGCCGGACTATGTATTGTGCCCCGCAGACCGGGTACAGACCTTTGTGGATGAATTCCGCACCCGTTTCGCAGAAATGTACCCAAGCCTGCGGGACAATGACGATTACACCGCCATCATCAACGAGCGCCAGTACGATCGTCTGCAAAGTTATCTGGAAGACGCCAGGGAGAAAGGCGCGGAGTTGATCGAGATCAACCCGGCCCGTGAGGACCTGAAGGATGGGACCCGGAAGATTCCGCTGACTCTGGTTCTCAAGGCAAACCCGGACATGAAGGTGATGCAGGACGAGATTTTCGGTCCGATCCTACCGGTGGTGGCCTACGGCACCCTGGATGAGGCCACCCACTACATCAATGACCGTCCACGCCCGCTGGCTCTGTACTTCTTCGGTTACGACAAGGATGAGCAGCAGCACGTGGTTGAGAACACCCACTCCGGCGGCATGTGCATCAACGATGCGCTGATGCATGTGGCCCAGGACGATCTGCCGTTCGGGGGTATCGGGGATTCCGGCATGGGCCACTATCACGGCCGGGAGGGTTTCCTGACCTTCTCCCATCACCGGGCGATCTTCACCAAGCAAAAGTTCAACAGCGGCAAGTTTGTCTATGCCCCGCACGGGACCGCCATGCACAGGCTGGTTTACCGGTTCTTTATTCGCTGATTTTTTGCCTGTGAGTACGGGTGCCTGTCGGCGATGGGCATTCCTTTCCGGGACACGCCGTGAATCCCCCTGCGGGGTCCGGCCGGCAATCACGGATTGCCGTCGTCAGTTTGTCGCATGAAGCTTCGCTTCATAAACGCTCGAACTGACCCCTGTAGGCTTGAGCAAAACATCCCTGTTTTGCACAGTCCCGGAAAGGAATGCCCATCACCGCCGCCCAGCTTGGTTGCAGGCCTCACCCAATAACAAAAAGAGAATGGATCGATGAACGATCAAGCCGATGTACGTTCAACTCCTTCCGATTTTGCCAACCTGAACCGCCGCAGCTTTCTCAAAACCGGACTCGGCGGAGCCATTTTTCTGGGTACCGTCAGCGCGACCGCCGGTCTGAGCGGCTGTAGCTCTGCGCCCGCCGGTCGAGTCAGTGCGGTGGGCACCCGCATGGATGCGAGCTACGAGTTCCGCTTCCTGACCCCCGACGACATTCAGCTGTTCGGGGCCCTGCTTCCGGCGATTATAGGCCCCGGGCTGCCGGAGCAGCCGCAGGCCCGGCGCATGGCGATCGCCGGCACCATCGAGCGGATCGATGCCGGCATCCATAACTTCGGCCCGGCCAACCAGAAGGAACTCCGGCGCCTGTTTGACCTGCTCAATTTCGGCCTGACCCGCGTCACCATCGCCCGGGTCTGGTCCAACTGGCCCAAGGTCACTACCGAGGAAGCCGATGCATTCCTGGAGCGCTGGCGTACCAGCGGTATCGGGCTGTTCAACAACGGATACATCGCCCTGACCAAGATCAGCAACGTGGCGTTCTATGGTTACGAGGATTTCTGGCATCTGTCCGGTTATCCGGGGCCGCCGCAATGGGCGGTGGATGCCCTGCCCCAGTTTCAGAACGTGTGACCCCCAGCTGATTGACGGAGCCAACCATGCAGTTAAAAGATCGAATCGCCCAGGGCCTGGAATCCGGCTGGAAAGTCACCGATGGCACCACTCTGACGGAGGACCATACCCTTGAAGCCGATGTCGTGGTGATCGGCACCGGCGCCGGTGGTGGCACCACCGCCGAGATCCTGGCCAAAAGCGGCCTGTCGGTCATCCTGGTGGAAGAAGGCCGGCTGTATTACCAGAAAGACTTCAAGATGGACGAGCTCAGCGCCTACGCCAGCCTTTACCAGGAAGGCATGAGCCGGGTTACCAAAGACGGCGCCATCGCCATCCTCCAGGGCCGCTGCGTCGGTGGTTCCACCACCGTGAACTGGACCAGCAGCTTCCGCACACCGGACGCTACCCTGAACTATTGGACCGAACACTTTGGGCTCGATGCCCTCACTCCAGATGCCATGGCGCCCTGGTTCGATGGGCGGGAACAGCGCCATAACATGGAACCCTGGGCGCGGGAGCCCAACGTCAACAACGACATCCTGCGCCAGGGTTGCGACCAGCTCGGTTACAGCTGGAAAGTCATTCCCCGTAACGTCAAAGGGTGCTGGAATCTGGGATACTGCGGCGTCGGCTGCCCCACCAACGCCAAACAGGGCGCCCTGCTGACCACCGTCCCGGGGGCACTGGACAACGATGCCCATCTGATCCACGGCCTGCGGGCGGACAAACTGGTGATGGACCAGGACCGGATCGACCATCTCCAGGCCAGTGCCATGGCCGCCGACGGCATCACGCCCTCCGGCGTCACAGTCACCCTGAAGGCCCGACACTTCGTCGCCGCCGCAAGTGCCATCGGCACCCCCGGCCTGCTGCTGCGCTCCGACATCCCCGACCCGCACAACCGCATCGGCAAGCGCTCCTTCATCCACCCGGTCAACGCCTGCGTCGCGGAAATGCCGGAAAAAGTCGAACCTTTCTACGGCGCTCCGCAGTCCATCTACTCCGACCACTTCAACTTCAGCGGCGGGGTCGACGGCCCGGTGGGCTACAAACTGGAAGTCCCCCCGCTGCACCCGGCCATGTCCAGCGGTGTCATCCCCGGCCACGGCGACACCCAGATCAACACCATGGCCCGCCTGCCCTGGATGAACTCCGTCATCGCCCTGCTCCGGGATGGCTTCCACCCCGACAGCCCGGGCGGCACCATCGGCCTGCGCGACGACGGCAGCCCCTACCTGGACTACCCGGTCACCGACTACCTCTGGGACGGCCTGCGCCGCGCCTTCCACACCATGGCCGGAATCCAGTTCGCCGCTGGCGCCAAACGCGTCCGCCTCATGCACCTGGATTCCGATTGGTACACCACTCTGGCCGACGTCAAAACCGCCATCGACCAACTCCCCATGGAACTGCACCGAGTCCGCCTGTTCACCGCCCACCAGATGGGCGGCTGCGGCATGGGTGCCAATCCGGAGGGATCCGTGGTCAACGGCTTCGGGGAACACCACCACGTCAGCAACCTCAGCATCCACGACGCTTCTATCTTCCCGACCAGCATCGGCGCGAATCCGCAGTTGTCCGTCTATGCACTTTCAGCCCGGAACAGTACGCGACTGGCCAATCGATTCAAGGCCTGATCGATTCGGCACGTCCGCTCCGCTCTTCCCGGACAGATCCTCCCAATTGGCCACTCCCCCATCACTTGAATGCCCACCCCAAAGCCCCGGAATCCCTCCCCCGGCAACTACAGAACAACCAGGAATGCTGATATGATTGCACCCAGCGAAGAAAGGAGCTGTGCATGTCCAAAGTCATCTATCCGGGCACCTTCGACCCAATCACCAACGGCCACACCGACCTCACCGAACGCGCCAGCCGCATGTTCGACGAAATCGTCGTCGCCGTCGCCTACAACCCCAAGAAACAACCCCTCTTCGACCTGGAAGAACGCTGCGAACTGGTCCGCCAGGCAACGGCGCATATCCCCAATGTCAGCGTCACCGGCTTCAGCAATCTGCTGGCAGACTTCGTCCGCGAACAGGGCGCCACCGTGATCCTGCGGGGCCTGCGCGCCGTCTCCGATTTCGAGTATGAGTTCCAGCTGGCAGACATGAACCGCCGGCTTGCCCCGGAAGTGGAAAGCGTATTCCTGACACCCGCGAACCACCTGTCCTACATCTCCTCCACCCTGATCCGGGAAATCGCATCCCTGGGCGGCGATGTGTCGGAATTCGTCGATCCCGCGGTAGAGGCGGCCCTGAAACAGAAGTTTGACCGGGCCTGAAGTAACAAAAAAGCCCCGTGACCGGGGCTTTTTTGTTACTTCAGGCCAATGATTCAAAGCAAAGGTGGCAACGGAATTTCCACGCCGTTCACATCAACTACCAGGTCCTTCATCTGCGCGTCCAGCACAAGTATGTCACCCTCCTGAACCAGTAAGCCCTGCTTGATCAGGGGCGCCAGTTGCAGTTGCAGCTCCGGATATTTCTCTGCCAGGGCCAGGGGCAGGCTCAGATTCATTTCGCCGGCCAGGCGCTGCATCACCATCAGCATCTCGGCCTTCTGATCCGCCGTCAGCTCCGGATGGGAGATCCGGGCACTTCCGGTTACCGCGCCTTCCGGAGTTGTCATATACAACTCCGGAAAACCCACGGAAAAGCCGGCTGCAGCCAAATCCCGTACGGCGGCATTCATCTGCCCCATGGCAGCCATCTGCTGCGCAAACTGCTCCTGACCGCCCGAGGCCTGAGTAACAGCCAGTGCCTGCATCGCCGACAGGCTTTCTGTCAGGGCACTCCAGGCCGCCACTTCCAGCCCCTCCAGCGCGAACACCAGCCGTTGGGGGCCATAAGCTTCATCGGAAAACGTGATATCGGAAACCTCGAAGGCCACACGCGAATCCAGCCGCTCACCATTGCTAACGGCCTCACTGCTGCTCTGAACAGAAATGCCGTTCAGAGAAACCGACTGCTCCTGATCGGGCGTGACAGACACAGACTCAACCACAACCTCGCCGGAGCCGGTCCAGACCTCACCCGAAAGGTGGTTCATGGTCTGCTCCATCCGGAAGTCACTGACACGGACATCCAGCTCTGGACCAGACAATATCAGCGCAGGCCAGACTACCAGAGCCTCTGCCCTGGTGCCCGCGTCACTGATCTCGATTCTTGCCAGACCGCCGCTGGTGGCCAGAGACTCGCCTGTTCCGGCGTCAGTAACAGACATACCCGGCACTTCCAGCTCAAGTGTCGCAGTACCCCAGAGCCGAGTCTCCAGGGTCAACCTTGGATCTTCTTCGGGAAACCAGTCCATACCCGGTGCAGACCAACCATCAGTTGGTTCAAAGTCCATCAGACTGCCGGTCACCCCATGGGTCACATCCGCCCGGAAAGCCACACGATTGGATTCGCCGGTTTCGGGATTCAACAGGGTGACTGAGCCCCTCAGCTCTGAACCGAGAAGGCCCCGGCGATACGCTTCTGTCTCAAGCTTCAGTAATGGCTGAGCACTGTTGGCCTCTGCCGTAGCCTGCTGCCACTGCTGTTCGGTAACATAACCCACCACCCACGGCAGTCCACCGGCCACAGCCAGCACCCCGGCGCCGGCAATCATCCATTTGGCATTCAAAAGCATTCTCCGTCTGGGAAATCAGTTTTTTCCGGTCAACCGCTCCAATAGCACCAGTTGGGCCGCCAAACGCTCATCACCCTCGGCGGGCTGGTTCTGGATGTAACTGCCGTCAGGTTGCAAAACCCAGGACTGGCAGTTATCGGCCAGGTAGGTATCCAGGTCTTCGCGAACACGGGCCGCCAGGTCCGGGTCATCCAGGGGAAACGCGGTTTCCACACGGCTCAGCAGGTTGCGCTCCATACCATCCGCGCTCGAGCAGTAAACATCGGGCCGGCCGTTATTGCCGAAGTAATACACCCGGGTGTGTTCGAGGAAGCGACCAAGGATGGATCTTACCCGAATGTTATCGGAAAGGCCCGGCACCTCCGGGCGCAGACAACAAATGCCACGGATGATCAGATCAATCTTCACGCCCGCCTGAGATGCCCGGTACAGGGCCTTGATCATCTTGATCTCGGTGAGGGCATTGACCTTGATAATAATCCGGCCTTTCTCACCATAGTCGGCTTCCCGCTCGATCAGGCTGAGCAAACGGGAGTGCAGGGTAAACGGAGAATGAAACAGCTTCTTGATCTTCAGGGCTTTACCCATGCCTGTCAGTTGCTGGAACAGCTTGTTGACATCATCGCTGATGGATTCGTCACAGGTCATGAAACTGTAATCGGTGTACAACCGGGCGTTGCCAGCATGATAGTTGCCCGTGCCCAGGTGCACGTAGCGCCGCAGACGCCCTTCTTCCCGGCGTACGATCAGGATCATCTTGGCATGCGTCTTGTAGCCAACAACGCCATAGACCACGATCACCCCGGCTTCCTGAAGCCTGCTCGCCAGTTCAAGGTTTTCGGCCTCACTAAACCGGGCCCGCAATTCGATCACCGCGGTCACTTCCTTGCCACGCCTGGCCGCATCCGCCAGCGCTTCCACAAGCTCGGAATCCGCCCCGGTCCGGTAAAGCGTCTGGCGAATCGCCAGCACCTGGGGATCCTTGGCAGCCTGGCGCAGCAAATCCACCACCGGGCTGAAGTTCTCGAAGGGATGGTGCAACAGAATCGGCTGCTTGCGGATGGCGTCAAACATCGATTCCTTGCTTCGAATCTGCCTGGGAATCGAAGGCGAGAAGCCGGAATAGGTCAGGTCCGGCCGGTCTACCAGACCGCCAACGGCCATCAGCCGGGTCAGGTTAACCGGGCCATGGACCTGATACAGATCCCGTTCGGTGAGTCCGAACTCGGTCAGCAGGAATTGCACCAGCTCCTGCGGGCAGTTGTCCGCCACTTCCAGGCGTACGCCGTCACCGAAACGGCGGCTCAGCAGTTCACCTCGCAGAGCCGAAGCCAAGTCTTCCAGGTCGTCCTCAAGCTCCAGGTCGGCGTTACGGGTCAGCCGGAACTGGTAGCAGCCTTTGACTTCCATGCCCGGAAACAGCTCGTCGGTATGGGCGTGGATCATGGAGGACAGGAATACCAGGTTCTCTCCACCGTCACACACCTCATCCGGCAGTCGCACCAGGCGCGGCAGCGACCGGGGAGCAGGCACGATCGCCATCCCGGTTTCACGGCCAAAGGCATCCTTGCCGTCCAGCTCAACAATGAAGTTCAGGCTCTTGTTCACCAGCCGGGGGAAGGGGTGGGAAGGGTCCAGCCCGATCGGGCTGACAACCGGCAGGATTTCCTCTTCAAAATAGTTACGAACCCATTCGGCCTGTTGCGGGGTCCATTCCCGGCGCCGCACGAAATGAATGTTCTGTTGCTCCATTTCGGGAATCAGGACGTTGTTGAGGATGTCGTACTGTTCGCGAATATAATCGTGGGCAACACGGCTGATTTCGGCCAGCGCCTGATCCGGCATCATGCCATCCGCGCCGATTGTCTCGCGCCCGTATTTCATCTGCTGGCGCAGCCCCGCGACACGGATTTCGAAAAACTCATCCATGTTACTGCTGAATATACAGCAGAACATCAGACGGTTGATGAGAGGATGCGTGGTATCCAGAGCCTGCTTGAGCACCCGGTAGTTGAACTGTAGCTGGCTCAGTTCCCGGTTGAAGTAGTTTTCATTGGCATCCAGGTTGACCTCTTCGCCCACCGGGGGAACTTCCACTGGCGCAGGCACACTCAGCTCGCCACCCGTTGTCTGATTCTTGGCCGTTTCCGTTGTCATGTTTCCTCGGTTCCAGTCTTGTTCGCCGCCGTGGCTTTGCAAGCTGGCGATTGGTTTGTATCGGTTGTCAGCCTTGTCGTTCCCACATCAGGCGGGCCGCACGCACGGCAAAATAGGTCAGGATACCGTCAGCTCCCGCGCGACGCATGGCCATCAGGCTTTCCATCATCACCGCGTCGCCGTCCAGCCAGCCATTCTGTGCCGCTGCCATGTGCATGGCGTATTCACCGCTGACCTGGTACACAAAAGTGGGCACCTGCAGTTCCGTTTTCACCCGGTACACGATATCCAGGTATGGCATACCGGGCTTTATCATCACCATGTCAGCACCTTCGGACAGATCCATGGCCACTTCGTGCAATGCCTCGTCGCTGTTCGCCGGATCCATTTGGTAAGTGGACTTGTTGCCTTTACCGAGATTGCCTGCCGAGCCCACCGCGTCGCGGAAAGGCCCGTAATAGCTGGATGCATACTTGGCAGAATAGGCCAGGATTCGGGTATTCACATAGCCGGCATTCTCCAGCGCGTTCCGAATAGCACCCACCCGGCCGTCCATCATGTCCGAGGGGGCAACCACATCGGCACCGGCATCGGCATGGGAGAGGGCCTGATTGACCAGCGCCTCGACGGTCACATCGTTGAGCACGTAACCGTCGTTATCAATGATGCCGTCCTGCCCGTGAGTGGTGAACGGGTCCAGCGCCACATCGGTGATCACACCCAGCTCCGGCTGCGCTTTTTTCAGTGCCCTTACAGCTCGCTGGGCCAGGCCTTCCGAATCCCAGGCACCGGAACCGGACAGGTTTTTCTTGTCCGCTGGCACTACCGGAAATAAGGCAACGGCGGGAATTCCCAGCGCCACCAGCTCCGCAGCCTGCTCAACCAGAAGATCGATACTCAGTCGCTCCACCCCTGGCATGGAGGGCACCTGCTCGCGCTGGCCCTCACCCTCCAGGACAAACACCGGATAAATCAGATTGTCCGGAGTCAACTGATTTTCCCGGACCAGCCGGCGGGAAAAGTCACTGGCCCGGTTGCGGCGAAGGCGGGTAGCTGGGAAAGCACGTGGAGTCGGAATCGGCACGGACAACCTCCTGAGTGGCTGAGCAAAATTCTGATGAATAATCCCGGCGCCGGCCCGGCGCCCCTTGCGCCATCATACACGGCCAGCGCCGCCAGTTGCAGACTCCCTCAGCAGGTTAATCGGATTCCATGACAGGTATATTACCGAATCGAATCCAGCGCTCGTCCCATTGCTCCAGCTCTTTGTCGAGCTGTGCCAGCCTGTCCACAGCTTCTGCACCGAACGCCTTTTGCCGCCAGACCCGGAGCGCCTGCGGATCATCAGCCAGTTCCTGGCGCACCTGTTCATATTGGGTGAACTGACGGGTTTCTTCCCTGGCCTTGCGAAGAGACTCGGGCAATGACGACTCAGCCCTGCGCAATGCCTCTGCCCTCGGCTCTTCTGTCAGGCTCTGATCCCGGGTAATTCTGAGCTTCTCCATCTGGAACCGGTCCACCGCTTCCTCATCGGCGAAAAAGGCATCCGCAGTATTCGCATCCAGCCAGGTTCGGCGCAATGCCTGGATGTTTCCGGAACAGTGACAGCCGACGATTGGCCAACCAGCTTCGAGGGAGCAACCTGTTCGTCGGAATACCTTTGCTCCGGCACCACGACCGTTTGCCCACCTTCGGAGGAGGAATCGGTTGGCGAGGTGATATCCTGTGTATCACTGGTGAACAGCCAGAATACGGCAACAACTGCTATTATCACCGGCATCGTAACGGAAAGTCAGATAGAGGATTTCATAGACAAGGGCGGGGCCGAATCGTCGGGTAACTGGCGTCTTGCCCCGGTTAACAGGACAGGATGGTATTGAGCGAGGATAAACCAGGCCGGCATGCCATACCGAGACAGGGATCAAAAACAGGGCCGGGGTGCACCACCCCGGCCTGCCCGGACAGCGTTCAGAGGGAGCGGTTGTTGAACCCGATATCCACCTTGCGAGGGGAATCAGAACGAAAGGTTGTATCAACTTCCTGGATCTTGCCGCCCTGGTTCAGGAAAGCGTCAATGTCTGCCTGCAACTGTGCACGGATCCGCGCACGGCCGGCAATAGAATGGTTGTCGTCACTGTCGCTTGTCCAGCCTCCGGACTGCTCCAGGTTGCTTTCGTCGAACTCACCCATGGCCTCTTCTCCATCAACGAAAACAGTGTCATCGAGTGCCGTCACCCTGCTGGGCGACTACACTCAGTCTCGACGAATGGCCGTCGATGGCATCGTCTTGGCGTCTTTATAATCCGGTTTTCATGGTAACGCTATTTTCCGGCAACATATTTTTTGTGTTTTTTTTGTAACCACTTTTAAGGCGCCTCTGATTAACTGGGAAGTGCCTCTACAGAGCTTGAAAAGTGAAGTGACAAGGCGAGGGTCAAAGATCATAGTTATTCTATCTCCGCCGCCCCTTACCGCAGTCTGTTTGCTTTTCATGCCCGCCCTTAGGAGCGATCCGACATCGATCGAAGCAACTCACTTAATATCGAATCAAATTTGTCCATTCCTTCATCTATCAGTTGGCCTGTGTTGTCAGTGCTGGCAGGAATCGAATGACATTCCCATGATAACCGCATGGTAGCAATATGAGTCCGTGCTGCTGTGCCTTGCTGATAATCTGACCCGTCAATTCAGTGTTAGGCTGTTTAGTATCGCCGTCATTCACCAGTTCGAGCGCAATCGTGGCATCGTTGATCCGCGCTTCACCAACAACCCCAGGATAACGTTCAGCAATCCCCTTTAAACGTTGGTCAAAACGAGTGCCGATCACATTAGCCCGTTCCACCAGCTGTTCATCTTCTATCACTTCCAGTACGGCCAAAGCTACGGCACAACCAACTGGAGAACCGCCATAAGGACCACCCAGCCCTCCCGGTTCGGGTGCATCCATCATATCTGCTTTGCCGACCACCGCGGACAGTGGGTACCCACCTTCGATACCCTTGGCCATCGTCATCAGATCCGGTTCGATCCCAGCACGCTCAGCATTGAAGAAGGTTCCGGTACGGCCGAACCCGCTCTGAATTTCATCGATGATCAGCACAATACCGTGTTCATCACAGAGCGCGCGCAACTGCTGCAGGAACTCGACAGGGGCCAGATAAAAACCGCCTTCACCCTGCACTGGTTCGATGATGGTTGCTGCCGGCCAGTTCCACAGCCTGCTCATAAGGGCTGACCATTACGCAGGTGTGTGAAGACTTTTCCACCTGTGCTTTCACGGCTTCGACTATTTTCGGATGGCTGTGGCCGGTATTACAAACGGCAATGCCGGTTCCGAAATCGATGTAGCGGTTGCCTTCGACATCCCACACTTCCGCATTTTTTGCATGCGACACGTATGCCGACTACATGTTACCCATGCCGCACGCAATGGCGCTGACTTTTCGTTCCTGCACACTCTGATTTTCTGACATTATTTTGTCCTACTTATCCATGCCGCCCAGACAGACGTACTTCATTTCCAGGTATTCATCCATTCCGTATTTGGAACCTTCTCGGCCCAAACCGGACTGTTTCATGCCGCCAAAGGGTGCCGCGACGTTTGAAATGATGCCTTCGTTCACACCGACCATGCCGTATTCCAGCGCTTCGGCGACCCGCCAGACGCAGCCGATATCCCGTGCATAGAAATAGGACGCCAGGCCAAATTCGGTGTCATTGGCCATAGCGATCAGTTCCTCTTCGGTTTCAAAGGGAATGATCGGGGAGACCGGTCCAAATATTTCTGGCTGCGCAATCGGCATGTCGGTGGTGACATCGGTGAGGATGGTCGGCTCATAGAAAGAGCCACCCAGTGAATGGGGCTTGCCACCGGTCACGACTTTTGCACCGGCTTTCACTGACGCCTGCACGCGCTCATCAATGTTGCGCATAGCGTTTCCATGAATCAGCGGGCCGATGACCGTGCCGTCATCCATGCCGCACAGGTCTGACCGGCATTGCGGTATTTCGACACCATCGCACCTTGGACGGCTGCGTCGATATCTGCATCATCAAAAACAATAAACGGCGCGTTACCACCGAGCTCCATCGACACCTTCTTCACCGTGCCGGCCGGAATCCCTGCCTGTTCGGCCAGTACCGCCAGTGCGGTCGCTAACAGCGGTGTTTCGGCGGCTGGTTTAATGACAAAAGTGCAGCCTGTTGCCAGTGCAGGAGCCGCTTTCCGGGTGATACGGGGGGGGGCGGTTCAGCGCAGCGCTTCCATCATGCGGTAGTACCACATGCCAATGGCCAGAAACTGATTGCCCAGCCATTCACTGCCGGGCACCCGGATGTGACTGCAGGCCGCAAAGGTGTCAAACTCCCGCATATGACCGTCAAGGGCATTGGCCATCACCTCAGACACAATATGTGAGGTGGCGATGCCATGACCGGAATAGCCCTGGGCATAAAATACATGGTCTGACAGCTTGCCAAGCTGCGGGATCCGGTTCATGACGATGCCCATCATGCCGCTCCAGGCAAAATCAATGTCGACGCCTTTCAGGCGGGGAAAGGTTCGTTCCAGTGCCGGTCGCAGTTCCGCTTCGATGTTACGGCTTTCCCGGCCGCTGTAATTGGCACCGCCACCGAACAATAAGCGCTTGTCCGCCGTCAGGCGGTAATAGTCGAGCACAAAACGGCAGTCATACACGGCCAGGTCTTTCGGGTTAATGGCCTGAGCGACTTCATCGGACAGCGGTGCCGTCGCGACAACCCCCCCGGCGGCCGGGAAGATTTTGCCACTCATCTTCCGACGCTCCAGACGATGATAGGCATTGCCGGCCAGCACCACCCGGTCGGCCGTAATCCGGCCACCGTCGGTTATCACCACCGGCTTATCACCATGCTCAATATCGATGACTTTGGACTGTTCGAATATCTGCGCGCCCAGCTGCACTGCGGCGCGTGCCTCGCCAAGCACCAGATTCAGCGAGTGCACATGCATGTTTTTGCGATTGTAGATCGCACCGTGATAGATGTCGGTTTCCAGGTAAGCAGGAATGTCCTCGCGCTGCAACAGCGACACCTCATCGCCCATGCCACGTCTGACCGCTTCATCGTAGCTGGCCTGAAGTTCCGTCATGTGCGACGGCTTATAGGCCGTATGCAGGTGACCGTGCTTGAGATCACAGTCGATACCATATTTCGCAACCCGGTTACGGATGATGTCGTGCCCGCGCCAGCGAAGCTGCCAGACAAAGTCTTCAGCGTCATTGCCCAGCGTTTTGCCCATCTGCTGGCGCATGGATTCATCGCCCGACAGGGAGCCGGTAATCTGACCGCCATTGCGTCCGGTGGCGCCCCAGCCGATACGATTTGCTTCGACCAGAGCCACTTTATAGCCACGCTCTGACAGCTCCAGGGCAGTGTTTACGCCGGTAAAGCCACCGCCGACGATGGCGACATCCACCTGGATGTCGCCAGTCAGCCGTGGGTAATTGGAATCTTCTTTAATGGTCGCCGTGTAGTAGGCGCCTGTTCTTGGTTCGCTCATGCGTTCTTCTTATTTTGAAAGTCTGCGGATCAAAAGAGGTATGGAGACAACAGCGATCAATCGGGGCAGGCGTCTAAACACACTGCCCCGCGACCGCTGCGACTCATAGCTTGAACCAGGTGGCCTTAACCTCGCTGTATTTATCAAAGGCGTGGAGCGATTTATCCCGACCGTTACCAGATTGCTTATAGCCGCCAAAGGGTGCGGTCATGTCACCCAGGTC
Source organism: Marinobacter sp. (assembly GCF_046484525.1). Classification (GTDB taxonomy): domain Bacteria; phylum Pseudomonadota; class Gammaproteobacteria; order Pseudomonadales; family Oleiphilaceae; genus Marinobacter. The sequence continues at coordinate 57,004 of NZ_JAWOIS010000036.1, forward strand.
ATATTCATTCACCCATACCGAACCGGCGCGCAGTTTGCGGGCGACCCGATGTGCCCGAGACAGATTATTGGTCCACAGACCCGCAGCGAGACCGTATATGGAATCGTTGGCAATCTTCAGCGCCTCGTCTTCATCGCTGAAGCGAATGACCGACAGTACCGCACCGAAGATTTCTTCCCGGGCAATGGTCATGCCGTTATTCACGTTCTCAAATACGGTTGGTTCCAGGAAGAGGCCACCGTCCACAGGGGTAACCTGCTGCCCGCCGACGGTCATTTTCGCCCCTTCCTGCTGACCGATCTCGATGTACTTGAGGACACGCTCCATCTGCGCGTTATCGACAATGGCACCGACATTGGTGTTCGGGTCCAGCGGATGCCCCGGACGCCAGTCCGCCATCAGTGCACGCACTTTCGCCATGAATTCATCGGCGATGCTGTCTTCCACCAGCAAGCGTGAACCGGCGGTACAGACTTCACCGGTGTTAAAACAGATACCACCGGCCGCACCTATCGCTGCTGCATCCAGATCGGCATCGGCAAAAACAATATTGGCCGACTTTCCGCCTGCTTCGGTCCAGACGCGTTTCATGTTGGACTCACCGGCATAAATCATCAGCTGCTTGGCAATGGCGGTTGAGCCAGTAAAGGCCAGCGCATCAACATCCATATGCAGGGCCAGTGCTTTGCCAGCCGTGTGCCCGAAGCCGGGCAAAACATTGAACACCCCATCCGGTATACCCGCTTCAGTGGCCAGCTGTGCCAGACGCAACGCCGTAAGAGGCGATTTTTCGGACGGTTTCAGAATGAAGGAATTACCCATGGCCAGGGCCGGGGCAAACTTCCAGGTGGCCATGATCATCGGAAAGTTCCAGGGCACGATGGCCGCAACCACGCCGACCGGTTCGCGGGTGATCATGCCCAGCTGATCGCTGGGTGTCGGTGCAATTTCATCGTACAGTTTATCAACCGCTTCGGCGGTCCAGCGAAGCGCGGACAATGTGCCGTTAATGTCCACCGCACGGGAATCGCCAATGGGTTTGCCCATATCGAGCGTTTCCAGCAGCGCCAGCTCATCGGCATTGGCTTCAATCAGATCCGCCCACTTCAGTAACACTGCTTTTCGCTCCGCCGGCGCCAGTTCGCTCCAGACACCGCGGTTAAATGAGTCGCGTGCGGCCTCCACAGCAACGTTCACATCCGCTTCCTGACAGGACGCAACTTTAGTCAGCACGCGATTGTCGATTGGGGAGACGGTATCAAAGGTGTCGCCGCCCAGCGCATCGACATAACGGCCATTAATATAGGCGCGACCCTCCGGTTTGAGGCTTGCAGCGAGGGATTGCCAGTATTCGAAGGTGTGCTGTTCTGCCATGGAATGCCTCGTCTGTTGCTATGTTTGAATAGGAGCAGTAACAAACATACTGCAACTGGGGGGTTTAATTCAATATATTGAACATAATTCGACGTAAAGCTCAAAATATCCGCCGATTTCGCAAAAAATTCAGTTTTTTTGACATTCAGATCGGAGGCAGGGTTGATGTTTATTTTATTTAACATACACTCGGGCGAAATCGTTCAAAATAAAAAACACAGCAGGTGCAAGAAATGACTACGACTCCAACACCCTCATCCATGGACTCGTTCTGGATGCCGTTCACGGCAAACCGCCAATTCAAAGCCAATCCTCGGATGTTTGAATCTGCCGAAGGCATGTACTACAAAACGCCGGATGGGCGTTCCGTGCTCGACAGCACTGCAGGGCTCTGGTGCGTTAATGCCGGTCATGGCCGGACACAGATCTCGGAAGCCGTCAGTCGTCAGATTCAGAATCTGGACTTTGCACCAACGTTTCAGTTTGCTCACCCGATGGCCTTTGAACTCGCTGAGCGTCTGACAAAACTGTCACCGAAAGACATGGACCATGTCTTCTTCTGTAACTCCGGTTCAGAGTCGGTTGATACCGCGCTGAAAATTGCACTGGCTTATCACCGGGCCAAAGGGGATTCGGGCCGTACCCGCCTTATTGGTCGGGAAAAGGGCTATCACGGCACCGGCTTCGGTGGCATTTCCGTGGGCGGTCTGGTTAACAACCGCCGAGCGTTTGGGTCTCTGCTGGCCGGCGTGGATCATCTGAAGCATGCCTGGACCCCGGGCACCGAATTCACCGAAGGTCAGCCAGAAGTTGGTGCCAACCTGGCCGATGAGCTGGAAAGCATCATTGCCCTGCATGGAGCGGAAACCATTGCGGCTGTCATTGTTGAACCGATCGCCGGTTCCGGTGGTGTCTGGATTCCCCCGAAGGGCTATCTGCAGCGACTGCGCGATATTACCCGGCAGCATGGCATCCTGCTGATCTTTGATGAAGTCATCACCGGTTTCGGCCGCATCGGCGGCGCCTTTGCCGCCACGCATTTCGACATCACACCTGATCTGATGACGTCCGCCAAAGGTCTCACTAACGGTGCGATTCCGATGGGCGCGGTTTTTGTCAGTAACGACATTCACGATGCGTTCATGACCGGCCCGGAAGAAGCGATTGAACTGTTTCATGGATACACCTATTCCGCGCATCCGGTCGCCTGCGCAGCAGCACTGGCCACACTCGACATTTATGAACAAGAAAATCTGTTTAACAAAGCCTATGAGTTGGGTGAGTACTGGCAGGAACAGCTGCACAGTCTGAAAGAGTTTGATGTTGTAAAAGACATTCGCAATTACGGTCTGGTCGGCGCGGTTGAATTCCATACCGGTGATAAGCCGGGGCAGCGTGGCTACGATGTGTTTGAGCACTGCTTCTGGAAAGGCAACGTGATGGTTCGTTACACGATGGATATTCTTGCAATGTCACCACCGTTAATCGTCGAGAAAACACACATTGACGAAGCTATTGCTGCCATGCGAAACGGTATTAAAGCACTCTATTGATTCCCGTATTCATTTAACCAATAACAGAGAGTCAGAATCCCGAATCGTCCGGACATAAGGTGAACCATGAAAACTATCAACCACTTCATTAACGGCGAATTGACGTCAGCCAGTGAGAGGCATTCGCCGGTATTCAATCCTGCCCTGGGCGCCCAGACGGCGAAGGTGTCCCTGGCATCTGTCAGTGACGTTGAGCAGGCAATTGCGTCGGCTAAAGCTGCGTTTCCGGCCTGGTCCAATACCAGCCCACTGAATCGCTCGCGTATTCTGTTCCGCTTCAAGATGATACTTGAAGAGCGCCTCGATGAACTGGCAAAAATTGTCACCGCCGAACATGGCAAAGTGTTTGAAGATGCCAAAGGCGAAATCATCCGAGGTATGGAAGTGGTTGAGTTTGCCTGCGGTGCACCGTCGATTCTGAAAGGTGAATTTACCGAACAGGTCGGTACCGGCGTAGATGCGTACTCGGTCAATCAGGCCTTGGGCGTCGTGGCCGGTATTACCCCATTTAACTTTCCGGCCATGGTCCCGATGTGGATGTGGCCCGTCGCGATTGCCTGCGGCAACACCTTTGTGCTGAAACCGTCCGAAAAGAACCCAACGACATCTCTGGTCATTGCTGAATGGCTGAAAGAAGCCGGGTTGCCCGATGGTGTATTCAATGTCGTTAACGGCGACAAAGACGCGGTGGACGTACTGCTGAGCCATCAGGACGTTGAAGCGGTCTCCTTTGTCGGTTCGACACCGATTGCCGAATACATTTACACCACCGCCAGCAGCCACGGCAAACGCGTTCAGGCTCTGGGGGGGGCCAAAAACCACATGATCGTCATGCCGGATGCCGACATCGATGCGGCCGTCAATGCACTGACCGGTGCCGCCTATGGATCAGCAGGTGAACGCTGCATGGCCATTTCGGTCGCCGTGGCGGTTGGTGACATTGCCGATGAGCTGGTCGACAAGCTGGCGGGTAAAGCCCGTGGTCTAAAGATCGGAAACGGTGAAAACCATGGCCTGGATATGGGCCCGCTGATCAGTAAAGAACATCACGCGAAAGTGAAAGGCTATGTCGATGCCGGCGTTGAACAGGGAGCAACGCTGGTTGTGGATGGTCGAGACTTTAAGGTCGAAGGCTATGAAGACGGTTACTTCCTGGGTGGCTGCCTGTTCGATCATGTCACCCCGGACATGACCATCTATCAGGAGGAAATTTTCGGCCCGGTTCTGTGTGTCGTGCGCGTGGATGATTATGCCAGCGCCATAAAACTGATTGACGATCACGAATATGGTAACGGCACCTCAATCTTTACCCGGAGTGGTGCCGTGGCCCGGAAATTCTCTCACGATATTCAGGTAGGCATGGTCGGCGTCAACGTACCGATCCCGGTCCCCATGGCGTTCCACTCCTTCGGTGGCTGGAAACGTTCACTCTTCGGAGGCCATCACATGCATGGTCCCGAAGGTGTGAAATTCTACACCCGCCGGAAAGCCATTACGGCACGCTGGCCGGAAGGTGATATTGGTAGCGCCGAATTTGTTATGCCGACAATGAAGTAAAGGTTGAAAGGTCTGCCTCGACTCTGTCGTTGCTGACCTTTTCTGTGTCGCCTTATCAGAAACTCCGTTAACCGTTAACAACAGGACTGGTTATGAGCCAAGTTAAGGACATCGTCGATGTCACAACCACCGGCATCAGTGCCGAAACCTATTTACCGGACGCCGAGAAAATTCTTTCCGGAAAGCCCAAACAGAACGTCTGGAACAGTTTTTCGTCGAGCGATGAAAAATTTCATGTCGGGATCTGGGATGCTCAGGCCGGCGAGTGGGCAATCAGCTACAGCGAAGAAGAATTTTGTCTGATTCTGGAAGGCGAGTCGGTCATATCTGATAAAGACGGTCATCAGAAAACCGTGAAGGCAGGCGACCAGTTTGTTATACCTGCTGGTTTCGAGGGCACATGGTCGGTGCCGTCCTATTGCAAAAAAATCTATGTTATCTATGAGGCCTGATCGACTATGACACAACGCACGGAACATACCGGCTCCTATTACGCTGCCACCCGGAACGACAAGGCTGATCGTCCGGCACTCACCGAAGCCATCGAAGCCGATGTCTGTATCGTTGGTGCCGGCTTCACCGGAATTTCATCAGCTCTGCACCTGGCCGAAGCCGGTTTCAAAGTAGTGGTCCTGGAAGCGGCACGTATCGGCTTTGGGGCAAGCGGCCGCAATGGCGGTCAGTTGGTCAACAGCTACAGTCGAGACATCGACGTCATCGAAAACAACTACGGTACCGAGCTTGGCAAGGCGCTGGGTGATATGGCCTTTGAAGGCGGCAACATCATCCGTGAGCGCATTGAGAAATATAATATTCAGTGCGACTACAAGCCGGGTGGCATTTTTGCTGCGCTCAACAAGCGTCAGATGCACGAGCTGAGCGAACAGAAAAAACTCTGGGAGCGTTTCGGTCACAGCAATCTGGAGCTGTTGGATGCTGACAGCATCCACAAATACATTGCCAGTGATGCCTATGTTGGTGGCCTGCTCGATCATACCGGCGGTCACATTCATCCGCTGAACCTGTTGCTGGGCGAAGTGGCGGCGCTTGAAAGCCTCGGTGGCCAGGTCTTTGAAGACTCCAAAGTGGTCGAACTGACTCGCAGTGAGCGTCCTGTGGTCAAAACCGCCACTGGGCAGGTGACAGCGGACTATGTTCTGCTGGCCGGGAACGCCTATATGGGCGGACTCATTCCGGAGCTTGATGCCAAAGCCATGCCTTGTGGTACACAGATTGTTGCCACCGAAGTGCTCGACGAATCTGTGGCGCAATCACTCATTCCGGGCGGTCACTGTGTCGAAGACTGCAACTACAAGCTCGACTACTATCGCGTCACTGGCGACAACCGACTGCTGTATGGTGGCGGCGTCACCTACGGTGGTGGCGATCCGGCGTCCATTGAGGGTTTTATCCGTGGTCACATGGAAAAGACTTTCCCGCAGCTCAGAGGAGTGAAGTTTGAATATGCCTGGGGCGGCGACTTCCTGCTGACCATGAGCCGCTTACCGCAGTTCGGCCGCCTGACGCCCAAGATTTTCTATGCACAGGGTTACTCTGGCCATGGCGTCACCACGACCCACCTGGCGGGACGCCTGGTTGCGGAAGCACTGAAAGGTCAGGCTGAACGCTTTGATGCCTTTGGGCAGTTGAAGCATTTCCCTCTCCCGGGTGGCCGTTTGTTCCGGGTGCCATACACGGCCGTTGGTGCGCTGTACTACGGCTTGCGTGACAAATTGGGCGTGTGAGTTGGAGTGTAGATTGTGAGTGTCACGGTACGTGCAATTCAAAGCTCAGATTGGCCTGCTATTGATGGGATTCAACGACAGGCCTATCCCGAGTGCTTGCATGAAGATATCGCTATTTTGCAGCAGAAACAGCACCAGTCACCTGACACTTGCTGGGTGGTCACTGATGGTGAAGGCCGAGTGCAGGGTTACCTGCTCGCTCACCACTGGCCAAGCGTAACTGACGTGCCAGCGCTTGATCAGCCGTTGCCTGCTGTTGGCGGTGATGTGATGTACATCCATGATATGGCGCTGGCATTGAACGCCCAGGGATTGGGGCGTTCAATGCCGCTTTGGCAGGCACTGACCGCACAGGTCAGGCAGGAGAACATAACGACGCTTGCTTTGGTGGCGGTGAATGATTCGCAGGCTTACTGGCAGAAAAAAGGTTTTGAAGTCAGTGCCCCGGTGGCCATCGAAAAAGGTTACGGAAAGCGCGCCGTTCAGATGATTATGGTATTTTAAATCAGGGCATCCGCTCTGATTTTTTTGTGTGGAATCCGGACGATTACAAGGACAGCTATCGTTTACAACAAAAAGCAAGACATTGGGTCCGGGATCAGTGTCAAATATGATGTTTTTGACAGCAATGAAGTTCTGGAGGCGAAGCTGTTGGCCGGATCATCCGGTTATGATGTGGTTGTACCTGCCGCATCGTTTATGGGCAAGCACATTACCGCTGGCGCGTATCAGAAGTTAGATAAAAGTAAACTCACCAACTGGGGTAACCTGAACCCCGTCATCATGGAGGTGATTGAAACGATTGATCCGGGCAATCAATACTCAGGGCCCTACCTGTGGGGTACAACCGGTATTGGTTATAACCCAGAAATGGTTGCTAAAGTCTTAGGTGATGATGCGCCGGTAGACTCATGGGATCTCGTGTTTAAACCGGAGAATCTGGCCAAACTCAATGCCTGTGGCGTTGCTTTTCTGGACACACCGGCCGAAGTCATTCCCACAGCCCTGCACTATCTGGGGTTGGATCCGAATTCCGAAAACCCGAAAGATTATGAGCAATCCGAAGCATAGCTAAGCGAGCTGGCTCCGCACGTTACTTACTTCCACAGTTCTCGCTTTATATCCGATCTTGCTAATGGTGACATCTGTGTCGCCGTCGGCTGGAGCGGTGACCTTCTTCAGGCCGCCGGCCGCGCCGCCGAAGCTGATAATGGTGTTGAAGTTCGGTACAGCATCCCGAAAGAAGGCGCGGGTATGTGGTTCGATATGCCGACGATCCCGGTTAATGCGATCAACGTAGACGAAGCGCTTGAGCTGATTAACTACCTGATGGATGCCGAAGTGATTGCCGGTGTTTCCAACTATGTGTGGTATGCCAATGGCAACAGCGCATCAACACACCGTTGATCGATGAAGAAGTGACGGGTGATCCAAGTATTTACCCAACGCCGGAAGTCGAAGCAAAGCTGTATACGTTTAAGGTTTTGCCGCTTCGAATCGATCGCATCGTTACGCGCTCGTGGCGGAAAATTAAATTTGGCCAGTAGGTTTTAGCACTGACAGAAAAGCCGGTAACACAACTGTGTTACCGGCTTTTTTATGAAGGCTCTAATGTATCAGTCCAGCCGCCAAACGACTCAAGCTGTACAATGGTTTATGCAGCCACGGCAGTTTCTTCTCGTGGCACAGCCAGTCTTCCAGTGCGAACAGTTTTCCGAGTGTTTGATAACCCAGCCACGGCAGCGGTTCGGCTTCCCAGTTCTTTAATTGACTCGGTTTACCGCGAATAATCCACGGCTGTTCGGTAAAGATGCTACCGCTCTCAACGATCAGCTCGGCCAGAGTCTGGCCAAACAGGTGCGACGCGCCGACACCTTCGCCACCATAACCGCCTGCGTAGGCAATACCACTTTCTTTATCGAACCCTGCGAAAGGCCGAAAGCCTCGACTCATGGCCAGCGAGCCCGCCCAACGATATTGGATGTCCTGTTCGGTCAGGGTAGGAAACAACCGCTGTAGAAGGGTGGTAGGTGCCCGGAAAGCAGGGTCGTCCTGTGTGAATTCATAGCGTGCTTTTGCGCCAAACTGGTAGCCGCCTCGCGCGCCAAACACCATGTGGCCGCCCTGACTTCGCTGACCATAGGTCACACTCCGGCATAAGTCGCTGAACGCCAGACCTGGTTTCTTCACGGTCTGTTGCCATTCGCTTTCCGACAAGGTTCGCGTGGCAATAACATTGGAATAAACCGGTAACCGTTTTCTGGTTAGCGGCTGCCAGGTTGACGGAAATGCTTCGCTGGCCAACACCATATGGCCACACTCGACCGGTTGGGAATTGATGGTGACTTTGCGGTTCGATACTTCTTCAACGCGTGCATGCTCAACAATCTGAACGCCCATGCCTTTTAACGTGCTGGCTAACCCTAAGCAGAGTTTTACCGGGTTTATCGTTGCGCAGTGCGGTGAGTACAAGCCGCCATAAAGTTCCGGCATGCTCAGAAGGCTTTCTGTGTCTGATTTCGATAGCCAGCGAAATGCCGACTCCGGTTGGCCGCTGGCATGAATCTCGTTCAGCCAGGCATGCGCGGAGTGGGCCTGTTCAGGGTAACGCGCTGCGGCGTACAGTACGCCCGCATGGTTAAAGTCACAATTGATCTGATGCTTTTCACAAACCGCACGAACGCTCTCAACGATGCCATACAGCAATTGTTGACTATGCTGTCGCTGGCCGCCAGCTAAGCCGCTTAGCCAATCCTCCTGGCCGGCCATGCCGCCAATCAGCCAGCCACCATTGCGCCCAGAGGCTCCGTAGCCGACGTGATGCTGTTCAAAGATTGCGATGCGCCACGTCGGGCGGAGTTGCTTAAGGAAGTAGGCCGTCCACAGACCAGTGAAGCCGGCACCGACGATGGCAACATCCACCATCCCAAGCTCCAGGCAAGGGTCGACAGGCTCAGGTAGTTGCAGCCCCTGCCACCAGAGAAAGGTTTGGGAAGACGATGGCGAATCAGGCATAACCCAGAAGCAGGTCGTACTCCATCTGGGTGACCTGCTGTTCGAACAGGTGCAGGTCGTGCCATTTGCAGATCTTATAGAGCTTCACGAACGATTCACCGAACCAGTCTGCAGTGCGAGCGTCATTTTCCATGTTGCGCAAGGCGTCACGAAGATTGTCGGCCACATGCGGGTGGGTCTGTTCGTAGGCATTGCCGGTCACCGCTTCAGGCGGCTCCATCCGCTGGCGGATACCTTCAGCGACACCCGCAATCAAAGCCGTTACCACAAGATAAGGATTGGCATCAGCACCGGCCATGCGATGCTCGATGCGGGTTGCGGCTTTGGAACCTGACGGAATGCGTAAAGCTACGGTTCGGTTATCGTAGCCCCAATTCTTGGCGGTCGGTGCAAAGGCGCCCGGGGCCAGGCGTCGGTAGCTGTTGATGTTCGGAGCCATAAACGCCTGTGTGCTGTCGGCCATGCTCAGCAGGCCCGCTACCATATTGCGCATGATCGGATTGTCGATCGGGTTGTCCGCTGCCAGGATGTTCTTCCCGTCCTGCATCAGGCTGAGGTGCATGTGCAGACCATTTCCCGATTCTTCAATGTAGGGTTTGGCCATGAAGGTGGCTTCCATTCCATGCTGTCGGGCGATTTGGCGAATAACCCGCTTGAGCAGAATGGCATGATCAACCGACCGTACGATATTGTCTGAATGGTGCAGGTTCACTTCAAACTGACCGGGAGCGTACTCGGCAATCACGGTGTCTGCCGGTATGTTCTGCTCACGGGCTGCCTGGAGTACATCCTGAATAAAGGCATCGTATTCACTGAGATCGTCAATGGAGTAGACTTGGCAGGACCCAATGCGACGACCGGTCGTCGCGGACACCGGCGGTCTCAACCCGCCTTTGGCATCTCGAGCGATATCCACAAGGTAAAATTCCAGCTCGGCGGCAAAGCCAACCTGGTAATTTAGTTCGTTAAAGCGTTCCACGGCGCTGCAGAGAATCTGGCGTGGATCGGCAAAAAACGGTTCGTCGCTGTCACCCACCATGGTACACAATGCCTGCCCACGACTGCCGTCCTCAATCCAGGGCACAATGGCCAGGGTGCCCGGAATCAGGCAACATTTCCGGTCGCGATCACCCACGTCTGCCCCCAAGCCTGCAGATTCTACGGTGGTTCCGGTGGCGTCCAGAGACATCACAGAACCCGGGAGATAAAAGCCCTGGGTGACAACTTTTTCCAGAAGGTTGCGTTCAATCCGCTTTCCGCGAAGAACCCCGTTCATGTCACTGATCAGCAGCTCGATGGTGGTGACCTTAGGGTATCGTTTCAGAAAAGAGGAGACTTCATTCTCGGTCATAGCTTTCGGCCTGTGTTATTCCGCAGACTGGCTGCGTATACATGTGTTACGAGTGATCTATATATTGAACATAAGTTAACCTCATTTCTGAGTGAGTTCAAACAAAACCCTCACTTGACGCTCAATATAATGTATGAAAGAACGATGGGGCGCCCAAGAACGGGCAGCCAAAGAAAAATCACGAAATTGGTGTTTAAAATAATTTATGGTTGTGTATGCTGAGAGTGTTCAAGATTTGAGTGCAATTTATGATGAATTTAAGTCGAAAACCGCTGGTTGGAGTCATCAGCGATACCCAGACGATTGATCCGCACGTTTCCCACACGGCGGGTGATAAATATGTCAGCGCACTGGCTCAGGCGTCAGGTGTGGCGCCAGTCATCCTGCCTTCTTTATTGCCGGACGTTCGGGTAACCGACTATCTTGACCGCCTGGATGGCATCTTCCTGACCGGCTCCTATTCAATGGCAGACCCTGCCCTGTATGGCGAATCCCGAATCGACCTGTCGTATCGGTATGACGCCCGTCGTGATGCGTTAGCGAAAGCGCTGATCGAAGCGGTGATCGCATCAGATCTGCCCCTGTTCGGAGTCTGCCGTGGTTTTCAGGATATTAATGTCGCGCTGGGAGGATCACTGCATCAGGCGGTACAGGACGTTCCCGGACTCAACGATCACCGGGAAGACAGGTCTGTCGAGCTTCCAGAGCAGTATACCGCCGCACATCGGGTCGACGTTGTGTCCGGCGGACTGCTGGAACGCATCGTCAACTGCTCATTCATGAACGTTAATTCGCTCCATTCCCAAGGAATCAACCGCCTGGGCTCTGGTCTGTCCGTTGAAGCGAACGCACCTGACGGACTCATTGAAGCCCTTTCCATCGACTCCCTATCTTTTGGCCTGGCCGTACAGTGGCATCCGGAATGGGAAGTCATGGAAAACCAAGAACAAAAACTAACCTTCGAGGCCTTTGGCGATGCGTGTCGTGCGCGACAGTCAAAGTGATAAGTATGGAAGAACTGAAGAAGTGGTTAACTGAGCACAAGATCACTGAGATCGAATGCATCACGCCGGATCAGACCGGAATCGCGCGCGGTAAGATCATGCCGACCGATAAATTCTTGGCCGAAGGTGGTATTCGGCTGCCCGAAAGTATTTTGCTGCAAACCGCGACCGGTGACTATCCCGATGATGAGGTCTTCTACAGACTGCTTGATCCACGTGACATTGATATGTCATTGCGCCCAGACTCCTCCGCCGCCTTTACCATTCCCTGGGCCGCAGAACCGTCTGCGCAGATCATTCATGATTGCCACGACTCCATGGGTAACCTGATGGAGCTGTCGCCACGAGCAGTTTTGAAAAAAATTCTTGACCTCTATGGAGAACAGGGCTGGCAGCCTATTGTGGCACCGGAAGTCGAGTTTTATTTGACCAAGAGCAGCACCGATCCTGACATCCCTCTGGAGCCACCCTATGGTCGCAGCGGTCGTCAGGAGAGCGGTCGCCAGAGTTTCAGCATTGATGCTGCAAATGAATTTGATCCGATTATTGAGGATATTTATGACTGGGCCGAAGATATGGGCCTGGATATTGATACGTTGATTCATGAAGAGGGCGCCGCGCAGCTTGAGTTCAACTTCCGTCACGGCGATGCATTGAAACTGGCTGATCAGGTATTTATTTTCAAACGTCTGGTTCGCGAAGCCGCCCTGAAACACAAAATGAATGCCACCTTCATGGCCAAGCCGGTTTCAGGTGAGCCCGGCAGTTCCATGCATGTACATCAGTCGCTGGTCGATGCAAAAACAGGAAAGAACCTGTTCTCCAATAAAGATGGCACCGCATCCACACTATTTCACCATTACATTGGCGGCCTTCAGGAATACATTCCGAGCGTCATGCCGATGCTGGCACCAAACGTTAACAGCTACCGCCGTTACCTGCCCGGTGCCGATGGCAACGCACCTGTGAACATTGAATGGGCCGAAGAAAACCGCACAGTTGGTCTGCGGGTACCTGATGCACCTCCAGCCGCGCGTCGTGTCGAAAACCGCCTGCCGGGCTCCGATGTCAACCCGTATCTTGCATTGGCAGCCAATCTCCTGTGTGGCTATTTGGGCATGGTCACTGAAGTGAAGCCCAGAACGCCGGTGACTGGTCGCATGGGCAATGCAGCCGACGATACCATGCCATGGAACCTGGAGGCCGCCCTGGAGAATATGAGCAATTGCGAAGAAATCCGCGAGATTCTCGGCAATGACTTTGTGGATGGTTTCGTTGCAACCCGTTGGGCCGAATACGAAGGGTTCAAGAAAGTGATCAGTTCCTGGGAGCGTCAGTATCTGCTCGCGACCGTATGATCCATTAATCAGTTGCGGTTAAGCTCAGCTGAATGATAAATCTTTATGCACAATAAAAAAGGCAGCGGGCTGCGGCAATGCTGCCGAACGCGAATTAGTTAGGCTCAACCTGTTGGGCAAAACTAATGACTGGGAAAAAGCCAGCACACCAGTGATCTGAAAATAACAACCGACTAAAGGTGAGAGGCAATATGAAAGCAATAATGAAGCCCGTTCTCGGGTTAGCCGTCGCAAGCACGGTCGCTTCAGCCAGCATGGCTGACGATCGCGTCGTTCGCGTCTACAACTGGTCTGACTACATTGCTGAAGATACGATCGAAAAATTTGAATCCGCCACCGGCATCAAAGTGACCTACGACGTGTTTGACTCCAACGAAGTGCTGGAAGCCAAAGTTCTGTCCGGTCAGTCCGGCTATGATGTTGTGGTACCGACATCAGACTATCTGGCACGCCACATCATTGCCGGTGCCTATCAGAAACTGGATAAGTCCAAGATCCCAAACTGGGACAACCTGGACAAAGAACTGTTGGCCAACCTGGAAAACTACGACCCAGGCAACCAATATGGCGTCCCTTATCAGTGGGGTACCACCGGGATTGGTTACAACGTTGCCATGATTGAAGAAATCCTCGGCGAAGATGCACCAACCGACAGCTGGGAGCTGTTCTTCAACCCGGAATACTCGTCAAAGCTGGCCGAGTGTGGCATCGCCGTTCTCGACTCGGCCGGTGAAATTCTGCCCTTGGCTCTGTCTTACCTGGGACTTGATCCAAACTCCAAAGTTACCGAAGACTATGACAAGGCCGGCGATCTGCTGAATGTCGTCAAGCCAAGCATTACTTACTTCCACAGCTCGCGTTACATCTCTGACCTGGCCAATGGTGATATCTGTCTGGCTGTGGGCTGGAGCGGTGACATCTTCCAGGCAATGTGGCGTGCAGAAGAAGCAGAAAACAATGTTGAAATAGCCTACTACATTCCGAAAGAAGGCACGGCTATGTGGTCTGACATGATGGCGATTCCAAAAGATGCCAAAAATGTCGATGAGGCTCATGAGTTCATAAACTTCATTCTCGACGCTCAGATCGGTGCCGATATTACCAACTATGTCTGGTACGGATCCCCGAACGCAGCGGCCAAGGAATTCATTGACCCTGAAATCCTGAAAAATCCCGGTGTATTCCCGCTTGCCGGTACCAAGCTGTACACATTTGAAGTTCTGCCACGGAAAATCAGTCGGTATCAGACGCGTACCTGGACCTCGGTCAAATCTCACTAAGCATCGGTGCCGGGCACACTTGTGCCCGGCTGTCACTGTGTGGTTTTTTTTGAAAAGATTTTCTTATGAATTGTGATGAAATTGCCCGGAAAGATAGCCGTGCTCAAGATGAAATTCTGCTGAGCATTCGCAACATCAACAAATACTTCGGCGATGTGCTGGCGGTTGATGACATCAATCTGGATATTCGTCAGGGCGAAATATTTGCTCTGCTGGGTGCGTCCGGTTCTGGTAAATCCACGCTGCTAAGAATGTTGGCTGGTTTTGAATTGCCTTCGTCCGGTTCCGTTTTGTTGCACGGCAAAGACATTGCGAATCTGCCGCCGAATGAACGTCCGTTTAACATGATGTTCCAGTCCTATGCATTATTTCCGCACATGTCCGTTGAGAAAAACATAGCCTACGGTCTGAAGCAGAACGGCATGGCCAGAGGTGAGATTCATGACCGTGTGCAGGATATGCTCAAGCTGGTTCATATGGAGAAGTATGCCAACCGAAAGCCTCATCAGCTTTCCGGTGGACAGCGTCAGCGTGTTGCGTTGGTTCGCTCGCTGGCCAAACATCCAAAGTTGCTCTTGCTCGATGAGCCGATGGGTGCTCTTGATAAAAAGCTGCGCACTGAAATGCAGCTTGAAGTGGTCGACATTATTGAGCGTGTCGGCGTGACCTGTGTGATGGTGACGCACGATCAGGAAGAAGCCATGACCATGGCCGACCGCATTGCCATCATGGACGAAGGCCACATTCAGCAGGTCGGCTCACCGGTGGATATTTATGAAAGCCCGATGAACCGTATGGTGGCTGAATTCATCGGCTCAGTGAATGTGTTTGAATCGGAAATCGTCGACGACCAGGAAAATTATATGATACTGCGTTCGCCGGATGTCGAGACCGACATCTTCATCGGTCGTGGCGTGTCTTCGGCCGTTGATGATAAGAACATGCTGTTCGCCCTGCGTCCCGAAAAGACGTTCATCAGCCTGGATCATCCCGACAAGGAGAAGAATGTGACGAGCGGCGTTGTGGACGACATCGCCTATCTGGGTGGTCACACGGTTTACTACGTCAAACTACCAACTGGAAAAATCGTCCACTGCTTCCTCGCCAATACTGAACGTCGTGCTGAGCGTCCGAATTGGGAACAAGAGGTCTGGGTATACTGGCAGGACGATGCTGGCATGGTTATGCGCTCATGAACGCTTATTCGAAGCTGAGAAAGTATCTGCCTAAAGGGCGGTATACACTGGTAGCCGCACCATTCCTCTGGCTCTCGGTTTTCTTCCTGTTGCCGTTCCTGTTCGTCGCCAAGATTTCAGTGGCCGATGGCATGCTGGCTATCCCGCCCTACAGCGACTTGTTCGAGTGGCTCGATGGCGTACTGAACATCCGTGTCAGCTTTTATAACTTCCAGTGGCTACTGGACGATCCGCTGTATATTCAGGCCTACTGGAACTCCATCAAGATGGCGTTCTGGTCAACGGTCTACTGCCTGCTTATTGGCTTTCCGATGGCCTATGCCATAGCAAAAGCGCCCAAGGAAAAGCAAACTGTCTGGCTATTGCTTGTTCTGCTTCCGAGCTGGACATCCTTCCTTATCCGCGTCTATGCCTGGATGGGGTTGTTGAAAAATAGCGGAATCATCAACAACAGTCTGATGTGGTTGGGCCTGATCGACGACCCGATCCAGATGCTGAATACCAACTTCGCGGTCTATATCGGTGTGGTCTATTCCTACCTGCCGTTTATGGTGCTGCCACTATACTCTAATCTGGTGAAACACGATAACAGTCTGCTGGAAGCTGCCGCCGATCTCGGCGCAGGGCATTTAAAGCGTTTTTATACCGTGACACTACCTTTGTCTGTGAACGGCATTGTGGCCGGCTCGATGCTGGTCTTTATTCCTGTGGTCGGTGAGTACGTGATTCCTGAACTGCTTGGCGGAACCGATACCATCATGATCGGCAAAGTGCTGTGGCAGGAGTTCTTCAACAATCGAGACTGGCCTGTAGCGTCCGCTTTGGCGCTGATCATGGTGCTGATCCTGCTGATTCCAATCGTGCTGTTTCATCGTATTCAGAATAAAGAGGGGGGGCTGTAATGTCGCCGCGATTCAGTTTTTCTCGTGTCATGTTCTGGGTCGGCATTGCATTTCTTTATGTGCCGATGCTCGTCCTGGTGGTGTACTCATTTAACGAAAGCCGCCTGGTCACCGTCTGGGCTGGCTTTTCCGGAAAGTGGTACGGCGAACTGTTCCAGGATCAGCAGATCATGACCGCGGTCTGGCGATCGCTGCAGCTTGCGTTCTTCTCAGCCTCGACAGCCGTCGTGCTTGCCATCATGGGCTCGCTGATCATGGTGCGTTACCACAAGTTCAGAGGGCGAGGGCTCTTCTCGGGCATGATCACCGCACCGCTGGTGATGCCCGATGTGATCATCGGTCTGTCCATGCTGCTGCTGTTTGTGGCCATGGGGCAAATGTTTGGCTGGCCAGCTAACCGCGGTATGCTGACAGTCTGGATAGCGCATACCACGTTCTGCCTGGCTTACTCGACCATAGTCATCAGTTCGCGTCTGCGGGAGATGGATCGCTCCCTTGAAGAGGCATCTATGGATCTTGGTGCGGGTCAGATCGGTACCTTTTTCATGGTGACCTTTCCGATCATTTCGCCCGCCATCGTTTCTGCCTGGCTGCTGTCGTTCACTCTGTCGTTGGACGATGTTGTCATCGCCAGCTTTGTGACCGGACCAGGCGCCACGACCTTGCCGATTGAAATCTTCAGTTCAGTCCGTTTGGGCGTCACACCGAAAATCAATGCGTTGGCGACACTGATTATTGGGGCTGTCTCGTTGGTGGCCATCGGAAGTTGGTATATGACCAAGCGGATGAATGACCGAGTCAGTGCTCAGTTAGCCACGTCCTGATTTCAATTGACGGGGCAATCAGTCAGGGTAAAGCAATGTCTGACTCTTTTGACCAATACGGAAACGGAGATCTGGCGTTCACGCGCCAGAGCAACTACGGAACCGAGATAGAGGCCATTTACGCCGGCGCCACTAGCTTTATGCGCCGGCTGTATACTCGGGATCTCACTGATGTCGACGTTGCCGTCGTCGGTGTTCCCTATGATCTCGCCACCTCCAACCGACCTGGTGCACGATTCGGTCCCCGCGCTGTGCGCGCGGCATCCACACAGCTGGCCTGGGCACGACCCTGGCCCTGGCGTAAGGACCCGTTCCTTACGCTCAATGTGGTTGACTATGGCGACTGTGTATTTGATCCCGGTCGACCGGAACGCATTGTGGAGGAGGTCATGGCCTGGTATCAGCCGATCCTGGACGCCGGAGTGATTCCACTAAGCATCGGCGGTGATCATTTCGTGACGTACCCGATCATCCGGGCTCTTGCCGAAAAGCACGGCCCGATTTCGCTGATTCACTTCGATGCACACTGTGATAGCTGGGAAGACGAAAACGGGCGTATCGACCATGGCACCATGTTCTATCACGCCGCGCGTGAAGGACTGGTCTCACCGACCGATTCTGTTCAGATCGGCATGCGCACAGTGAATGATCGCAACCCCGGTTTCAATGTGTTTGACGCACTGTGGCTGCATGAAAACGGCATCGATGCAGCGCTAAAAGAGATCAGAGCCATTGTCGGCGACCGACCGGCATATCTGACGTTCGATATCGACTTTCTTGATCCTTCCTGTGCGCCCGGCACCGGCACTCCGGTATGCGGTGGTTTTGATACGCTCGTGGCCATCAAACTGCTGAAGGGGCTGAAAGGATTGAACCTGATCGGCTGCGATGTGGTGGAGGTCGCACCGCCGTATGACCATGCCGAGGTCACGGCCCTGGCCGGCGCAACGGTGGCAACCAATATGGTCTGTCTGTTGGCCGCCGGCAAAGATCCGGAGTTCAGCTAGGGGCGTGTATGGACTCCTCCTCTATTGCAAGCACTTTGTCTGATCGCGACCAAGGTACGACTGCCTGCGTGTATCCGGTCTCTTTAATGATGCCGTCTCTGTAGGCATCGGACCCTGATGGGCTATCCGCGCACTGTTTCCCAATCGCTTACACGAGCTCAAGGCTCTAGCCCCTAAAGGGGTTTCCCAGCGCCGGTTCGACCTGTTCGCCATCAATCAAAATGCCATGCAATCGTGGTGTTGGACGTCTCCTGCAAGGTTTCCGGTTATACTCAGGCGCGCTCCGCTGTCAGGCTACCCGCTTATGCGCCAGCTGCTGCAAGCCCTTCATCATAAACCGCCTCGTTGTGAACCAATGCCCAGGCAATGCGGGCTGTTTTATTGGCCAATGCCACCGTCGCCACATTGACATGCTTCCGGGCTGCCAGGCGTTTGAGCCAATGACTGAGTCCGTCGTCTTTGCCATCAATATGACGCAACACGGCCCGTGCTCCGTGAACGAGCAGCTTGCGCAGGTAACTATCGCCGCGCTTGCTGATCCCGAGCAAACGGTCCCGACCTCCAGTGCTGTGCTGTTTGGGCGTCAAGCCGAGAGAGGCGGCGAAGTCTCGCCCCCTGCGGAAGGCTTTCCCGTCGCCCAGTGCACCAGACAAAGTACTGGCTGTGAGCGGTCCCACGCCGCGAAATGTCATCAAACGCTTCGCTACAGGTCCTGCCTGACACTCTCGGTGATCCGATCGTCAAGTGCTTTAATGCGGTCATCCAGGTGACGGAGATCCTCAGCCAGCCCATGCAGCAGACCCCGGAAACTATCGGTAAGCCCGTTCTCGGCATCTTCAAGCCATCCCGGTAAGGCGCGGCGAAGCTGCTGGATGCCCACCGGTGCAATAATGCCGTACTCGCCCACCAGCCCTCGTATCTGGTTGGCTTTGGCCGTGCGTTGTCCAACAAGCTCTTCACGGATGCGGTGAGCGGCCTGAATGTCCTGCTGGGCCACCGTCTTGGGGGCGACAAACCGCATGTTCGGACGACTCATGGCCTCGCATATCGCTTCCGCGTCCACCCGGTCATTTTTGTTACTTTTGACATAAGGTTTCACAAACTGGGCGGCAATCAACCTGACGTAATAACCCCGCCTTTGCAGCTCACGGGCCCAGTAATGAGATGAGGTACAGCCCCCCATGCCAATCTCGGCGCCAGTTGGTACTTTACGGCTGAGTGCATCAAGCCACTTGCTGCGAGAATACTTGCCTTGCCATTGGGTTTGCAGTGACGGTCTACGCCGTGCACGTGGAACACTGACTTGGCAATATCAACTCCGACGCGGATAATATTCATGTGGATTTCTCCTCATCTTCACGATGGTTGACTGTTCACTCACCATTTTGGCACGTGGATGCCGGTTAGGTGAGGAGGAGTCCATCCCATTGCTTACGAGCAAACGATCGCCAGGACCCGAGATTGCGCGAAGGGGAGCAGAGGGGGGATAGGTTAGAATATTTCGATTTTCTCTATATGGACCGCCCCGGAGATGGTCCGTTGCGGCCCAAGATCCAATCAATCTATTGCAGCGGCGACGACAGACATTTCAACCAATATTTCAGGTCGGGCCATACGTGCCTCGACACACGCACGAGCAGGTTTGGGGTAGCCGCTAATCCATTCATCCCAAACTGCGTTCATCGCTGAAAAGTCTTTCATATCGCGAATATAAATGGTGACTGAGAGCATGCGGTCAACAGAGCTACCCGCTTCTGCAAGTAGCACCTCGACTTTTCGGAGGCATTCCTCAGTCTGCCTTCCAATTTCCCAAGATTCGTTGCCGGCAGTTTGCCCACACAAATAGATCGTGCCGTTGTGTTTAACAATACGGCTCATTCTTTCCGTGGAATGCACGCGTTGAATTTCTGACATCTTTGCTCCGGTTCTTTGGCGGTTTATTTCGTAAGTACACCAGAATTCTAGCGCGCTCAAACCGTGATTAATCTCTTTATTATCAAAAAAACCAAGTAATAACACTACAGAAAATTATAAAAAAGGTGATAATTACTGCCAATTAACCGTCCATTACAGAGGATCACCCTATGTCTAGAAACGAAAGACGCCGGCGAAAGGCGCTGGATCGCTTGGACCGTAGAATTCTCGTTGAACTTCAGAAAAACGGGAGATTGAGCTTTGTCGAATTGGCCGAGAAGGTCGGACTGAGTGCGACTCCCTGCATAGAAAGAGTTAGACGGCTTGAAAATGATGGCTTCATTCAGGGTTACTACGCACGGCTCAACCCCCAGCTCATGGGATATTCCATGCTTGTGTTTGTTGAGATCTCACTCTCTTATCAGTCCCGCGACGCTTTCGAAAAGTTCAACGAGGCGGTTGAAAGTCTGCCTTTCATGCTGGAATGCCATTTGGTTTCCGGAGACGCAGACTATCTGCTCAAGGCTAGAATAACTGACATATCAGAGTACCGGGCCCTGCTGGGTGACATGCTGCTCAAACTTCCCGGGGTAAAGAATTCAAAAAGCTACATTGTCATGGAGGAAGTCAAAGAGACATTCGAGTTACCAATCGACACCTATTAGCTCTCTTCCATGCGGTGTTTTTCAAGATAGTTGGCACTGTTTTTCCGTCTAAGCTGCGTCCTTTTCCATAACCGCTTTTTCCAGATTCAGCGTCGTTGGCCCTACCAGTTCACAGTTCCTGACCGCACGTGCTCCCAAGCGGCCAGGAGTTCGTTCTCTGGCCTGTTCCAGCACCCGCTGACTTTGTGCCAGGATCGGCACATCCTTGCCTTCATGTCGCTCTTCCGGTGTCACGAATCTTAGTTTGCTGTGCTTGTGTTCGGTGTTGTACCAGTTCACGAAGCCGTCCACCCAGCGCCGGGCGTCCTCCAGGCTCTTAAAGCCCGATGAGGGCCACTCAGCCCGGTACTTCAGCGTTCTGAACAAGGACTCAGCAAACGCATTATCATTACTGACCCGGGGCCGACTGTAGGAAGGCAGGACGCCCAGTTCTTCGAGCTTCGCCTTCATGGTCTGGGCCTTCATCGGTGCACCGTTGTCAGAGTGCAGCACCAGAGGTCGGTGGAGACATTTCTCCCGCAGCAGGCAGCGCTGCAATAGTTCGGCGGCATAGTCGCCGCTTTCAGCTTCGTAGACCTCGTACCCCACGATCTTCCTGCTGTAGACATCTCCAAACATATACAGGTAGTAGAACTGCCCACGAACGGCGGAGGCCAAATAAGTAATGTCCCAACACCAGCTCCGGGCAAAGACCTTTTTCCCGACAATACTGGCTGAGTTCTTCTTCCGACAGGGTGGCTGTTTCGATCACAGTGGCAAGCTTGGCTTCTGCTGACCACTGCTCTGATCTGGCTTTGGATCCGGGCACAGGACGACCTTCTTCTCTGGCTTGTGTCCGCCAATTATAAAGGGTCTGATCCGAAATGCCTTCCGCCCTGGCAAGAGCCGCAACCGTCATGTTGTGGGGCGGGGACAATTTCGCCAGAACGGCCGCTTTACGTTCATCCGAGTAACGAGGCACTATCAACACCTGAACCGCCCAACTGGTTAAAAATTAAGTAGTGCCAACTATCCTGCCAGAAGGGGGGCACTCGCGAGCTGGAGGCTTCCATTAAAAATTACCTGGCACGATACAACGACGATCCCAAGCCTTTTGTCTGGCGCAAGACAGCGGATCAAATCATTGAATCAATTGCTCGTCTATCCGATAAACTTAATAATAAGACGTCCTTTTGTTAAGGGACGCTAGGGGCTAGTGAACGATTGCCTTGGAGAATAAATTGATCACCACAACGCCGGAAATAATCAGCGCAATTCCAATCACACTTGCGGCATCCAGAGCCTGCCCGTATACCAGCCAGCCGACAAACGCCACCAGCACAATGCCCAGCCCAGCCCAGATGGCATAAGCCAAGCCTACGGGGATTTCCTCCAGTGTGATCGAGAGTAAGTAGATCGCAAAGGCATAGCCTGCAATCACCAACAAGCTGGGCCAGAGCCTGGTAAAGCTTTCACTGGCTTTAAGCCCGCTGGTAGCAACCACTTCCGCTACAATGGCAATGCCCAGTAATAGCCAACTTTTCACAGAGAATCTCCAGCTTCACACCAAAATCACGAATAGGTAGTGCTAGCTTATATAACAATGAGTTATTGTCAAATCTGGTGTATGACAATAAGACGGCATCTCTGCCAGATTAATTATTCACTTGCACTCCATCCCGAAATTGAACGTTGTTCACGGCCAGCTTCAGTTGGTCAAACCAACAGCGAGGGCACGTCCACGTCCTTGAGCAACCGGCTGTTCTTGCTGATGCCCACCAGATAATCCACGTTATTCCAGTCGCACCTACTCAATAAACGGGGACGGTAGGAGTCGCCGCCGCCCCAAATACTCTTTGTCGGGTCATGGTCTCCAGCTTCTGACGAACCAGCTCCGGGTTGCGAGCGTCACTGAGAACCGAGGACCGGCGCTGAGCCAGACGATGCTGCGCGCAGTAAAAGCAATCCGGCATCGGAGGTGGTGTGGCCACCCGAGAGATCGGCTTCAATTTGGCGGCGAGGCGAGAGAGTGGCGAGAACGCCAGTTTGTCAGGTACCATTTTGGATAGCGGATGATAGTGCTTGGTGGATTGCTGAAATTATGGCACTTTCAGCCGATTCCTTTCATCTCCTCATGAGTAATCCTGGCGAGAATTGGATAAAAAGGGTGTTCATTCTTACTATACGCATCTATGGAGATCTTCTCTAAAGTTCGTTTAAGGGTGACGCCAGAAGTGAATGCACTGGCTACTATAATGATTGCCATCGGAGCCATTGGTTTGATCTTGGCCATGCTGCATATGAGCAAACAAAACAAAATGCTTTCGGCGGCTCAAGAATAACCAGTAAGTATAAATAAGGTGCCGGTAACGGCACCTCTGAATAGGCAGGTTCGCAAATGAAAGTTGGTATTTTAGCCACAGGCATTACGCCAGAAGAATTGATTAATGAATTTGGTTCATATTCAGAAATGTTTATACAGCTATTTAAAAATAGCGGCTATAAATTTGAATATGAAGTCTATGATGTGCGTGATGATTTTTTCCCAGCATCAGAGAAGGTGGCGGATGCGTGGATCATTACTGGCTCTAAATTCAATGTGTATCAAAATCTACCTTGGATGCAGAAATTAAAGTCACTGATTTTAGATATTCATGAAAGCAAGAAATCTATGATAGGAATTTGCTTTGGCCATCAAATTATCGCAGAAGCTTTTGGTGGAAAAGTAGATAAGTATCAAGGTGGTTGGGGCGTTGGCCTACATTCTTATGACCTAGTAGGTGAATTTGATTTTATTAACGATGGCTCAAAAGGCTTTACTATTAATGCAATGCACCAAGATCAGGTGATTGATAAACCTGATAATGCCGTTATCTTCGCTAAGTCTGACTTTTGTGAATATGCCGGTCTTGTTTATGATGATCGTATTTTGACTTTCCAAGCACACCCAGAATTTACTGTGGATTATGAAAACGCGCTAGTGGAAGCGCGTAAAGGTTCAGTTGTGCCAACGGAAACCGCAGAGGAAGGATTGGCAACTTTACGTGTTAGTGGTGCACAAGCAGAATCAGCCAAAGTAGCACACTGGATGGCGGAGTTTATTCAAAAGCGAGTGTAAGCCATAAAGCACATATTTATGGCGCTTATGAAATCTGATTCAGATATCTACTTAGATTTTTATTTACAAAAATAAAAAGATGGTGAGCGAAAGCGAGTATGAAGATTGGCATTTTAGTTACAGGTCATATTGATGAGCCGCATTTTGAAAAATATGTTAGTTATGCCCATATGTTTAAACAGTTATTTAAAAAGGTGAATGCTAAATTAAAATATGAAGTGTTTGATGTTATTGATGGGCAATGGCCAGAATATATTGATAGTTGCGATGGCTGGCTGATTACCGGGTCTGCCAGTGGTGTGTATGAAAATACACCTTGGATGCAACAATTAAAGAAATGGATTGTGCATGCCCATGAGAAAGGTATACCTATGGTGGGCATTTGTTTTGGCCATCAAATTATTGCGGATGTGTTTGCGGGAAAGGTTGAAAGGTTTAATGGCGGCTGGAGTTTGGGGCCTCAAAGCTATGCCATGAAAGATGATGCTATTCTGGGCAAAGCCAACATTACACTCAATGCCGTGCATCAAGATCAGGTGATTGAAAAGCCCATTAACGCTCAATGCCTAGCCAGCTCCGACTTTTGTGAATATGCCATACTGATGTATGGCGATTCGATACTCACGATTCAAGCTCATCCTGAGTTCACCAATGAATATGAAGCCGACTTGTTAGAATTGCATAAGGGACAAGCCATTGCATTAGAGCCTTCGCAACAAGCATTAAGCTTATTGCAACCTAATCCACCTAAACTGGATGAGCTGATCGTTGCGCGCTGGATGCTAAGTGTTTTACAAGGTGGGCCAGTGTTCCGTCCGGGTAATACCTTAGTGTAAATATGCTATAGTCCGTGGCTATTATTCACGGATTTGGAGACCCTGTTTTGGCCCGGTAACCAACACCTTTCAGCCTCACTGTAAATGACCAACTAGAGCTGGAAAGTTGGTTGCGAACGAGCACACTGAGGCAGAATTTGGTTCAGAGAGCACGGATACTCTTGTCCTTGAATGCCGGGCAATCTCCAAAAGAAGTGGCTGACTACCTGGAAGTCACTACACCGACTGTATTCAAGTGGCGCAATCGTTACGCGAAACAAGGCTTAAACGGTCTTCAAGACGCTCCAAGGCCCGGGCAGCCAAGAAAGCTGAACCAGAAGAAGGTTAAGGCCATTCTTAAAGATACTGTAGACAAACTGCCGCGTGAGGCAACTCACTGGAGCGTCCGGTTGATGGCCGAATATGCCGGTGTCAGTCGCTGGCAAGTGCATCAGATCTGGAAAGCCGCTGACCTGAAACCGCACCGGCTGAAAACCTTCAAAATAAGCAATGATCCGGACTTTGCTGAGAAGGTTTTCGATGTCGTTGGCCTGTACTTGGATCCGCCGGATAACGCCCTGGTGCTGTCTGTTGATGAGAAAACGCAGATCCAGGCACTGGATCGCACTCAACCAAAGCTGCAATTGAAACCCGGCCAGATCGAGCGCCGCACTCATGATTACAAGAGACACGGCACGACCAGCTTATACGCGGCTCTGAATATCCTGAACGGCGAAGTGATTGGGCGCATCACTCAACGTCACCGCGCCAAAGAATTTCTCGACTTTCTACGACAAATTGATCGAGAAACACCGAAAGAGCAGAACCTTCATCTGATTTTGGACAACAGCTCGACTCATAAAACACCAGAGGTGAAAGCTTGGCTGGAGAAACATCCCCAGTTCAAGCTTCACTTCACACCAACCAGCGCCTCATGGCTGAATGCCGTGGAAGGCTGGTTTGGTCAGCTGGAACGCCGCGCTTTGTACCGTGGCATTTTTACAAGTGTGGGCGAACTCAAGACGGCGATTCGCCGCTTTATCAAGACTCATAATGAGAAGCTGGCAAAGCCGTTTCGCTCCCAACGCACCTTCCTACTCGGCACTGGCCGAGGAGAATCCGCTGTTGCGTGAACAACTTCAGGTCATGCAGCGTCAGATGGACTGGTTCAAGAAGCAGCTGTTCGGCCCCAAATCCGAGAAGCAGGTGGTCGACCTGCCGGGACAGGACAGCCTGTTCCAATCCAGTGAAGCGCCGATTCCCGAAAAGCCGCCTGAGGATGAGAATCGCACGGTTCGGGCTTTCAGCGAGGCACTGGCAAGAAGCAGCGGGACGATGACTGCCTGAACGACACGGGGCTACGCTTTACCGCCGATGTGCCGGTGGAAGTCGTTGAGCACCTGCCACCCGAGCTGGCCGGGCCGGACGCCGATCAGTATGACATTATCGGCATGAAGACCACCTACCGTCTGGCCCAGCGGGCCGCCAGTTATGTGGTGCTCAAATGCGACCGACCAGTGTTCCGACGCAAAGGCAGCGACAAGCCCATCACCACACCGGCTCCGTTCAACGTGCTGGATAATAGCCTGGCCGACGTCAGCCTGCTGGCTGGGTTATTGGTGGACAAGTTCTAGTTCCACCTGCCGCTGTATCGCCAGCACCAGCGCATCCAGCAAGCGGGCATCACCGTCAGTCGCAGCACCTTGACCAACCTGGTCAAGCGGGCCATCGACCTGCTGCGGCCTGTTGTGGATGCCGAGACCGATAACGTCCTGCGCAGCCGTGTCCTGGCGATGGATGAAACACCCATTAAAGCCGGCCACCGGGGGCGGGCCCATATCGAACAGGTACTGAACGATCAGTTCGCCGGCACCCTGATCAGTGACGGCTACGCCGCCTATGCCCGGTACGCGCAACAGCAGGAAGGCGTCACCCACGCCCAATGCTGGGTACATGGCCGTAGGTACTTTATCGCCGCCCAGAACGATCACCCAGAACGGGCCACCGAGGCCCTGCAACAGATCGCCAAACTGTACCGAAACGAAGAAGACATCCGCACTCAGCAACCGACCAGCGAAAAGAAACGCCAGTACCGGCTGGAGCACTCACAGCCGGTTGTTAGGGACTTCTTCCAGTGGAGCAGGGACCAGTTGAAAAAGGGTGGCCTGCTGCCCAGTGATCCGCTGACCAAAGCCCTGAACTACGTGCTCAGCCGAAAAACGAGCCTCACTGTGTTCTTGGAAGACCCGGAGGTGCAACCGGACACCTATCACCTGGAACGGGCCCCAATTTTTCTTTCCAAGAGGAATGGGCCGTAGCGGGCTCTGGAAAGTTCGATTCGCAGATACCCCATTACGCTCGTTGATCGATCCGCGTCATCCTGATCGACAGAACACAAAGCTGGAGGTCTCTGTCCATGCGCATTGAAGACATGACCATCGATCAGCTGCTGGAACTGAACCGAATGATCTGCCGGCGTATTGATGAACTGCAAGACCAGGAAAGCCTACAAGCTCTGAGTCAGCTGCGTATGGGGCTCAAGGTGACGTTCGACGGCCGGGAAGGCCCGGTGTTAGGGATCGTTACCAAGATCAACCGCAAGAGCGTGATCGTGTTGAGTGAGGACGGCAAGAAGCAATACAAGGTCTCGCCGGACCTACTCAGGCCTCTACGTGATGTGAAGTAAGGCCACTACGTCGTGAAATGAACGATTACTACCCGACGGACAGGCGGTGGCCGATAGTGACCTTCCAGCAATTGTTGCCGGAGATCCGGCCCGGTCCATCGCAGGTGTTCGGCGGTCTGGACAATGTCCAGTCCATCAACACCTGCCGATCTCTTGTTGACCTTCACGCGCTTCCATGCCCGTTGCATGTTCTCTCGTGCGAATGCCTGCTCAAGCAGGTTTCGCCCTGCGCCCTCCAGTTCCTGTCGCGGGAGTCCTGTTTCGTCGCTAGCCACGCCCGGCAAGGCTTCACCTTCCCGTGTTGCGACCCGCCCCGCTGACACGGGCATCTGATGAGTTACAGTGCTCATCGACAAGGCGTTTGACGCTCCTTCTCGTTCAGCCCTTCGCCGTAAACAAGCAGCTACTATGGCCTCTGCTGACTTCTCGCTCCGTGTTATCACGTCGCCCTTTCAGGCATAAGGCGAGATCTCCCCGGGTAAGAACACACTCCTTCACCGCACAGCCGCCGGATTTACGCCACCTCGTCTTGGCCACAAGAGCTTCGCGGCTTCTAGCCCTCTCGCCCTGCTCGGCAGCGCCTTATATCCGGTTCTTGTTCATCGGCTCACGGTTTACGCTCAACGCTCCCTCGCCACGGCCAGTCACCCTTCCGCAGTTGCGCTTCACTTCGTTCGCTGTGGCCAGCTTACGGGAGGACTTGCACCTCCAGGAGTGCGCCCGTGCCGGGCGCACTCCTGGAGGTGCAAGTCCCGCACGGGGTAAGGCCTAGCCAGCAGCCCCGGCCCCGAGTCATGCGCACCCGATCGCGAGGTCGCGTGTGAAGTGTTGACAGGGGAGACCATGGGCTCGGTATTGAGCTGCGAAATCCAATTCTGGAGGACGGATGTTCTTAAGCGAAACAGAACGCAACAATTATCTCACCGCGATGGAAGCTGTGGTGGCACTCCACGCAGTCGTAGAGCCGGTGCACGTGGTGACGTCTTTTGTACGGAACCTGGGAGGTCTCATCCACCCCAGCACAGCCAAGGCGACTCACCGAAGGGTAACTCCGAAAGATAAGTATGAACGTGGGTGAGAAGTCGGATTCGGTCGTAGTACCTGAGAAGATCTCGAACAAGGGTGCGAAGGTATCTGCGGAGAGATCGAAGGAAAGGACCGGACCCAAGGGAAACGGTCATCTCAGCGGTACACGCTAACATCTACCTGCACTACGTCTTCGATCTATGGGCTGATACCAGTAGAAAGAAGAGAGCGCATGGCGACGTGGTGGTCATCCGCTACGCTGACGACACGGTGCTGGGATTCCAGCAGAAGGATGATGCGTACACATTCACGGAAGCCCTTGCTGGCAGACTGGCAAAGTTCGGTCTGGAACTGCACCCTGATAAAACCCGGTTGATTCGGTTTGGCCGCTTTGCGGCGGCACAGCGTCGGCAAAGGGGCTTGGGGAAGCCGGAAACTTTCGAATTCCTGGGCTTCACTCACTACTGCACCCAATCTTGCCAAAACGGCTGGTTGAAAATTGCCCGCGTAACATCGCGCAAGCGTCTTCGGGCGCAGCTGCGGGCGGTAAAAGACAACCTGCGACGGCGAATAAACCGGTCCATTGGCGAAACGGGGCGCTGGCTCCGCCGAGTAATTCAGGGGCACATGAACTACTTCGCCGTCCCTGGAAATGGAGAAAGGGTGTCAGGGTTCGTGTTCCGGGTATCTCGGCTATGGCTCAAGATGCTACGGCGTCGAAGCCAACGCCATCGAATACCCTGGCCACGCTTCGCTGTGATCCTGAACTTCTTCTTTCCGAAAGTCCGTATCTTGCATCCACAACCGTTGCATCGTTTTGACGCCAGAACCCGAGGGAGGAGCCCAGTGCGTTAGCAGCGCACGCTGGGATCTGTGCGGGGGGTGCTGAGTAATCGGCATTCCTACCGCTACCGTTTGCTCTCTCTGAGCTCCCTCATTTTCTAGTGCGTTTTCTGAAATAGGTGCTCTATACCTGAAGTTCAGAAACGTTCAAACCACTTATAAAATGGCTTTTTTCAGTGGTAAAACCTATTTAAATAAATTTAAAGTTAATTTTTAATAACAAAAATAAGCTAATATCAGTCGATAATGTTGGATTTTAGATGGTCAGGATCCCGAAAGGCTATAGGAGATTGGAAGTATGAAAATAATTGTTCTGGGGGGAGGTGTGGCAGGTGTCTCGACGGCCTGGTATCTGGCCAGATCGGGGCATGATGTATCTGTCGTCGATCGTCGTTCAGCTGTTGGGGATGAAACTAGCTATGGGAATGCCGGGATGCTCTCTTACGGCTATACGAGTCCTTGGGCTGCCCCGGGTGTACCTTTCAAGGCAATTAAGTGGGCAATGCAGGACATGGCGCCTATCTTGATTAGCCCTACATCCTTCAACCTTCGGACTGCCAAATGGATGATGCAGATGCTTGGTCAATGCACCGAAGGCGCCTATCGAATTAATAAAGCTCGAATGCTCCGAGTCTCTCAGTACAGCCGGACTTGTTTGAATGAACTTATACAAGAGCTTTCACTGGATTTTGATCATCGGGCCAAAGGTACGATTGAGCTGTTCCGCAGTCAGGAGAAAATGGATTCGATTGGGGCCGACATCGAATCGCTAAGAAACTGCGGCGTAAGGCACGAGGTTATTGACCAAGCTGAGTGCATACATCACGAACCGGCGCTTGCCAATATGCGTGAGAAGTTTGTCGGGGGACTTCGATTTCCGGAGGACGAGACCGGCGATTGCAATAAGTTTACCGCCGCTCTTGCCGAAAAATGCCGGTCTATCGGGGTGAAATTTATCCTGGATACAACGGTAGAGAAGCTCGATGCAGTATCCGGGAGAGTAACCAGCGTTCATACATCGAAGGGTGAGATGATTGCGGACGCCTTCGTTGTGGCGCTGGGAAGTTACTCCTCGTTCATCCTGAATCCGCTTGGATTCAATTTGCCGATCTATCCGATCAAGGGTTACTCGCTGACTATTCCTATTCTCGATCCCTCAAGAGCGCCTCAGTCCACTGTCATGGACGAGTCATTCAAGGTGGCGGTGACGCGTTTTGATGATCGAATTCGAGTTGGAGGCACCGCTGAAATCGCAGGGTATGACCTGAGCCTTGATAAAAAACGCCGGAAGCCAACGGAATTTGTGATCCAGGACCTTTTCCCGGGTGCTGGTGATGTGAGCAAAGCCGAGTTCTGGTGTGGACTCAGGCCAATGACACCAGACAGTGTACCGGTTGTTGGGGAAACCCCGATTAGAAACCTGTTTACCAATACCGGTCATGGCACTCTGGGTTGGACGATGTCTCAGGGTTCAGCTCGTTTGCTTAGGGATGTAATAAATGGAAAACAGACCGATATTGATACGGAAGGCCTGTCCATTTATCGGTACGTAAATTGATGCCCCCCAATGGATCTTAATGATCCAGGTTTATCGCACATGGACCATGGGCAACTGAAGTCTGTTTTAATTTTTCAAAGACAGGAATGAGCAACATGGCTAGGCCTGCAATTGCAGAGATTGATTTGGAGAGTATTAGCAAAAATTTTCAGCTCGCATCCTCATTGTGTCCACAGGGACGTACGATTGCTGTTGTCAAAGCGGATGCGTATGGGCACGGAA
Organism: Marinobacter sp.; assembly: GCF_046484525.1. Taxonomy (GTDB): domain Bacteria; phylum Pseudomonadota; class Gammaproteobacteria; order Pseudomonadales; family Oleiphilaceae; genus Marinobacter. The sequence goes on from NZ_JAWOIS010000036.1 coordinate 87,996, forward strand.
TTGAAGAAGTTTCCAGTGCACTCTCAGGTCAAGCCGGCGCCTTTGCGACGGCCTCGATAGAAGAGGCTTTGACGATTCGGTCAGCAGGACTCCGGCATCCTATTCTGTTGCTGGAGGGTTTTTTCGAATTCGCAGAACTGGAAGAAATTTCAATGCAGGGGTTCTGGACAGCAGTTCATGACGAGCATCAATTAGAACAATTGGAGCGAGCAACTCTCCCTGAGCCTATATCTGTCTGGTTAAAAATCGACACGGGGATGCATCGTTTAGGATTTGACCCAGGTGAAGCTCTTAAAGTCTTCCGTCGCCTGCAATCAATTCCTCATGTTAAAAACATCGTTATTATGAGCCACCTGGCCAATGCCGATGCTGCTGTTTCGCAAGGTATTTCTGTTGAGTCACAAATCTTGAGATTACCTCGCGAATTTATCGACTCAGAAATTGATACGAGTTTAGCTAATTCTGCTGGCCTTCTGGATCATGAGCTCGCGCGCAGAAACTGGCAGCGTCCTGGAATTATGCTTTATGGGTCTTCACCTCTAGAGGTTGAGAATCATTACAGCCAACAATTGCAAGCAGCCATGACGCTCAAGAGCAAAATAATCGCAACACGATGGATCGAGCCGGGAGAGCAGGTGGGTTATGGTGGGCGATTTATCGCTTCCCGCCGTTCCAGAATAGGAGCCGTTGCTATCGGGTATGCTGATGGATACCCGCGCCAAGCTAGAGATGGTACGCCAGTTCTTGTCGGAGGGCAGCGAACGCGGATTGTAGGGAGAGTATCCATGGATATGTTGACTGTTGATCTTACTGACATTTCCAACGCCCATGTAGGGGTAGACGTGGAGCTTTGGGGAAAAAATCTACCAGCCAAAGAAGTTGCGGATTGCTGTAACACCATCCCTTATCATCTTTTTACTGGAGTAACGAAACGCGTTCCCCGAACTTACTTGGGCAGCCCGAAAACAAGTTCTCCAATTTGGCCTTAAAATAACGATTCCGGATTGTCATAGATTGTCAAACAATAAGTCATTTACGATGTGTAGTTGGCTGACAAAGGAGAAGTTTGTAGGACGTGTCCGATAGAGATAATAATTTACCGGCTTAGTCCCCAAGTTGGCAGGATACTCTAAGTAGGCAGTCGCCAATTTTATCAGTGCTTCTTTTTTTTAAAGCGTAAGCAAAGCCGGTGAAAACGCAGTTCCGACGCCCAATTCCAGATGGCTGTTATCGGCCATCGTAAGGGAAAACAGCAGCACACAGACAAGCGCCCCCAGAGCCGTTCGGCTGAATGTCATGAGATCGCCTCCTGCATCAACATGGTCGCTTGCAGGATAGACCAGGAATCGGCGCCCGCGGCCTCAGACCAGGTCTTTCGCCCGATGATACAACATCCCGACAGCCAGCATGGGTGAACGGAACAGCCGGCCTCCGGGGAAACGCATGTGATGGATGCGTTCAAAGTTCAGGATCCGATCGGACTCGCCCTCGATGTGTTCGGCAATCACCCGTGCCGCCATGTGTGTTGCATTAACCCCATGGCCCGAATAGGCCTGAGCAAAATAGACGTTTTCTTTGAGACGACCGATCTGCGGCATACGATTGGCCCCAATACCGATCATGCCGCCCCACTGGTATTCGACCTTGATGTCTTTCAGGTGCGGAAAGACCTTGTCCATATGGGGCTTCAGGGTGCCGGCAATGGACCCCGGATCGCGGCCAGAATAGTTGCACAGGCCGCCGAAGAGCAGGCGGTTGTCTGCACTGAGACGATAGTAATCCAGCGCCACACGCTGGTCACAGACGGCCATGTTCTGAGGAAGAAGTTTCCGGGCCAGGTCGTCGGGTAATTGCTCGGTCGCAATTACATAGCTGCCGGCTGGCAGAACCTGCCCTTCAAGCTTGGGGTTAAGACCGGCGACGTAGGCGTTTCCGCAGAGGATCAGCTTGTCACAGCGAACCGAACCACTGGCCGTTTTCACGTGAACGGTGGGTCCGTACTCAATGTCTGTAACGCCAGACTGTTCAAACAACTGAGCTCCGCAGTCAATTGCAGCTTTCGCTTCGCCAAGAACCAGATTCAGCGGATGCAGGTGACCACTGCCCGTGTCCACCATCCCGCCGATGTAGTTATCGGAGCCCACAATGGTGTGCATCTCTTCCGCCGGCACCATGCGGACTTCGTGGGCATAGCCCACGCTTTCGAGCCAGGCCTTCTCTTCTTCAAAAGCTTTCATATGGCGAGGCTTATGGGCCAGATCGCAATAGCCCATCACCAGATCACAGTCAATGTTGTAGCGTTTGATGCGCTCACGAACAATGTCGACCGCTTCCAGTCCCATCATCTTGATTGACTCAACACCCGACTGCCCGATCAGTTTTTCGAACTGATCCACGCCTTCTCCAATACCCCGGATCATCTGTCCGCCGTTTCTCCCGGTAGCGCCCCAGCCTATCTGGTAGGCTTCCAGCAAAACGACTTTATGACCCCGCTCAGCCAACTCCAAAGCGGTATTCACCCCGCTGAACCCTCCGCCGACCACACAGATTTCAGTCTGAATGTCCTCCGCCAGTTTTGGGAGGTTAAGATCCAGATTTTTACTGGCGGTATAGTAGGAGTCTGGGTAAGTGGGGCGATGGGTCTTTGAGTTAAGCATGATCTATCTGCCGTTTTTTATACTGTAAATATCGGTTAATATTGTGAACGATGTTAACAAAGCTATAGGGGATGACAAGGCGCAATTGTTAAATATCGTTGACAAATGTTCACAATTTTGGTCAATTGCAGCTCTGTCAAAAGATGGAAATTCACTTTAGAACTGGTAAAGGAATAAGCCCTTGGATGATGTAGGTAGCCAACTTCGCGCAGTGCGCCAAGCTGCTGGACTTTCACAGCGAGAGCTGGCCAAAAGAGCCGGCGTCACCAACTCAATGATCTCCATGATCGAAAAGAACAAGGTCTCACCGAGTGTTGGCTCGCTGAAAAAGGTATTGTCGGGCGTCCCGATGTCGTTACTCGACTTCTTTATGACCGAGGAGCCCGGACACCCATCGGCGCCAGTGGTGTATCGCAAAGATGAGATGCAGCCAATTGATGCAGAAGCCGGCATTCTCTGGACACCTGTCGGAAGTAATTTCCCGAACCGTAAAATGGCCTTCATGGAGGAGCGCTATCCGCCGGGTTCCGATACCGGGCGTGAGCTTTTTCAGCACGAAGGCGAAGAAGCGGGGCTGATTATCTCCGGGAAATTGGAGCTGACAATAGACGATGAAGCTTACATATTAGAACCAGGTGATGGTTACTATTTTGAAACTACTCGACCACATCGGTTCCGCAATCCGTTTGATGAAACCTGTCTGCTGGTGTCCTCATTAACACCACCAAAACTCTAATGTGCCTTAACAAAAGTTCGTCTTGCTATTGAGCTTATCGGATAAGCGCTCAATTGATTCAATGATTTGATCCGCTGTTTTGCGCCAGACAAAAGGTTTGGGATCGTCGTTGTATTTTGCCAAGTAGTCTTTAATGGAAGCCTCCAGTTCGCGAGTGCTGCGGTGCGAGCTGCGTTTGATCCAACGCTCCGAGATCAGGCCAAAAAATCGTTCCACCAAGTTGACCCACGATGCGGATGTTGGGGTGAAATGAAGGTGATAGCGGGGCCGTGCGGCGAACCAGGCTCGTACCTTCTCAGTCTTGTGAGTCCCATAGTTGTCCATGACCAGATGAATATCCAGATCTTCCGGAACCTCCCGGTCAATCTCATTTAGAAACGCCAGGAACTCTTTGGCACGGTGTCGCCTGTGAAGGCGTCCGATAACCTCGCCAGTGGCAACGTCCAAGGCCGCAAACAGAGTTGTCGTGCCATGACGAACATAATCGTGCGTTCGCGTTTCGGAGTAACCAAACGACAGCGGAAGCGCCGGCTGGGTGCGGTTCAGCGCCTGTATCTGGCTTTTCTCGTCCACACACAGGACCAGAGCCCGGTCAGGCGGATTCATATACAACCCGACAATGTCGTGGACCTTCGCCACAAAGTGCGGGTCGGTTGAGAGCTTAAAGGTCTCCAGACGATGAGGCTTTAACCCAAACGCCCGCCAAATTCGGCTGATTGCCATGGCATTGAGCCCGGTTTCCTTGGCCATCAGAGTGGTAGACCAGTGGGTCGCATCCTTGGGCGTGGATTGAAGCGTCTTGTTGATAACCTCTGTCACCTTGTCGTCATCAATACTGCGGGGCCGACCGCTTCTCGGGGCATCTGTCAGTCCCGCTACACGGAACTGTTCAAACCGCTTACGCCACTTACTGACGGTTTCTGCCGTTACGCCCACTCGCTCAGCAATCACTCGACCGGGCAGGCCCTCGGCACTCAACAGAATCATTCGCGCTCGTTGCTGCTCGGCTGCTGGCATCTGCCGGCGACGGACCCACGAACTAAGCTCATCCCGTTCTTCGTCTGTAATGATCAAAGGAATAACGGGTCGACCCATTGCTGTAGCTCCATCGATGCTTTCTGCAATTATAACCTTAAGCTACAAATTATTCGATGGACTTTTGTTAAGGAACATTGGAGGAAGGTCTGAATAACCGCTGATTTTTGCCGATGTTGGTTTGAACCGGCAAAAATCGGGAATTTCAGACACTATTCTCCTATTATTCGTGTGTTTCTTGCCTGTTTACCGCCATTTTGGCGAAAAACAGGCACACTGGCCCTAAGCCAGCATGTATTTTTCGCCAATCAGCAGGTTGCTGAACGCGGCCAGCAAATGCAACCGGTTGTTGTTCTTGGCAAGGCCGCGATAGCGAGCCTTACCATAACCAAAGACCTGCTTGATGTACCGAAAGGGATGCTCCACTTTGGCACGAACACTGGCTTTGATTTTCTCGGCTTTCAGCTTGTCGGCATCCAGCTTCTTCCGGGTGCCGGGCCGTTTGGCTATTAACCACGAGACGTTCTCGCGGTGCTTATGCTCATCCCGCTTCTGAATGCCAGGGTAACCGGCATCACCGAAGACCCATTGATCTTCACCGTGCAACAGCTTATCGGTGGGCACGATGTCGTGAACATTGGCCGCGGTGGTATCAATGCTGTGAATCAGACCGAACGTATCGTCGACACCAATGTGCATCTTCATGCCGAAGTGCCATTCGTTGCCCTTGCTGGTCTGGTGCATTTCCGGGTCGCGTTTGCCGGTGCTGTTCTTGGTGGAGCTGGGAGCAGAAATAATGGTCGCATCGACAATGCTGCCTTCACGCAACATGGCGGACAGCGGATACGGAGGTCTGCCGTTCTGGCCCTTGAGTTAATAACGGGCTACCTTCTGCTCCAACTGCGTCCAGGGAATCAGTTTGTCCATTCGTTCCAGAAAGATCTCGCGGCGGGTCTTGCGCTTCTTGTTCTGGTACTCGGCTTCGGAGAAGGTCATCTGATCCATGGTGGCAACGAATCCTATGCGGTTGGCGATGGCCGTATTATCGCTGATTTCGAGACTTAATCAGAGTCTCCTTAAGCTTCTGAATTTTAATGGCAAAATGAGCCTACAGGGAAGAGATTCTGAATTGACACAAAGAATGAATAATGATTCACTACTTATAGGGAGCCGGAATGGCCTATCGAGAAACGGAGAAAATGCGCCAGCGTAAGGCCGAGGCGCGAAAACGGATTGTGGAATGCACCTACGAGTGCGTTGCCGAAGGTGGATTCCGAAGCGCGCGGGTTACCCGGATCGCCGGCCTCGCCGGCGTCGCGACGGGAACCATTTATCGCCACTTCGAGTCTAGGGAAGACCTGTTTGCGGAAATATTCCGGCTGGCAACCCAGCGGGAAGTGGACAAGGTGGCCGAAGCACTGACCACGTCCGGAAATGCTGCCGAAAGACTGGAGCGGGCCTTGAGGCAGTTCGCCGAGAGGGCCCTGAAGGGTCCGATGATGGCCTGGTCGCTGATTGCAGAACCGGTAGACCCGAAAGTGGAAGAGGAGCGGCTGGCTTATCGAAAGGCCTACGCAAACCTGTTCGAAACGGCCATCCGGGAAGGTATCGAGGAAGGGTCCATCCCGGATCAGGACGCCCGCCAGAGCAGTACCTGCCTGGTGGGTGCTATCGCAGAAAGCCTGGTTGGCCCGCTGTCACCAACCCAGACCAGCCAGGCGGACAGCGCAACAAGTGAAAACAATGACCCGCTGGTCAACTCCATCATCCGCTTTTGTATGCAGGGGTTGACCGGCGCCAGGAGGTAGCAATGAACGCGCCGCAACCCCGGCCCGACCGGCCATCAGCCGACCAGGAAGCTCGCTATCTGGCCGACACCCACGAGGTCTTCAACCAGCCACCGGCTCTGGAGAACTACAACCTGTTTGAGCAGGATATCGCTCTGCAGGAAGCGGCCCTCCGGGAAGGCGCCGGTAAAGCCGCCGAGGACCTCAAGGCATTCGGTGCCCTGGCCGGGGCCGCCGAAACCATCGATCTGGGTTTCCGCGCCAACGCCAACAAACCGGTGTTCAATACCCACGACCGGTATGGCCACCGCATTGATGAAGTGGACTTCCATCCGGCCTATCACGAGCTGATGCGCATCGCCTTCGATAATGGCCTGCACAGCAGCCCCTGGAGCCATCCCGGCCAGGGTGCCCACGTTGCCCGCGCCGCCAAATATTACATGCACTCCCAGGTGGAGGCCGCTCACTGCTGCCCGGTTACCATGACCTTCGCCGCCATCCCCTCGATCCGCAAACAGCCCGGACTGGCAGCCGACTGGGAAGCCCGGATCCTGGCTGAAAGCTACGACCCCCGCAACCTGCCGGACAGCCAGAAAACCTCGGTCACCATCGGCATGGCCATGACTGAGAAGCAGGGTGGTAGCGACGTTCGCGCCAACAGCACCAGAGCCTACCCGACCGGCGCCGAAGGCCCAGGCCAGGCCTATGAACTGGTGGGCCACAAATGGTTCGTCTCTGCACCCATGTGCGACGCCTTTCTGGTACTGGCCCAGGCGCCAGGCGGGCTATCCTGCTTCCTGATGCCCCGCTGGCGTCCGGACGGCACAAAAAACCCCTGGCAGGTCCAGCAACTGAAGAACAAGATGGGCAACGTTGCCAACGCCTCCAGCGAAGCCGAACTACGTGGCGCCCTGGCGTGGATGGTCGGCGAGGAAGGCCGTGGTGTGCCCACCATCATTGAAATGGTCGCCATGACCCGCTTCGATTGCATGATCGGCAGCTCCGCTGGCATGCGTCAGGCCATCGCCCAGGCCAGTCACCACTGCCGACACCGCAGCGCTTTCGGAGCCCGCCTGATCGATCAGCCCCTTATGCAGAATGTCCTGGCCGACCTGGCCCTGGAAAGCGAGGCAGCACTGGTGTACACCATGCGCATCGCCCGCGCCCTGGACAACCAGGACCGCGAACATGAACGCCTGCTGGCCCGCCTGGCCACCCCGGTCGGCAAATACTGGATCTGCAAACGCACCCCGAATCACGCCTACGAAGCCATGGAATGCATCGGCGGCAGCGGCGTGATGGAGGACTGCATCATGCCTCGCCTGTTCCGGGAATCGCCGGTCAACGCCATATGGGAAGGCAGCGGCAACGTCCAGTGCCTGGACACCCTGCGCGCCCTGCAAAAAGAACCCGAAACCCTCGACGCCTTCTTCCGGGAGGCCGCCGAAGCCAAAGGCGCCGACCGGCGCTTCGACCAGTTCCTGGCGCAGCTGCAACACGACTTCGCCGACATCAGCGATTTCCAGTACCGCGCCCGCAACCTGGTTGATCGGATGGCCCTGGTCCTGCAGGCCTCGCTGCTGCTGCGCCACTCCGACAAAGCCGTGGCAGACGCCTTCTGCGCCTCCCGCCTGCAATCCGGCGGCGGCATGAACTACGGCAACCTCCCGTCGGGCACCGATCCCGCAGCCATTATCAAACGGGCAACGCCTGTAGTAGGCTAAGTTGCTACTAGAAGCCCACTGAGAACTCTGAGAGTCGGTGGGGAACCCCCTCCCAAAAATGTGCGGAGCCATGGATGGCGGAGCCCAAGCGCCACATGGGTGACGCTGAGCGCTTATGAAGCGAAGCTTCATGCGAAAGCGGAACGACTGCAATCTGTGATTGCAGGCTGGACCCCGAAGGGGTGCCGCAAGGAGCGTTTTTTGGGAGGGGATTCCTCATCGACTCCTGCACGGAACCAACGATGTCAGAAGCCCTGAGAAAACTCCTGAGGGAAGGCCAAAAGCCCCAGCAGCCGGTCATCACGCCTCACGTGGGCGTCCTGACCCTGCACTTCCAGCTCTACGGCTGCGAAGACCTCAAAGCCAAGCGCAAAGTCTTCACCGCCCTGAAGGCCGTCTGGGGCAAAGAACCCGATCTGGCCGTCGCCGAAACCGCCGACCAGGAGGCCCTCGACTGCGCCACCTGGACCATCGCAGCCCTGGGCACCTCCTCCCAGCAGATCAGCCAACGCCTCGACCTGGTTGAAAAAGCCATCCAGGAACGCATTGATGCTGCCATACTGGAAGTGCAGCGCGAAATTCTCTGATTCCCGGGGCCCCGTGGCAGTGGCGTGTGGCGCAGCCGCCTGCCAGGCCGTATACTACGCCCCCTCAGGGACGTCAGCGCACCTGCCAGATGCAGGTTTACAGTTTGCCAATGCCGGACATGGATCCGGACGAATCCGGGGGGCATCCGGAACCAGCCCCGCGGACGACCACTGATTCTGTGTGGTGCCTATGACCGGAAAGAAAAAATCTGCCCAGGCCTCGGTCGAGGCGATGTACCGTGTATTCACCGTGCCCGAGGCACCGGAATCCACCCTCAGCCGTATCGACCAGGACATCTCCCGCAACCTTGCCGGCTTCCTGCAGGAGCACATCGTTGCGGTAGAGCGGGACCTACCGGAAGTCGAGAAAGACTTCGCCGAGTACAACATCCCGGAGAAACCCGTGTTCGTGTCCGAGCAGGCCCAGTTCCTGCTGGACAAGCTCGTAGCCAACTCCGTGCATACTGCGTCCCCGGCCTTCATCGGGCACATGACCTCGGCACTGCCGTACTTCATGCTGCCACTGTCCAAGATCATGATCGCCCTGAACCAGAACCTGGTGAAGACCGAAACCTCCAAGGCCTTCACGCCCATGGAGCGCCAGGTACTGGGCATGATTCACCGGCTGGTATACCAGGAAGACGGCTCCTTCTACCGCAAGTGGATGCACGACCCCCGCCACACGCTGGGCGTCATGTGCTCTGGCGGCACCATTGCCAACCTGACCGCACTGTGGATCGCACGCAACCACGCCTTCCCGGCAGAAGGTAGCTTCCGTGGTCTGCACCAGGAAGGTCTGTTCCGGGCCCTGAAATATTACGGTTATGAAGGCGCTGCCATTCTGGTGTCCCGTCGGGGCCACTACTCCCTACGCAAGGCCGCCGACGTACTTGGCCTCGGTCGTGATGCCCTGGTGCCAGTGGATACCGATGACGAGAATCGTATCCAGCCGGATGCTCTGCGGGATAAGTGCCTGGAATTGCAGAAGCAGAAAATCAAGGTCATGGCCATTTGCGGTGTGGCCGGCACCACCGAAACCGGCAACGTGGACCCACTGGATGCCGTGGCCGACATTGCCCGGGAATTCGGCGCCCACTTCCACGTGGATGCCGCCTGGGGCGGGCCGACCCTGTTCTCCCGTACCTACAAGACCCTGATGCGCGGCATCGAGAAAGCGGACTCCGTCACCTTCGACGCTCACAAACAACTGTACGTGCCCATGGGCGCCGGCCTGGTGGTGTTCAAGGACCCCACGCTGCCAACCGCGGTGGAACATCACGCCCAGTACATCATCCGCAAGGGCTCCCGGGACCTGGGCAGCACCACCCTGGAGGGCTCCCGGCCCGGCATGTCCATGCTGATCCATTCCGGCTTGAAGATCCTCGGCCGCGAGGGCTACGAGATCCTGATCGACCAGGGCATTGAGAAGGCCCACACCTTTGCTGACATGATCAACGCCGAAGCGGATTTCGAACTGGTGACCAAGCCGGAGCTGAACATCCTCACCTACCGCTACTGCCCGGAGGACGTGCAGCAAGCGCTGGCGGTGGCGGATGAACTGCAGGCGGAAAAGCTGAACACCTGCCTGAACAGGATCACCAAGTTCATCCAGAAAACCCAACGGGAGCGGGGCAAGGCGTTTGTCTCCCGGACCCGGCTGGAGCCGGCCCGTTACTACCACTTCCCGTGCATTGTTTTCCGGGTGGTGCTGGCCAACCCGCTGACCACCAAGGAAATCCTATCGGATATTCTGAAGGAACAGCGTGAGCTGTCGAAAGACGAAGGGATCTCGGACGAGATGACCATCCTGCACCAGATGGCCGATGCGGTCCTCAAGCAGCACGAGCCCAGCGCACGGCAGGCCTGATTGTGGGATGCTAGACAGGCTTCAAAGCAAGGTGGGTTAACCTAGGTCCCCCTTCCCCGCTCCGAGGTTCAGTCAGACCAATCGTGCGCATTCGGCCCTGGCCAGACATTACGAAGGTCTCGCAATATCTTGATCAGTAAAGCGCCTCTTCGTCATCCAGCACATCGTGGATGATATCCAGGAACATCTTGTCCGCCTCGCTCCAGTTCTCCGGAATCCGGATGTTGGTGCTGGCACTGATTTCCTGGGCAATCAGCTCGTTGGCGTTGGGCTGGCTGCGGTGCTTGCGGGCAATCTCCATGGATTTAACCGCAATGGTCGGGTCACTCAGGACCTTCTTGATGAAGGTCCTGAGTTCGTCAATCATCTTGGCCTGACGACTTTCAACGGATGAACTCATACTTCACTCCCCGGACAAATAGGCTCGGGGGTGAGACACCCCCTTTTCAGATAGTATGACCAAACTCGGTTTATACAACCAGCCCGGTCAGATCAACAAGCCCCGGAGAGTAAAGAACAGGATCGCAGCCATGATGGCAGAGGCCGGAACGGTGATGATCCAGGCTGCGGCAATCCTGACCAGATGTGAGCGCTTGACCATTTCTTCCTTGTAGATCTTCTTCAGGCGCTTGCGCTCGGACTTGGACAGCGGCACCTGCTGCTTCTGTTTCTTGGCCTGCTTGAGCAGGCTTTCCATCTCTTCCACCGAGGCATTGCGGAAATCATCCAGGAACGGCTTGAGGCGCTCCTGCTCGTCCGGGTCGTGGTGCTCGATGATCTTGTGCAGCTGGGTTGCGTAGTTGCTTTTCAGGTATTCGCGCAGGAAGCCGACGCCAAAGACACCGCCGATGGCGATGTGGGTGGAACTGACCGGCAGGCCCAGCTGGGAAGCCAGGATCACGGTCAGCGCCGCGGACAGGGCAATACAGAAGGCTCGGGTTTTGTCCAGTTCGGTAATCTCGCTGCCCACGGTCTTGATCAGGCGCGGGCCGAACAGCATCAGGCCGACGGCAATACCCAGGGCCCCGACCATCATCACCCATAGGGGGATACTGGCAGAGGCGACGACAGCGCCGGCAGACAAGGCATCGTTGATGGCTGCCAGCGGACCGATGGCGTTGGCCACGTCGTTGGCACCGTGGGCGAAGCTGAGCAGGGCAGCAGCGAAGATCAGCGGCCAGGTGAAGAGGGTGTTTACGCCTGCGGAGCTGTTCTCCATGGTGGAGGCCTTCCGGCCGACGAGGGCACGAACAATCACAAACACCACGGCAGCCGCCACCAGACCCACCAGGGAAGCCTCAAGGAAGTCCACCTTGATGACTTTCTTGACGCCCTTGATCATCAGGTAGGTGCCGAAGGCCCACGCCATGATCGCCACCAGCCAGGGGACAAAGGTGCGCGCCGCCGGCACCACGTCCTGGCGGTAGAGCACCGTTTTCTTGATGGCGAACAGGAACAGGGCCGCAAGCGCCCCGCCGAGGACCGGCGAGATGACCCAACTGGCAGCAATCTTGCCCATGACCGCCCAGTCGGCAATGCCCCAGCCACCGGCGGCAATACCAGCCCCCAGGACACCGCCAACGATGGAATGGGTGGTGGATACCGGCGCACCCATCCAGGTGGCCAGGTTCAGCCACAGGGCGCCGGCGAGCAGGGCAGCCGTCATCAGCCAGATAAACGCCCGGCCATCCTCCAGGCTGGATGGATCGATGATGCCGCCCTTGATGGTGGATACCACATTGCCCCCGGCAATTAGTGCCCCGCCAGCCTCGAAGACTGCCGCTATCAGGACCGCCGCCCCCAGGGACAGCGCTCCGGAGCCCACGGCCGGACCCACGTTGTTGGCGACATCGTTTGCACCGATGTTGATCGCCATGTAACCACCGATGACGGCCGCAGCCATCAACAGCATGCTGCCGGGCATTCCGGCGCTGAAAGAACCAACAGTCAGCCAGATGCCGAGAAGAAACAGCAGGCTGATTCCGACCCTGTATCTTTCCGTGGAAGGGCTGGTGAGGACGGTATCCAGAAATCCGGTTGAACGGGCCATAACAGATCAGGTCTCATTTGGTCAGAATGGAATCAGGCCGATGGGCCGCGCGGCAACTATAATTTTTTTGTCACAAAATTGAAACCGGACCTTCATGTGGGTACGCAGCATCCGCAACTGTGATCCAGGACCGCGAACGCGCCACGGATTGGCGCATAATGACCAGATATGACGCCAAAAAATACAATTAAGCCCTGATCCCCTATGAGTCAGTCCCAGTCATTCAGCCACCAGGCCGCAGGTGCGCGCGAGGATGCGCAGGTATCACGGTTACTGACGTGGCTGTCGTTCACGGCCACCGTCTTCCTGCTGGGTATCGGCCTGAAGGCATGGTACTCCGGCCACATGTTGCATGCCTGGGTGCTCTGGTCCTGCTCCGTTCTGGTCAGTCTGAACATGGTTTACTTCGCACTCAGTGGCAACGCCGTGCGCCAGAAGGGCGGCCTGATTGTGGTGGTGGGTCTGCTGTTCGTGTACCTGATTGCCTCGGGCGGGGAGAGCAACACCGGTCCGCTGTGGTTCTATGTCTTTCCGCCACTGCTGTTTTTCCTGACCAACCTCAAGGCCGGCACGGGGGTCCTGCTCATTTGTTACCTGGTGGCCGCGGTGGTGTTCCAATTCCCCGATCTGCCGTTCATCACTGCGGAGTATTCCAGTGACTTCAAGATCCGATTCTTTGCCACCCTCACTTTCGAGTCCATCTTCTGCTTCGTACTGGAGGCCGGGCGGCTGAAGGCTCGCAACGAACTGCTGGAACTGGTGGTGACCCACGAGCATGCCGCCAGGACCGACGAACTGACCGGCCTGTCCAACCGGAGGGACATGCAACACCGGCTGGTCAGCGAATTTTCACGATACCAGCGTTCCGGGCACCATTTCTCCATCGTGCTGATCGACCTGGATCTGTTCAAGACCATCAACGACGACCATGGTCATGACGCCGGCGACGCCGTTCTTCGGCAGTTTTCGGCCCTGGTGCGGGACATCATCCGCCAGACCGACGTGGCAGCGCGCTGGGGCGGAGAGGAATTCCTGCTGCTGCTTCCGGATACCTCCCTACTCCAGGCCCTCACCCTGGCGGAACGGTTGCGGGCGGAGGTCGCCGAAGCCCGATTCAGCTTCAGGAACCACTGCCTACCGGTAACCATCAGCGCCGGGGTCTGCTCCATCGCCAAGGCTGCCTCCATCGACGACCTGCTGAAACAGGCCGATCTCAACCTCTATAACGCCAAGGACGCAGGCCGCAACCGGATTGCCCCCCGGGTTCGCAGCCGGGGAGAAGTCCGACCCATCGATTCATCGTCTTGAGGCTGGCCATATCGATCGCTATGATCAGGCGCGACTCGGGCGCTCGGCCCAACTATGCCAACTTTCACAGGACTCTCAATGACAGCGATACGTATTCTGGTCGGGAGCATTTACGGCGGTGCCCTGATGACTGCACGGGATATCCGGAAGGAGCTTGAGACGGACGGGCATCAGGTTACCGTGCTGGAGAACCCGAAACTCTCCGACATCACATCCAACGAGGAGCCTTTGCTGGTTTGCACTTCGACCACGGGCCAGGGCGAGATCCCGGAGAATCTACTGCACTTCTATGTCGAGTTGAGGGAGCAACTGCCGCACCAACCCGGGCGCCCCTTCGGCATCATCGTGCTGGGGGACAGTTCCTACGGTGACACCTTTTGCGGAGCCGGCGAGCTGATGGAGGAAGCCCTGTACGAGACCGCCGCTCGGAAAGTGGGAGACACCCTGCGCATCGATGCCATGGAAACCATGGAACCGGAGAGTGAAGCACTACCCTGGGTCCGGGACTGGATCAGGCAACTCTGAGCAGACTCTGCAAACGCGCCGAAGGCCGATCCGGCGCTTGAGCCACCGGAAACGACGGGGCATACTCGGGAAACAATGATAAGAAATGCGACAACCTGTGACCTTGACCCGCCCGCTCCAGCTTCTGATCACCCTGATGGTCCTGTCGGTTATGGCAGCCTCCTCCTTTGCGGCAGGCGACAGTGTACGCCCGGCGATGGACTTCCTGCTGACTGACCCGGAGTTACCGGCAAGCCCGACGCAGGCGCTGGCAATGGACGGCTGGCAGTCACTGGAAGATCCGAGCCCGAACTTCGGTTATATCCGCAAAACCGTCTGGCTGCGTTTCCCGGTTCCCGAACAGAGCGACATCAATCTGCTGGAAATCGGTTACGCTCATCTGGACCACATCCGTTTCTTCCTGCTGGAGAACGGTGAGGTAGTAAGTCAGGCCACGGCCGGCGACCGGCTGCCGTTTTTCGAACGCCCGGTGCTCTATCGCAACTTCCTGTTCCGTTTTGATCATGCAGCGGAAACCAACCAGCAGATCCTGCTGGAAATCAGCACCAGCGGAGCCGTTCAGGTGCCGGTGCACCTCTGGCACGACAAGGATTTCTTTGAGAGCGCGTTTTTCGAGGATCTGACCCACGCCGTTTATTACGGCATCCTCATCACCGTCATCTGCTTCAACCTATTCATTTTCATCGCGCTGCGGGAAAAGATCTACCTGCTGTACGTGCTCTCCACCCTGGGTTACCTGGTGATCATCGGCAGTCTGAATGGCATTGCCTACCAACTCCTGTGGCCAGCCAACCCCGAGATACAGAACCGGTCCATGGTGCTGGGAATTCCCTTTGCCATGGTCTTCACGCTCTGGTTCGCCCATGCGTTTCTCCGACTCCGCAGCCAGAGCCCCGCCACCGCACAGGTGGTTACTTTCGCCATTGTCCTCAATGCTGTCGCAGCGCTGGCCACTTTCCTGACCGACTACAACACCGCGATCCGGCTGGTGGTCGCCCTGACCATGCCCAGCTGTCTGCTGCTGACACTGCTCGGGCCGCAACAGTGGCTCCGTGGTAACCGGCAGGCCATCTACTACACCCTGGCATGGGGTGCGCTGACCCTGGGCAGCGCGGTGACTGCGGCCAACAAGTACGGTCTGTTACCCAACAGCTTCCTGAGCGTTTATGCCATGCAGATCGGCTCGGCCCTGCAGGCCGTCCTGCTCGCCCTGGCCATGGCAAGCAGGATCTACCAGGAACGCCAGGACAAGGTGCTCGCCAGGGAAGCCGAGCTCCGCGCCCTCGAAGCCCGCCGTAGCGTGGAACTGAGGCTGATGGATCAAGCTCTGCATCACCCCCTGACCGGCCTGCCGAACCGCAGCAGCTTCGAGATGATGCTCAATGACCTGATCATGCGGCATCCCGAAAAGCGCTACGGGGTCGCCGTGGTGCATCTGAACAACCTGTCTTCGGTCACCAAAACCTTGGGCCACCGCAACACCGACCGGATCCTGGAACTGGCCGCCCGGCACTACAATTCCGTAATCCAGGCCATACCGGGTGCTCGGCCGGTCGAGCAGACCGACGAGCGCAACTACTTTCTGGCCTCCCTCGACCAGCAGTCCTTCGGCTTTATTGTCGATGCCACCCTGGCGGAAGCCTCCCCCAGATCCATGATTCTCGGCCTGGATAGCCTGCGGCAGTCTATCGATTACCTGGGCATGCAGGTTCCCCTGGACCCGCGCATGGGTGTGGCCATTTTCCCCGACCATGGTAGTGACGCCAACACCCTGATCCGCCGCGCCATCATCGCCGAAGGTTCCGAGCGGGCCCGGGACCGGGGCATGGCCTACTACAAGCCTTCCCGGGATGCCTACAGCGCGGATCGGCTAACTTTGGTTTCGGAACTGCGCAAGGCCCTGGACGGCCACCAGCTGGCGCTCTACCTGCAACCCAAGCAATCCCTGGTCACAGGCCAGGTGGTCGGAATGGAGGCGCTTATCCGGTGGCCGGGGCGCCAGAAGACAGTAAGCCCGGACGAGATCGTCCTTCTGGCGGAACAAACCGGGCTGATCAAGCCGCTGACCCGTTGGGTCCTGGAGGAGTCCCTCTGCCTTCGCACTCGACTGCTGGAACAGGGCTGGGACCTTGAGCTGTCCGCCAACATCTCGCCCAACAATCTGCGCGAGGCGGATTTTTCCCTCTACGTACAGCGCCTGATGAATCAGTACGATGACCACCGGGGCGCGGTCACCTTCGAGGTCACCGAAACCTCGATGATGCTGGACCCGGCCAACTCACTGGAGGCCCTGAATGACCTGAACGCGGCCGGAATCCGGGTCTCCATCGATGACTTCGGCTCAGGCTACTCCTCGCTGTCTTACATCAAGCAACTGCCCGCCAGCGAAATCAAGATCGACCGGTCCCTGGTCACCGAACTGCCCAGCGAGGCCGAGGACCGGGTGATTGTCCAGACCACCATCGACATGTGCCACAACCTGGGCTACCAGGTCGTGGCGGAAGGCGTGGAGGATCAGGCGACCGCGGATCTGTTGAGAGGCATGGGCTGCGACATGATCCAGGGGTACCTGGTCACACCTCCGCTGCCGGTGAATGAGTTCCTGGACTGGCTCAATACCACTGATCGCCAGCCCTCACGCAAGCTGGGTTAGGAACGTTTTCGGATCAGGGCTTCCTGGGTGGTGGATGCCACCAGCACTCCGTCCCGGTTATAGAAGTTGCCCCGGTTGAAGCCCCGGCCGCCCGAGGTGCTGGGACTGTCCTTGTCATAGAGCAGCCACTCATCCATGCGGAAATCCCGGTGGAACCAGATAGCGTGGTCGAGGCTGGCTACCTGCATATTCTTGCTGGTGAAAGTCAGGCCATGGGGCTGCATGGACGTGGCCAGGAAGTGGAAATCGGAGGCATAGGTCAACAGGCACCGATGCAGCACCGGGTCCTCGGGCAGCCGACCCTGGGCCCGCAACCAACTCTGCTTGATGGGAGGACGCTTCTCCGGCTGCAGCGGATTGACGGGATTCACCGGGCGAATCTCGATAGGTCGATCGCGCGTCAGGGTTTCCCGGAACCGCTCTGGCACCTGAGGCGCCAGGATCCGACCCAGCTCCTGCTCGGACTGGAGGGTTTCCGGCCCGGGCGCATCGGGCATATCAAACTGGTGCTCGAAGCCCGATTCCTCGTCCTGGAAGGACATGGAACCGGTCAGGATTTCCTTGCCGTCCTGGCGGGCGATCACCCGGCGTACGGAGAAACTGCCACCGTCCCGAACCCGCTGTACCTCGTAGTCGATCGGCATGCTGTGGTTGCCCGGCCGCAGGAAATAAGCATGGAGAGAGTGGCACAGACGTTTCTCAACGGTGCGGCTGGCCGCCATCAGCGCTTGGCCGAGAACCTGGCCACCGAACACGTTGGGAAACCCCAGGTCTTCACTGCCGCCCTGGAAGTGATCGTCGCCGATGGGCGAAAGGTCCAGCAGCTCAACCAGCTTCTTTGTGACTTCTAGCATGCCTGCTCCTGTCGATTAATTAGCTCACGAAGGGGTTTTCTACCCCAAGTGTACTTTTTTCGCAATGACAAGCAGGCATGGTCTGCGACGGCGATGACGCTACAGACCATGAACGGATCAACCGTGGATCGGAGGCACTTCCTTCGCCAGGGCCTGCTTTTCAACGGCGAAACGACCCGTTACCGCGAAGCCCAACATCTCACCTGCGTCACTCCGGAACAGCGCACGCACGCTGGTCCCTTCGATCTCGACATCCCATTTGCCGTCGGCCCCCGACGGAGGTGGGCACACGGCCGTCGGACAGCACGGGGTTTTGATCATTACCGGCATTGTTCCGTAGCTCACCTCTATACGCTCGCCGGTGAGGGTTTTTGCCAGTGCCCGCGCGCACGCCATCAGCGGCAACACATACAACAGCACATGACCATCCACCTCGGCGCAATCCCCCAGCGCATAGATGTCCGGGGCGGAAGTCTCCAGGGCACGGTTCACCCGGATGCCCTTGCCGACATCCAGGCCGGCGCTCTCGGCCAGACCCGTGCGGGGATGCAGACCCACAGCGGAAAGGACAACATCCGCCTCAAAACTCTCACCGTTGGCCAGGGTCAGCCTGACGCCACTGTTGTGACGATCGATCCGATCGACCACGGTCCCCAGGTGAAATCGCACGCCCAGGTTCTCAAGTTCCTGCTGAACCGCGTTGGCGGCCGGTTCGGGTAACAGGCCCGGCATCACCACTTCCGACGGCGCGATGACGTCCACCTCGTAGTCGCCATTACGCAGATCGTTGGCGAATTCGCAACCGATCAGACCGGCGCCCATGATCGCCACCCGCTGGCCATCCGCCAGCGCCTCGCGGAAGGCCCGATAGTCCATCAGATCATTGATGGAGAACACGTGCTCCTGGCCATCACCGGCAATGGCCAGGCGAATCACATCCGCCCCCCATGCCAGCACCAGCTTGCTGTATTTCAGTCGTTCATCCCCGAGAATCAGTTCGTGGGCTCCGGGATCGATACCGGTCACTGTGGTGAAGGTCCGAAGCTGCACATTGAGCTGCTCCGCCATGGCGTCGGTGGAAGCCTGGGCCAGACCATCGGCATCCTTGCCCTTGGTAAACCCGGTGGACAACATGGGCTTGGAATAGCTGACGCCGTCATCAGCGGTCACCATCACCACCGGGGTTTCCTTGTCCTGTTTCCGGAACTCCCGGACCAGGGAGTAGCCGGACAAACCGGTCCCGACAATCACGATGGGGGCCTGTTCAGACATAGCGGTACTCCCGTCCGTTAACCGATCTCAATCATCTCGAAGTCTTCCTTGCCCACACCGCAATCCGGACACACCCAGTCCTCGGGGACATCTTCCCACTTGGTACCCGGCTCGATACCGTCCTCCGGCCAGCCCTCGGCTTCGTCATAGATCAGCCCACAGACCACGCACTGCCACTTTTTCATCAATACTCTCCCCGAACATTCGCTTGTGGATGAATCGCTGGGCGCATAGTAATTGTCCGACAATCATACGCGCAAGTTGTTTTGCCTGTTCCCGGCCACCAACAGTTGTCATGGCAGGCCACCATGGCTTTACGGGTCATCATACCGGCCGCCTTCCCCGACACCAATGCCATTACGGACGGCCACCCGGAGAGTTTTCTGCCAATAGCCATAAATACAGATCTTCGCTCCCACAACCGCCCCTCCCTTCTGACCAGCCACTCCGGTATAATCGCCCGTTTTAGACAGGATCCGACCGTTATGACCGATACCGTCGCCGAAATGAACCAGGTCATGGCCGAGGCCGACTGCCTGGTTGACGAACAGCAGGTACAGGCTGCCATCGGCAATCTGGCTGACGACATCACCGCCCGTCTCAAGCACAGCAATCCGCTGGTGTTCTGTGTAATGAACGGAGGCCTGATCCTCACCGGCCAACTGCTGACCCGGCTTACCTTCCCGGTCCAGGCCGAGTATCTCCACGCCACCCGATACCGTCAGGAAACCACCGGCGGCATCCTGGAATGGAAGCTCCAGCCCGAAGCCGACATGAATGGCCGTACCGTACTGATCGTCGATGACATTCTCGACGAAGGCACCACCCTGTGCGCGATTGCAGACTACTGCCTGGCCCATGGCGCATCAGAGGTCCTGACCGCAGTGCTGGTGGACAAGCAGCACGATCGCAAGGCCCGCCCCGGCCTCAAGGCCGACTTCACCGGCCTGGAAGTGGAAGACCGCTTTCTGTTCGGCTATGGCATGGACTACAAAGGCTACTGGCGTAATGCCCCCGGGATCTATGCCGTCAAGGGACTCTAAGCACCAGCCGGGCATCCCTCTGACCCGCTGGTACCGCTCCCTTGCCGCAGCGAGCCTTCGCAACCCGGAGGTTCGTGGTCCGGCCCGTTACTGGCTGCAACTGGAGGGCTCCTTTACCCGCGCGCTCCAGAAAGAATGCCGCCAGTCCTTCCACGTCGAGATCCAGCGCGAAGGCTTCGGCCGCCCTACCCTCGAAGAGGCGCAACGGCTGGCCATTCCCGAGCGCGAGCAGGCGTGGATCCGCGAGGTCCGGCTATGTGGTGACGGGCGCCCCTGGGTGTTGGCCCGTACCATCATCCCCCTTGAGTGCCTGGAGGGGCGCAACCGCATCCTGCGTAACCTGGGTAACAAGCCCCTCGGTGCCTACCTGTTCAGCAGCCCCCGCTGGCAACGCGGCCCGCTGGAAACCGGCCTGTGTGCTTCACAGGACAGCAAACAACCCCGCCTGGCCCGCCGCTCGATCTTCCATGACGGGAATCATGCCCTGCTGGTGGGCGAATACCTGCTGCCGGTCCTGTATTCCTGAGCCCGGCCTTTAACCGGCCGGAGCCGGCTGGCTATAATCCGCAGATCTATCCATTTTTCCATTTGCTGCAACCGGATGCGCACAATGATCCCGAACGCCATGCCCGACCACGTCCAAAGCCGCCTGGCCGATTACGCCAGGCTGCTGCGAATCGATCGTCCCATCGGCTCACTACTGCTGCTCTGGCCCACCTACTGGGCACTCTGGCTCGCCGGGGACGGCAACCCCGGCATCGGCAATGTCATCGTCTTTACCCTCGGCGTTTTCTTCATGCGTGCCGCCGGCTGTGCCATCAACGACTATGCCGACCGGGACTGGGACAAGCACGTCAAGCGCACCCGGGACCGACCGCTGACCGCCGGACGCATCCAGGCCTGGGAGGCGGTTGCCCTGTTCGCCGGCCTGTGCCTGGTCTCATTCCTGATGGTCATCCTGTTCACCAACACCCTGACCCTGTACCTGTCCTTTGGCGGGGTCCTCCTGGCGTTCATCTATCCGTTCATGAAACGCTATACTCACCTGCCCCAGCTATTCCTGGGCGCCGCTTTTTCCTGGGCCATTCCCATGGCCTGGGCGGCGGAGGCCAACGAACTCAGCCAGCTGACCTGGCTGCTGTTTACCGCCAACGTGCTCTGGACCGTGGCCTACGACACCCTCTACGCCATGGTCGACCGGGACGATGACCTCAAGGTCGGCATCAAGTCCACCGCCATCCTGTTCGGGGATGCCGACAAGGCCATAATCGGCATGCTTCAGGCCCTGGTCATCCTGATCCTGGTGATGGTCGGCCACCGGGCGGAGCTGGGCGTGTCCTACTATCTGGGAGTTACCGCCATGGCCGGCCTGTTTGCCTATCATCAGTACCTGGCCCGGGATCGGGCACGGGAGGGCTGCTTCAAGGCTTTCCTGAACAACAACTGGGCCGGCTTTGCGGTCTTTGCGGGGCTGGCGATCGACCTGTTGTTCCGCTGAAGCTGTCATATACTTGTCATACTTCGACGTTGTAATGAGGCAGCAACAAATAAAGGTCTGACACAGGTTACAAACCATGAATGGAAAAACTGTCCTGATCGTCGATGACGAGGCCCCCATCCGGGAGATGATTGCCGTGGCCCTCGAAATGGCAGATTACGACTACATGGAGGCAGCGGATGCCCGGGAAGCCCATGCCCTGATTGTCGACAAACACCCGGACCTGGTCCTGCTCGACTGGATGCTTCCGGGAACCAGCGGCGTCGAGCTGGCCCGGCGACTGAAGAAAGACGAAGCCACCGCCGACATCCCGATCATCATGCTCACCGCCAAGGTTGAGGAAGACAACAAGATCCAGGGCCTGGAAGTGGGGGCCGATGACTACATCACCAAACCCTTCAGCCCCCGCGAGCTGGTTGCCCGCCTCAAGGCGGTATTGCGCCGTGCCACCCCGCCCGGTGTCGATACTCCAATCGAGGTGAAGGGTCTGACCCTGGACCCGGTCGGCCACCGGGTAACCACCGAGGAAGGCGAGCTGATCATGGGCCCGACCGAATACCGTTTGCTCCAGTTCTTCATGACACACCAGGAACGGGTCTATACTCGCTCCCAGCTTCTGGACCAGGTCTGGGGCGGCAACGTCTACGTCGAGGAGCGCACCGTGGATGTCCACATCCGGCGGTTACGCAAGGCCCTGGGGGACAAGCACGACCAACTGATCCAGACTGTTCGGGGAACCGGTTACCGTTTTTCCACCAGAGCCGCATAAGCACTGCCGGCCATCCATTCTGCATCAGGCCGGAACTGAGACAAGGCAGCTTTCGATGCATCACAACTGGTCACGCTACCTGCGGGTAATCATTGCCGGGCTCGCCATTACCACGCTGGTGGGCTTCATTTTCGACAGACCACTGTGGGGCCTGACCTTCGGGCTGGTAGTCTACCTGTGGTGGACCCTGGTCCAGGCGCGCCGCCTCTATCATTGGCTGGGCAATCCCAGCAGTACCGATGAAGCCCCTCAGAGCATTGGTATGTGGGGCGATATTTTCGATGGCCTGAACAAGCTGCACCAGAACCACCTGCGCACCCTGGACCGGCTGCGGGCGCGTATCAACCGGGTGCAGGAGTCCACAAACGCCATGCGCGACGGGGTCATCATGACCGACTCCAGGGGCGCTATGGAATGGTGGAACGGCTCGGCCGAGCACCTGCTGGGTTTCCGACGCAATACCGACCAGGGCCAGTACATCCACAATTTGATCCGTAACCCGGTGTTCAAGAACTATTTTGATTCCCGGGACTACCGTGAACCGCTGGAGATCAACTCTCCGGCCAAGCCCCACATCCATCTGCAGATCCAGATCAGCCTGTTTGGCGATGACGACCGGCTGATCGTCGCCAAGGACGTCACCCGCCTCTACCATCTGGAGCAGATGCGTCGGGACTTCGTCGGCAACGTGTCCCATGAGATGCGCACCCCGCTGACGGTGATCAGCGGTTACCTGGAAACCCTGGTGGACCATTCCGACGAGCTACCCCCGAAATGGCGGCGTGCCATCAACACCATGGCGGCCCAGTCCTCCCGCATGGAAGCCCTGATCACCGACCTGATTCTTCTGTCCCGGATCGAGACCGGCGAGCAGACGGTGGACGATTCCCTGACCGACGTCGACGCCGTGATCGAACAGATCTGTCACGACGCCAAGGCCCTCAGCGGCGACAAGCAGCATGCGTTTACTGTCAATATTACTGACCACCGGTTGCTGCGGGGTGACGAAAGCCAGTTACGCAGCGCCTTCTCGAACCTGATCTTCAACGCCGTGAAATACACCCCGGCCCATGGCCACATAACCGTTTCCTGGACCACCAACCGGGAGGGTGCGCACCTCTCGGTGAAGGACACCGGCATAGGCATCGACCCCGTACATATCCCCCGCCTGACAGAACGCTTCTACCGTGCTGATCCCAGCCGGCACAAGGATACCGGCGGAACTGGCCTGGGCCTGGCGATCGTCAAGCACGTGCTGCTGAACCACGATGGCAACCTGGAAATCCGTAGCCGGATTGGTGATGGCAGCGAGTTCATCTGCCACTTCCCGCGGGAAAGGCTGGTCGAGCGGGTACCGGAAACGGCCAGGAACGATTAAACGGCCCCCGGGGAACCGGAAGCTTAAACAATTGTCATCCCCTCTTGGTGATTGCGGTATTTTCGCAACCTGAAAACACGCTACCATGACAACAACCGCTTCCACCCAAGACTATCCGGTTCGAGGTATCGAGTGCGCTTCACTCTCTCAAGGACATCCCGCGGGCCCCTGGCCCTGATCATTGCCAGCCTCCTGGGCTCCGCCACGGGCACCGCTATCGCCCAGGAGCAGGCTGAGCCAATCAATCAGCAGGCCTTTGTCGAGTGCAAGGCCCGGCTCGAGCAACAGGCCATCGAGGCCGGCGTCAGCCAGGCCACCGCCAGCCAGGTAATGGCACAGGTGGAACACCTGGACCGGGTGATCGAACTGGACCGCCGGCAGCCGGAATTCACCACCACCTTCGCCGACTACCTGAACCGTCGGGTCAATGAGGCCCGGGTCAGTAAGGGCCGGGAGATGCTCGCCGAGCACCGGGACCTGCTGCAGCGGGTGACGGATGAAACCGGGGTTCCGGCGCCGTACCTGGTGGCGTTCTGGGGCCTGGAGACCAACTTCGGCAGCTATTTCGGCAAGATGTCCGTGCCCAACGCCCTGACCACGCTGGCCTGCGATGCCCGCCGGAGCACCTTCTTCACCCAGCAGCTGATCGCCGCCCTGCGCATCATCGATGAGG
The DNA here is from genome assembly GCF_046484525.1 of Marinobacter sp. Taxonomy (GTDB): domain Bacteria; phylum Pseudomonadota; class Gammaproteobacteria; order Pseudomonadales; family Oleiphilaceae; genus Marinobacter. The sequence goes on from NZ_JAWOIS010000036.1 coordinate 112,412, forward strand.
GCGCGATACCCGCCGACCAGATGGAGGGGTCCTGGGCCGGAGCCATGGGACACGTCCAGTTCATGCCGACGGTGTTTCTCCAGCATGCGGTGGACGCCGATGGCGATGGTCGCCGGGATCTCTGGAACAGCCTGCCCGATGCCATGATGTCTGCCGGAAAATTCCTGCAGTCCATGGGATGGGACGGGGACTACCGCTGGGGGCGCGAGGTGTTGCTACCCGACAACTTCGATTACAGCCTGGCCGATGGCCGGCGCCTGGTATTGAGCGAATGGCGCGAGATGGGCATCACCGATGCCTTTGGCAATGCCCTGTCCCGCGCAGACATCAAGGCCAAACTCCTGGTGCCCGCCGGGCACCAGGGACCGGCATTTCTGGTCTACGATAACTTCCGGGTGATCATGGGCTGGAACCGTTCCGAGTTCTATGCCATCGCAGTTGGCCACCTGGCGGATCGGGTGGCGGGTGCCGGCCAGCTGCAGAATCCACCACCGGAGGATGCACCAGCGCTTTCCCGGGACAGTATCATGGAACTGCAGGAGGCCCTGACCGACCGGGGTTATGACACCGGCAAACCGGACGGCGTGCTCGGTCCGGCCACACGATCGGCCATTCGTAAGTTCCAGGCAGCCTCCGGCATGGTTGCCGATGGCTATCCCGGGCAAGCCGTTCTGGCCAGACTGAACGTATCTGCCGGTAACTGATTCGACACATAAGGCAGAGGTCGAAACAACGTCATGGATTCCATCACTCAGGTTGCCCTCGGAGCTTCCCTGGCTGGCGCGGTAGCGGGTAAAACTCTGGGGCGGTCAGCGCTCCTGATCGGTGGCGCACTCGGCACACTGCCCGATCTGGATGTGGTCATCGACTATGGTTCCGCGGTGGCCAATTTCACCCAGCATCGTGGTTTCAGCCACTCGCTCTTTGTCCTGGCGCCCGTGGCCTTGTTGCTCGCCGGGCTGCTCTGGCACTGGAAACCCCGGCTGGACTTCCGGCGATGGCTGCTGCTGACCGGTCTGATCCTGTTGACCCACCCGATACTGGACACCTTTACCACCTACGGCACCCAACTGTTCTGGCCGTTTGGCGGGCCGGTTGCCATCAACAGCATATTCATTATCGACCCGGCCTACACCCTGCCACTGCTGGCGGGCTGCATCCTGTTCCTGGTCCGACCGCCGGCCCCGCGGGCCATTACCGTTGGCCTGACTCTCTCCACCGTTTATCTGGGCTGGACCCTGGTCGCGCAGCAGATCATCACCAACCGGGTCGCGCCCGCACTGGCGCACGCGGGCATGGAGAACACCCGGCTTATGGTCCAGCCCATGCCCTTCACCACAGTGTTGTGGCGGGCCACCGCCATGAACGACGAACAGCGCGTGGAAATCGTCACCGGCTTCCTCGACGGTGACCAGCCCCTGACCCTGGAAACCTTTCCCCGCGACCCGCAGCTGGCGCAAGCCGTGGCCGATCTGCCGGAAGTACGCCGCCTCGAATGGTTCACCGGCGGCTTTCTGGACTATGCCACCGACGGTGACCGGATTACCGCCACGGACATCCGCCTTGGCCTGCCCGGTGCACACCCCTTCACCTTCGTGATCGCCCGAGAGAACGCGGGGCAGCTCTTGCCGCTCACCAGCAGCCGTCTACCAAGACCCACGGTCAATGACCAAGCGATGAGCCAGCTGTGGGCCCGGGTGACCGGCAAGAGCAAGGTGCTTTGCCTTGCCACCCTAAGCTCACCAGCACCGGGACAGAGTTGCTGATGAATCTGCGCCTGGACCAGTTCATCGCCAATTGCACCGAACTGTCCCGCAAGGAAGCAAAGCGGGCGATTGGCACGGGCACTGTTACCATCGATGGCGCGGTCTGTAAGACCGCCAACCGGAAAATTCCCGATGACGCCTGCATCACCCTGGATGGTGAACTCCTGGCCCTTCCTGGCGAACGTTATCTGATGATGAACAAGCCGGAGGGCGTGATCAGCGCCACCACCGACAGCGAGCATCCGACCGCGCTGGACCTTCTGCCAGCCGGGCTGACCCGGGACCTGCACATCGCTGGACGGCTGGACCTGGACACCACCGGCCTGTTGTTGCTAACCACCGACGGCCAGTGGTCCCACCGCGTCACCTCACCCCGGACTGATTGCCCGAAGACCTACCGGGTCACTCTCGGGGAACCACTGACGGACACGGCGGAACAGGCATTGGTCACAGGCGTGGTGTTGCGTAATGAAGAGAGAGAAACCCGGCCGGCGACGGTCCGGCGCGTGGATGACAGGGTGATTGAGCTGACCATTTCCGAGGGGCGCTATCATCAGGTCAAGCGTATGCTGGCCGCGGTGGGGAATCATGTGGAGGCACTGCACCGGATACGCGTGGGGGTCATTGTTCTCGATCCTGCGCTATCGCCCGGAGAGTATCGCCCCCTCACCGAGCAGGAAATCGCGAGCATCGGCACGGACTGATCAGGTCCGCTCGAACCGTTTGGCTTCACGATTCTTGCGCACCGCACCGGCCTCGAAGACCTCGCCGTTCATGGCGATGTAGACGCCCGGCGGCAGCAGCTGAACCGCCGACCAGGCAAAACCCAGGTTGAACGCGGCATCGGAACGGCGCATTCGCGCCGGCTGCATGGCCCCGAACAGGACGATGGTCCGATCGGCCAGGGACATCAGTCGTTCCGCCGTTTCGGCCATGGTATCCGTACCATGGGTAATCAGGATCTTCTGTCCCTCACAACCGGCCACCGCATTGAATACCCTGTCCCGGTCGTCCTCGGTCATATCCAGGCTGTCTTTGCGCAACACCTCATGGATACGATAGCCGTCGTGGATGTTGGATTCCGACAACAGTTCAGGCAACAGCGAGTCGCCGATCTCGAACTGACTGCTGGCGTCGAAATACACCTTGTCGATGGTGCCGCCGGTGGTAAAAATCTCGATCATGGGTTGGGTCTGTCCCTGTCAGTTCACTATGGAGGGGCCGTTGTCGGCAACCGCGTAGGAAGCATTCTTTTCCTGCTCGTAGCGGCGGGCCGCCTTTGCGACGCTACCGGGCTCTCCGGTATCCAGCCACCGTTTGATGCGCCCGGAATCCCCCAACGGCGAACGGGTTCCCAGGGAATCCAGCAGGACTGTCACGATCTTCTCGCCATTCATATCAGATACCATGACCAGACAACGCCCCGCCTCGGACAGATAACCGGTCTTGCTCAGTTCAACCCCCCAGCTGTCCCGATGCACCAGCGGGTTGGTGTTGCCGAAAGAAAGGCTGTACCTGGGGTTCCGGAAGTGCGCACGGTAATAACCGGTGGTGGAAGACTGCCCGATCTCGGGATATTTCAGAGCGGCATTGACCAGGCGAACCAGGTCCGAGGCTGTGGACACATTGAGCGCCGACAAACCGGTGGGATCCACGAATCGGGTTCCGGACATACCCAGAGCCCGGGCTTTTTCATTCATCGCTTCCACAAAAACGTCGTAACCGCCGGGATGATTACTGGCCAGGGTATAGGCGGCGAAGTTCTCCGAGGACATCAGGGCAATCCGGATAACTTCTGAGCGGGGTAACGTGGAATCAATGCGAATCCGGGTGTACGCATTGTTAGCGGCAGGGGTATGGCGTTCGTGGAAGGTGAGCCACTCATCAAGGGGCTCGCCGGATTCCAGCACCACCAGGGCGGTCATCAGTTTGGTCACGGACGCGATGGGAACCTGCCGGTCGGCGTTTTTGCCAAAAACCAGGTTATTGTTACCCACGTGGGCCGCTGCGGCATTCACCGAAGCCAGATTCGGCCCCGTGCCGGCCTGCGCCGTGGGCACCAGGACCATCATCAGAAGCAGCAACGCCCCGCTTTTCAATTTCCCGATCATGACTGTCACTGTTCCCCCTGTATCGAGCCTCGGTGATAGCGCCTCACTATATCAGCGGAGACGAATGTCTGACATGTCACATTTTCCCTGAAGCCCACTGGCGAGCAAATGCAAAACAACTTAAAAATCTGTAAAATTTCATTTAATTCATGTTGTTACAAACTATTTCCAAACGTATCCAAACTGTAACAATCCGCATTTTCGGCATCCAGGAAGCCCCGAATGGATTCGCAAGTCCAAAGTCATGCAAACCCGCAAGCCCCCAGCGCCGCTCTGCGATACCCAGCGACCTGGCCGAAACGATGGTTGCCCCTGATGATGCTGGTGGCCAGCGTCATCTACGGGCTGACAGCCAGCCTCTGGCTTGGAACTGGCAGTGGCGTTCATGAATTATCGGGTATCCAGAAAACGTCCGGAGATACCCTGGTTTCCATTTCTCCCCAGTGGGCCTACCGGATCCAGTCATTGGCGACGATCCTGGCCAGCCGCTCCTGGACCGAGCCAGAAGGCTGGATCCGGGTCGATCCTGAAAAGTCCGGTGTGGGTTACCCCTACCAACCTGTCACTTACCGTCTTCAACTGGAAAACAGCTCCGATACGTCAGCTCAACGGAAGCTGATCGTCCCCGCCCCTTACCTCGACCACCTGGCGCCTGCACTTGTCCATCCGGACGGACGCACCGAGCATCTCGCGATCCTGGGCGATCGCTACCCGTTCAATCGCCGTTATGTTGCCCTGCCCCAGTGGATCTGGCCCATTACCCTGCAGCCCGGTCGAACCACTGTGCTGATGGAGGTACAAAATAACGGGCCCGTGCTCCTGCCCGTTTCGTTGGCCACTGCGGACGAATCGGGCAGCCAGGGTGCTGCTAACCTGGTCTTGAAAGCATTCATTACGGGCCTGCTGGTTTTCGCGCTGTTACTGAATCTCAGCATTGTGGTCAGGCTCCGGCGTCCCGGCCTGGCCTGGCTCAGCGTACTCATGGTAGCCGTCATTCATAGCCAGCTGGTGATGGACGGGCTTGGATTCTGGCTGATATGGCCCTATCATCCTGAATTAAATGCGCTTTTGGGGATCACCCTCCCCCTTTGCCTGATTGCCCTGTGTGAGTTCACACCTCACTTCCTGTCCATTGGCAGATCCTCGACCAGGCTTTTACACGCGTTCAGTCTGCTGGGCAGCCTGCATCTTCTGGCAGCCCCCTTTGCCATCAAACTGATGGGCCAGGATAGCTTCCTGGTGACCAGCGTTCTGGGCGGCGCCTTTATCTGCGCTCTGGCATTCTGGCACCGGCACCATGCCTATGGCCGCTACTTTGCCATGTCCATTCTGATCATCCTTTTGGGTGCGACAATAACATCCCTGCGCACTATCGGCTGGCTACCGGTCAACACCGTGACCGACTCAGCTTTCTTCCTGGGGGCTGCCCTGGGCTCACTGATCCTGACCAGCGGCGTTGGCCGGTTGCTGGTGCAGGAACGCAAGCGCCGTATGGGATCCGATATTCGTGTTCGTCAGGAACGGCAGCTAAGAACCAGGATCGAACAGGAATACGACCAACTGATGAGAACCCACCGGGTCACCGGCAAACCGAATCGGCCGGTCCTGGAAGAGGCACTGGAGACCATTAACAGCAGCCAGTCACCCTATACCCTGTGCATCGTCCGGCTGGCCAGGTTCAATGAGCTGGAACAGGCCCTTGGCTACCACACTGCGGAAGACCTGCTGAAGCAATACCTCAGACAATTGAACAGTGTCCTCAAACGATGTCTGGACGGCCGCCTGATTACCATTGACGGCCAGGGGCTGGCCACGCTCGATACCAGCAACCATGCCTTTGCCTTTTATCGGGACCCGGACGCAGGGCAGGAGGATCCGGCGCTGGGTGCCATCACCAGATGGTTTGGCGAGAACTTCCGGGAAGGCCGGTTCTCCTTTTCCTGGGCTCCCAAGCTTGGCCTGGCGCATGCCCCCGAGCACGGCAGGGATGCGACCACCATCCTGTCATCCGCCGGATTCGCCTCGCTTGACGACTCCCGGCCGTTGTCGGTGTACGACCCCTCGATCGCCCGCCGCCTGTATCGCCAGCAGATGCTGATACTGGATGTTGAGGAGGCTCTGAAAGCCGGTGAAATGTGGCTGGAGTACCAACCCAAGGTCAACATCCGGGATGGCCGAATAGACTCCCTGGAAGGACTGATCCGTTGGCATCACGGCGAGTTTGGCAGGGTGCCGCCAGACCAGTGGATCCCCCTCGCGGAGGAGGTAGGCATCATCCATACGGTGACCCTGTGGGTGCTGGACCGCGCCTGCCAGGACTTTGCCGCCCTGTGCGACCAGTTCGGCCAGGATATCTCCGTCTCGGTCAACATTTCGGCCAAGGATCTTGCCCAGCCCGGCTTTCACAGGGTTGCCGCCCGTATCACCCGACGCCATGGTCTGTCACCGGAGAACATCATTCTGGAGATTACCGAAACCGCCATGATGAGTGACCCCGCCATTGCCCGGAAAACCATCAGCCTGCTCAGTGGTATGGGTTTCCGGATTGCTCTCGACGATTTTGGCACCGGACATTCGTCGCTCGGGACTCTGGCCACCTTCGACCTGGATGAACTGAAAATCGACCGGAGTTTCCTGAAAAACATCATGTGCTATCCCAAGCGTCAGCGGATTCTCCGGGTGGCCCTGGAGCTGGGCGAGAGCCTGGATCTGGATGTGGTCGTGGAGGGGGTCGAGGACGAAGCTATCGCCATCTGGCTCCAGCAGTTCCCCGGCCTGCATGGGCAGGGTTACTACTGGGGCCCTCCGGTATTGCCTCGGGAGCACTAGTGTCCCGTCTGGTTAATTCGCTGACCTACTGAGCCACTGAGAGCCTTGAGAGCAAGGCGCGATGGCGAAGGTTTGGTGGTTCCAAATCGAGTCAGCGCAACGCAGCTATCAAGGCTCTCAGTGGCTCCCGAAGGGCGCGGCGCTGGGGCCCCTGACCGGTGTTGCCAGCACTTGATGTGGAACCA
>NZ_JAWOIS010000044.1:0-11309 GCF_046484525.1 Marinobacter sp.
GTGGTTCCAAATCGAGTCAGCGCAACGCAGCTATCAAGGCTCTCAGTGGCTCCCGAAGGGCGCGGCGCTGGGGCCCCTGACCGGTGTTGCCAGCACTTGATGTGGAACCACCACACCTGCGCACTGGCGCCTTGGCCAGGGTCCCCAGCGCCACGCAGTAGGTCAGCGAATTAACCAGACGGGACACTAGCGCATGGCCTCAATTTTGTTCAATACCAGGAATGCCGTTCAGGGCAGACTTCGTCGATAACCTGAACGGAGACCCTTTCCAATGAGCCTTTCACTGATTCTGCCCATGTCCGCCTTTGCCCTGGCTGCATCCATATCACCGGGGCCAGTTAACCTGGTATGCCTCAGCAGCGGAACCCGTTACCCCGTTTCGCGGGGGCTGATCTTCGTAAGCGGTGCCACCCTCGGTTTTATCGCACTGTTCATCTCCGTTGGGCTGGGACTTTATTCCCTCCTGACCCTGGTGCCGGCCTTTGGGGCATTTCTGAGGTGGGCGGGTGTGGCATTTCTGCTCTATCTGAGTGTCAAACTGGCCCTCGATAGCGGCCACTTGCCCGAGAATGCGGCAGAAAAGGCGCCCGGCTTCGGGACGGGGGCGCTGATGCAGTGGCTCAATCCCAAGGCCTGGTTGGCCTCGGCTTCCGGCATCGGCGCCTATACCAGCGCTAATGACTGGCCCCAAGTGCTGTTGTTCGCCTCGGTGTACCTGCCGATTTGCTGGCTCTCCCTGGCGTGCTGGGTCTATGCGGGAGCCTTTCTCCGGCAACAGGTTCAGCGGCCCGTGGTGTTGGCAACTGTAAACCGGGTGCTGGCTTTACTGCTCGCGGCGAGCTGCCTGTACCTTGTGATCGGCTGAAGCGCGCCGGTACTGGTTTGGCGTTGCTGCCATCAGCCGTTTAAAGGCACGCTGGAAATGCGGTTGGTCGGCGAAGCCCGCGTTCAGGGCTGCCTCGGCAATGGCGGAACCGTTCTTGAGCTCATGGCGCCCCAGTTGCACGCGACGGTTCACCAGATAGGCGTGGGGCGTGAGTCCGAAATGTTGTTTGAAGGCCCGGATGAGATGGCCTGGGCTGAACCCGAACAGTTCGCAAAGGGTGTCCAGCGAGACATCATCTGCTGCGTGGTCGTCCAGATAGCGGGCCAGGTCAGCGAGAATCTCTGGAGTCTTTGGTGCTGTTGTTACGGGTTGGCTCGCCAGTTCATGCATCAGGTCTGACAGAAATTCCACAAGCTTCGATTGCTTCTCAAGCAAATCATGCGCCGGTTCCAGCAGGCATTTGGCCAACTGGTAGTAGCGTTCAAACCATGCGGGATCAGATATCATGGCCGTGGAGATGTCCTGCCACTGCGGTTCCGGCAGCAGTCCCGCCCGGAACCGCAGGTCTGTCAGCCACGTCGTATCCACATATAACATCAGATACGCCCAGGGCTGATTGTCGATGGGATTGCAGGTATGGACCCAACCGGGGTTCATCAGCACAAGATCCCCGGCCTGGACACGGTAATGATCATCCCGGTACTGAAACGTACTCTCGCCCCCGGTTATGGCGCCAATCGACCACTGGGTGTGAGTGTGCGGGGCATAGCAAACCTCGCGACCGTCGGCGACCTTGCGCAGCTCCACATGGGGCAGGCGGGCGTCTCGCCAGAAGATGGGCTTGCTTTTACTGGTGGCTGTTTTCATCTGAATTGGTGCTCGCAGTCAGCAAGAACACCGGATAGCTCCGATCTTCTTTTTCGATGGCGCTGGCGGATACTACCTCAACTCCGGAGAAGCCTGCCTTTTCAGCAGCACGGGCAATGTCGTCCCGCTCAAAACCGAAATGGAATACGCCGGTGTCTTCACTATGGAAGGTGCCATCTTCCTTGTCCAGATCCGAAATGGCGATAAAACCACCCGGCTTCAGCAGCTCCCGGAAGCGCCGGAACATGGCATCAATATTCCTGACGTGATGCATGGTCATGGAGGAAATGATGCCATCGAAGCGCTCATCGATTGACTGCTTTTCCAGATCAATCTCCTTGATCTCCAGTTCGCAGTTCAGTGAAGCCCGCTTTTCGGAGAGCTGGCGGTTCATGGAAGGGGAAATATCCACTGCCGTGATTTTTTTCACGTGAGGGGCAATCCGCTCCAGCAACAGCCCGGTTCCGGATCCAAAATCCATCAGGTGCATGGAGGGCTCGATATGCGCCTTCTCCAGGATGGTGTTGGCGATGTTGGTGACGTTATCGACGCGGTCGCGATTCTGCTCGTAGGTGTCTGCCTTTTGGGCGAAGTAGTCTTTGCTCATGGCGTTGCCGTGTTTGGTTAAGGAAACTCACCTGATTATGCGGTGTTCGTGACCGAGTTCAAGATGAAGTAACATTATTATAAAAAGTTGTATGAGGGTGTCTATGTATTCGAGAAAGCCGGCTCCTCCAATAATGCGAAGAGGCCGGCTCACTATAGCTGTGAAGAACTTTGGTCGTGCTCAGGGTATTTTTTGAACGCCGTCGATCGAGAGGCTCACCAACTCGGAGTCGATGATTGCGCCGCTCTCCGTCACTTCGGCGGAGCGGAGGAATATTCCGTCTCCTCGCCTGAACCAGGTCACTGACTCCCAGGTTACAGCCTGGATTGAGTCATGCATCGTTTCGTAGAACTTGCAGGCCTCAAAAGTACCTGCGGGCATGATTATTGTTTCTTTTCCCAGGAATTGAATAGATGAATCGATCTGTTGCTGTAGTTCGACTTCACGTTCGTCGTTGGAGAAGTAGTTCGACACGGTTTGAGAGTAGGTCTCGCCAACCGAAAGGCCGTAGGGGTAATTGAAAGTCGGCTCAAACCAGCTCGTGTAGTCTGCTCCCGTTGCGTCGACTTCTGTTGTGCCGTGGGTGCGCTCGAGCATGACAGAGCTATCTACGGAAATATACGTTGTAGACGAGGAATCAACTTCACCGGATGTCAGCTCCTCAACAAAAATTGCTTGAGTCTCTTCTCCGCGAAACTCTGTTGGGCCCAGAATTTCCTGTCTGAATTGCTGAACTACCAGGGGATCCCCAGAAACGGTGTTGTAAAGCTGCTGCTGGAACTCGATGACGGTACCCGGTGGCCTTACTTGCGGAGTGTAGCAGGCCTGATCAGTGGAACCACCGCCTCCGCTGTCATCACCCGCGTCATCGTCACTGCCCTTGTTACTGCCGTTACCACGACCATTACCATTACCATTACCATTACCAATGCCATCGCCGCTTCCGTCGTCACTGCCGTCGTCACTGCCGTCGTCACTGCCGTCGTCACTGCCATCATTACTACCATCGTCACCGCTGCCATCACCGCTGCCATCACCGCTGCCATCACCGCTGCCATCACCGCTGCCATCACCGCTGCCATCACCGCTGCCGTCACCGCTGCCATCACCGCTGCCGTCACCGCTGCCGTCACCGTTGCCGTCACCGTTGCCATCACCGCTGCCGTCACCGCTGCCGCCGTCATCGGTGCCTGGAGGTTGGGGAGCCGACGGGATTGCGGTGAGGTTGCCATTGGAGATCAGGTCAACGAACTCCCCGTAACTCGCAACATTCGGTAAATTTCTGACAGCCTCAAAAAAGACATCGAGCAACTTGTCGATCGTGTCGTTTACCTGGAAAGTCGAGTGGAAAGGATCGAAATTAGCCGGGACACTGTAGCCTGCCTGTGTAAGGGCTTGAAGAAACTCGTTTTTGGCTTGATCCAGGTTGTTGGTCACTGAGGCGTAGTCGTCCTGCTGGAACCAGATTTCCGGTGTCCTCGAAGTTGCAAGGGCAATGATCAGATCTGTGAATGGGGTTACGTTGACGGTCCCCGCTGAGCCGGTATAACTGTGCAACACGTCATACTCCGCACCAGCACTCACCCTCAAGGCACAGGGTAGAGCGGTCGAATCCACTTGCCCTGTAAAACCGCCCGAGGCATTGGTCTGAACCTCTTCAATGAAACGTTTCCCGCCTTCGCATCGGGCATCGACCGGGGCATTAGCAATCGGCGCGCCCACGGCCGCTCGCCCGGACAAAACCACCAGTTGGTCCGCGACGACTTCGCGCCCACTCGGATCATTGGATGATATTCCGTCGCACCCGCTTATTATTATTGCCAGAGCCGGGATGCAAACTCCCTTCGCTACCCAGGTCATGACCAAACCCCCTGTCAGCCGCCGACACACCTGCCAAAAGGTGTTTGGAAGCAAGATGAACGCCACGGGCCAAGATGTTCATTGAAAACAGACATCGGCAGCGATGGGCGATTGTGCTTGGCGGACGAAGTGTAAAATACGTCGACGGATGCTACAGCTCTGGCGAGAACCGGTGCTGCCTGGGGCAGCATCGGGGGTAAGTTAAAGCCATTATTCCGGGACCTTATCCAGCCGGATGCGGGAGTCAGGCGACCTTGTCCTCGGAGCGGGCCTGATCGGGGAGCCAGCCTCCGGTCGCCAGCGCCCCGGCTATAGCCCGGTAGCCCTTTTCACTCGGATGATAGCCGTCGCTGGCCAGCAGCGAGTTGTCGGTGATAGTCGGGTAGGTCAGATAGCGGAATTCCTCCGGAGCCTGGTTCGCCAGTTCCTGATACAGGCGGTCCAACTGCCTCGCCCGCCAACCCATGATATGCCTGAGCGGCGAGGGCAGTGCCGTGAACAGGTGCATCGGAGGTACGCTCAGCAGGTATACTGGTGCCGGGTACTGCAGAGCGAGCAGGTCGCGAAGGGCCATCAGCTGCTGGCGGAACCGGAACCTCGGGGTGAATCCGGTGGTGTCGTTAACGCCCATGCTGAGTAAAACCACATCGGCTTCCGGCAGATCAGCATCTTTCAGCTTGTTATTGAGCTCGCCCAAACGGATGCCGTTCACTCCGAAGGTGTGCCAGGCGATGGTCTGTCCGGAGCGTTCGTGCAGCTGCAACGCCAGCTGGCTTGCGAGGCCCTGATCATGGGTAGATACACCGACGCCTGCCGCCGTGGATTCGCCGATAACCAGGACCCGAAACGCCGGCGCCCCCTCGCCGTACTGGCCGCCGGGGGAGCCCTGGGCTTCCGGGAGCCGTGGCGTTTCCCGCCGGGCACGCTTGCCCTGGTACAGCAAGACCGGGAACAGCAAGGCGGTGGTCAGCCAGAAGGGAAGGTGCATGGGTAAACCTCAATCAAGTATCAAGCGCCTTCTCAACGGCCTGAGCGGCGTGGATTTCCGTGGTGTCATAGAGGGCAACCGGCGTGTCTGCTTGCTGGATCAGCAGCCCGATCTCGGTGCAGCCGAGGATGACCGCCTCCGCGCCCCGTTCTGCCAGGGAAGCGACGATCTCCAGGTAAGCCTGCTTTGACGCCTGGTTGATTGTACCCTGGCACAGCTCCTCATAGATGACCCGGTGAATCAATTCCCGCTCAGACTCGTTCGGAACGATGACTCGTATCCCGGATTGTTCCAGACGCACCCGGTAAAAGTCCTGCTCCATTGTAAATCGCGTACCCAGCAGTCCCACACTGGAAACACCATCCCGCTTCAGGGCCGTGGCCGTTGCATCGGCAATATGAAGCAGGGGAATCCCAATGGCCTTTTCAATCTCCGGTGCCACCTTGTGCATGGTGTTGGTGCCAATCACCAGAAAATCCGCACCGGCCTCTTCAAGCGTGCGAGCGGCCCCGGACAGAATGTTTGCAGTCTCTGCCCAGTTGCCCTGGTGCTGGAGCGCTTCGATCTCGGCAAAATCTACGCTGTAGAGAATCAGCTTTGCAGAATGCAGCCCGCCCAGGCGTGCTTTCACGCCCTCATTGAGCAGCCGATAGTAAGTCTGGCTCGATTCCCAGCTCATTCCGCCGAGCAGACCAATGGTTTTCATATTAAGGCACCTGTACCTTTCATCGATTTTCCTTCTTCACCCGAGTTGGCGCGGGCAAACCGGACCTGCTCCTGATCGGTTCCTTGGTTCGGGTCCAACACCGTCCGATTCAGCACCGGTCACCTCTCGGTGGCGGTTGCGCCTATCGCCTCGAAAATGCTGTCCAGTTCCTCTGCAACTGCTTTGAGATCAGCGCCACCGCTCTCAAAATAGGGAGCAAACACATGACTTGGCGATTTCCATGAGAGTGTTGCCGTGCCATCCTTCTCCTCAGTGACATAAAAACGGATGGGTGCCTCGATCATTGCCGGTACGCTGGCGCGAACGGCGCGGACAGCAAAATCATTCCGGAACACACCAAGCACCCGGTTGCCGGGAATGTCTTCACCGCGCTGGGCCGCAGTTTCGGTGGGGCCGACATCCGTTACCACCCCCATACCGTGTTCACTGACGGCCTGGCGCAAAGAACTGAGTAACTGCGGATAGGTTTTTTCTGTCTGAATGACACGCCAGCCTTCACGCGGTGTGACAGAGTCGGAGGTTGCAGAAGCCGGCAATGATACAAGGAGCATCAGCACCAGCGAGATTGGTAGTCGAATCATGATTATGCTCCTTTGTGGACACCTTGAATAAGACCCAGATAACAGGCGTGGGCCGAATGCCGCTATATGTTAATCAGACCCTTTTTAGCCCTTCTTAACCAGACTTATCAGATATAACAAAATGACAGCGCCAATGGTGGCCATGATTATTGAGCCCAGCAACCCGCCTGTTGTTATGCCGAGCAAACCGAATAAAAAGCCACCCAATACTGCGCCGACAATTCCAACAACAATATTGCCCAGGATGCCAAAGCCTCTGCCCTTCACAATGTTGCCGGCAAGCCAGCCGACAAGTGCGCCAATGGCCAAAAATATTACTAAGCTAATGATATCCATGTTGCCTCCAGTGCGAATCCTTGGCGAAAAGGTATATTCCAACAACAGAACTCATAGCACCGGTAGTGGCGAAAGTCATTGTTGGATCTGAATCACCGCCCGCATTCTTGCTTGAATTCTACGGCCACCATTTCACGATCACCGGCCTTGCAGTCAGCCCGTGGATGATGATCGAGAGTACGATGACAACCAGCGTAATGTGGATGAACTCTACGGCGAGGTCTTCCGGCAGGCCAAATACGATCGCGAACATCAGATAATAGATTGAGCCGATCCCGCGTACGCCAAACCAACCGACCAGCAACTGAAGCCTGAAGGGGATTCCAGAACCAAGCAGGCTCAGAAAAACGCTGACAGGCCGAATCACTACAAACAGAAACACCGCCAGGCCGATGGATCTGAAGCTCCAGGAGTCAAGAAAGAGCATCCCACCCAACAACAAAACGAGTACCAGCTCCGCCATTCGCTCCAGGGGTTCCTTGAAAAGCAGAGAGCCCTCCGACACCTGCGGGCTGAGCTGTCGCCTCTGCGTACAGGTGTGATCCGAAGATACCGATAACATGTTACCGTCATGGTCAGAGGCGTCCTTGGCTGCGAGCTTGAGTTCCGTTTGCCGAAGAGAAATCGCCGAGACAAAAACTGCCATAAACCCCCAGGCCTCAAGGAACAGACAGGTGCCATAAACCACACCGATCAATCCCAGACCAAGAAAGTCGTCCAGCAAAGGGCCTTCGCTCTCCAGGAGGCGCTGCTTCTGTACAACATGTGCCAACAACCATCCCATGGCCAGTCCAACAACCAGGGCCGACAGCGTTGACCACAAAACGTCCTTCAGCACCCAGGTACCCAGCAGTTCAGAACTTGCCGGAGAGCCGATCATGGCCAGCCCCAGCATGACAAACGGGAAGGCGCTGCCATCATTCATGCCGGCTTCACTGGTCAGGGTGAATCGCAAAGGGTCCTGATCGCCCACGTGGCGAACCTGGACCTCCGTTGCCAGCACTGGATCGGTGGGCGCCAGAATGCCGCCCAGGAGAATGGCTGCGCCCAGAGGCAGGGTAAGCACGTAGTAACCAAAAGCGGCAGTCAGGGCGACACTGATAGTCATGGAGAGAAATGCAAGTCGAATCGGCGCGCGCCATGCCCTCCATTCGAACGGGACCGGCATTTTCATGCCGGCAATAAACAGCGACACCAGAACCGCAACTTCGGCCAGCACTTCCAGCAGGTGTGCCTGTTTCAGCGGATTGAAATGAAAGGCGCCAAGCACTGACGGCCCGAGTGCAACGCCGACAGCCAGGTAGACCAGGGGCGGCGTCAGATGGAAGCGTCGAAGAAGGGATGACCGCAAACCTATCATGATCAACAGGCTTCCAATCAATACAAACCAGGTTGCGATGCTCACGGTGGTTTTCCGCTTTCGTTCGAACGGGGCAGTCGCCGCTTCAGTAAGCGGTCGACTGCGGTCCGAAAATGGCCTTTACAGGGTGGCAGTAGCCTTGTGGCTGGGGTGATGCGCACTGATGTGCCGTAAAAACTCCATCGTATCCGCCGAGGGAATCTTTGCATCTCCGGCTTTCTTTACGCTTTTGGTGCTCGTGAAGGAGACGATGTCCCCCAGGCTGACCATGCCGCAAAGCTGGTTGTACTGATTCACAACGGGAAGACGCCGCACCTCCCGTGCTTCCATCAACTGGAGCGCTTTCTGAATGCTGTCCTCTGGCTCGCAGCAATAGAGTTCTCGATGGTTGGAAATCTGCTCGCCGCGAAGTTCCCACAAGGGTTTCTGTTGTAGCGCAGCGCCCATGGAGATGTCCCGATCGGTAATGATGCCCACGGGATGCTCATCGTCATCCACCAGTGGAATGGCACCACAGTCGTTGTTCCACATCAGCATTGCGATGTCCTGCAAGGAGGTTTGTGGGGAACATCTCGCTACTTCGGTAACCATGACTTCGTTGACTTTCATTTAATTTTCCTCCGTCCTTAGGGAAGCGTTCGAATGAATGCCGTCAGCAAGACGCCCTTGAGACATCGGACTTTGCAAGCCTCATTGGGCTATCCATCCTGAAGGCAGCGCCGTTTCCATCAATGGTCCGGCGCAATCTTCAATGTGAGCTCATATTGACTGAATGTCCATGACTGATGCGCATCAAAGTGCTCGGGCTCCAGTGCACCGGAGCCCCACCCATGTTGTTGGAAATTACCCGCCACAAGAACTAATTTTATTTGCAAGGAGGGATCGGCCATGGATCAGGGTAATCTCCAGGAATCGGACAACAGCATACCGCCACACAGCGAAGGTATCCGGACTGGCCGGGAGTTGCTCGCGGCCACGAAGCCATATATTGAAAAGTCAGCCGCAACAAGCTGTTGGTACGTTGGCTCTACCTTCGGATTGATGATTGCGGCACTGACGGCCGCCGGGGTGATCCCGTGGTGGCCCCTCAGAGTGGTGTTTTCAGTATTGGGCGCTCTGCTGATGGTACGCGCCTTCATCACCTTTCACGATTACCTGCACGGTGCGATTCTCAAAGACTCCCGGAGTGCCTACTGGCTTTTTCACGCCTACGGTGCTCTGACCCTGACGCCAACACGCTCCTGGCTTGCCAGCCACAATTATCACCACGGCCATGTAGGCCAGATTTCGGCTGCCAGTGTAGGCGCTTTCCCGCTGATAACCGCCCGCATGTGGCGGGACTCAACGCGGTGGCAGCGCTTCGCCTATCGCGCACAGCGGAATCCCATGGTGGTGCTTTTGAGCTATCCCATTGTTTTCGGGTTAAACATTACGCTCATACCCCTGCTGAAGCACCCCGGCAAACACATCGACTCCCTGATAGCACTGCTCAGTCATTTCGGGTTGATTGCAGTACTTTGGATGCTGGGTGGGTTCAGTCTGGTCTTTTTTGTCGTCCTGTTGCCCATGACCCTTGCCTCGGCGATGGGGTGCTATTTGTTTTTCGCCCAGCACAGTTTCCGCCGCATGAAGATTGCGTCGTCAGAAGACTGGACCTATTTCCGCGGGGCCATGGAGTCCTCAAGTTTCATGCGGATGAATCGGGTTATGCAGTGGTTTACCGGGAATATCGGTTTCCACCATATTCACCATCTCAATGTACGAATCCCTTTCTACCGCCTTCCGGAAGTCATGGCGGCCATTCCCGAACTGCAATCACCATTAACAACGACCCTTGCACCCGGCGACATCGCAGACTGCTTCCGGTACGCCCTTTGGGATGAAGACAAGCAGCGAATGGTCTCCTATCGGGAGGCCCGGGGTTGAACGAGGCGGAAGAGTCGCCTCATCCGCAGTGCATCAGCGACTCATGATTTATGCCGGGATCCTACTTTTCAGGAAGCAGATTCCGGCTTGATGATCAGAAGGTTGGCAGGATCACCATGGTGCAGGACAACCTTCGCGTCTGAATTGCCGGCGGTAAACTCCAGAACCTGCCCGGGCCCCAGATCAATATCAACCCGGCAACCATCACCACAGAACAGGCTGATTGAAAGCTTGGCGGTATGGGTATTTTCAATGCTGGCAGACTCGCCGGCACCAATTCTTTCTCCGACATCGGGTAAGTTATTCATATGTAGTGAGCTCCCTGCGTATATGGGGACCAGACTGCAATCGCGCTTCTGGTCACTCACTTGAAAATAGTACGAGTTGGCTCACGCTGCCGCTATTACGATCAACTTTTATCCAGAGCGAGATGCTCTTCGCGATAACGGTGTTCTCCTCCGGCCGGTTCCAGGTGCCACCAAAGCAGATCGCGATGCGTTTCATGGGGGTGACGTCCTGTCATCCGGTTCCCTGTTTTATGGGGGCTGTTATCCCGTGCCCACAGCCGCCTTTCAGATTCCCCCAAGCGCAAGCTTTGCCTCAGGATGGCCAGCCTCGCTGGCTCTGCGCAGCCATTCTTTCGCATTGGCGAGATCGCGCTCGGTTCCGGTCCCATCCAGGTACATCGTCCCGACCTGGTACCAAGCAGCCACGAAAAACTCGTGATCGGAGCCGCGATCCACCCCCATCTGGGCGTATTTCTTCCATAGTCCGAAGGCTTCCCGCTGCTCTTGCTCACCGCCTTTGAGCAGCTCTTTCAGGTGCTTATGCACCGCTCTTATGCTGCCGCCATCCCGGGCGAGCCTGAACGCTTCGGCCGCAAGCTCTTCATTCTTCTCTGCCAGCCGGCCTTCCTCAAGGATAAGACCAGTGCGATAGCAGGCTTCCGGGTGTGCCTGCAGGCACGCCTGGTATATGTACTACACCCCGCGATCCTCTCGCTCCAAGCGGGCATCGTCCAGGTAAGTTTTGGCAAGCGTATAGAGAGGCTCGACAGACAGCCGGGAAGAAAGCCACGTCTGTTCCGCTTTTTCGAGCCACTCCTTTGCCTTTTCCACGTTTTTTTCAACCCCTTTTCCTGCCAGGTAGTGCTCGGCCAGGTTAACCTGGTAGGCCCCGTGCCCCTCTTCGGCACCGATACGGTATATGCGGAACTTGTCTTCGTCCGTGA
>NZ_JAWOIS010000054.1:0-44208 GCF_046484525.1 Marinobacter sp.
GTGGTTCCACATCAAGTGCTGGCAACACCGGTCAGGGGCCCCAGCGCCGCGCCCTTCGGGAGCCACTGAGAGCCTTGATAGCTGCGTTGCTCTGACTCGATTTGGAACCACCAAACCTTCGCCATCGCGCCTTGCTCTCAAGGCTCTCAGTGGCTCAGTAGGTCAGCGAATTAACCAGACGGGACACTAGCCAAGCACCCCCAGCCCAACAAGAGCAACCCTCAGCAAACTCGGTATGCCCCCGGAGAGCAGGATCTGGCATTCGAATGCTCTAACGTGAATGTTATTCCGGTCTTCGTCCAGATAGCTTCCCAGTAAGCGCTATGTTCGCGGAACACGCTCTGCTGCCCGTTGGCGTGGAAGGCAATCACCTGGTAATCCTCCTTCCGACCGGTTTCCATGCCGGGACACTGTCAACAGCAAAACACCCAGCAGGGCTGCAAGCAGTTGGCGCGAGGACATGTCAGTTTTCATGATTTGATTGGCTACACGTTGGCACAACTTGGAACACTGAGAATAGTGTAAAACTTTTAAGCAGGTCATACGTCAAACGACGGAATCGTTGTTTCCGATGGATGGTCGAGGATTTGATTGAGGTCAAGCAGATATATCTTTGGGGCGTGGCTTTCAGTTCTGTTTCAGCTTGGCATGTTGAACTCAGCTTGAGTCATTTCTTTTATTCCGGCTTCTGACCAAAAGGTGATCTTATGAAACTTCAGTTGCGAAAGCCTTGGCTGTCGGGTCTGACCGCCCTGATTTTGATGAGTCTTTCACTAACGGTGTCGGCAGCCGGGAATCATGCCTTTATTCCCATGGGAACGACCGATTCTGTGGGTGTAATGGACCTGGAAACCGGCCGATTGACATCGACGATCTCCGGTACGGTCAATACCCATGGGTCTGCGCTGACTCCGGATGGCCGCTACCTCGTTGTGGGAAGCTTGACTGCCCATGACAATCAGGAGCTGCCCAAGCGTCCGGAGGGCGTCACGGAGGATGATCATGCCGCCCATCACGGGGGAGGCGGTACCGGAGCTGCGGAATTAACCGGCACCGGTCGGGTTTATGTCGTGGACACCAGCACGAACGCCATTGACCGGGTATTCGAAGTACCGGGGCCAGTGCACCATGTTCTGGTAACAGAGGACGGTCGTTACGCGGTGTCCACACATCCGATGGGCGGCGGTATCAGTGTGGTTGATCTGGATTCCGGAAAGGTCGTTGAAGTGATCGCCACAGGCCCCTCTCCCAACTACATAGCAACGACGGGTGACGGCCAGACTTTATATGTCAGTAATACCGGTAATGGCACGATTAGTGAGGTGGACACGAGAAACTGGTTCGTGAAGAGTAATGTACGCATGGGCGGGAGGCCGGAGCACATGGCGCTCGCTCCAGACGGCGACCATCTTTACATCAATGATGTCGCCTCCGGTGAGGCTCTTGAACTCAGCCTTCCTGACGGTGTCGTGACGGCACGCTACCAAATTGGTGAAGCGCCTCATGGCCTGGGTCTGAGTGCTGACGGGCAGGCTCTTTTCGCCACCAGTCAGGGGGATGAAAGGATCGTTCGCATAGACCTTACCCTCGATGCGCGTAAAAGTGTGCCCTTGGTTCCTGCCCCCTACCACCTGGCGGTTTCGCCTTTCGATGGACGAATACTGGTTACCAGTCGTGCTGAGGCAAAGCTTTGGGTACTCGATCCGCTATCCCTTGCCATTGTAAATGAGGTTCCCCTGGAGGGGGTCGGTCATCAGATATCGATTACCACCCGGTGACGGATTTGGGTTCTATTCAATTCATCAAGGGAGCTGTCATGGATCGGCGTTATAAAATGACATTGGCGATACCTGAGCGGGGTTTTGGTCAATGAGAATCGGGATCAGTACTCCTGTTTTGTTGTTGATGTCGGGGAGTCTTTTCGCGGCGACTCCCTCCGCTGTCTCTTTGATCGAAGGCATGGAGCAGACCCTCTGGTCAGACAGTAACCACGGTCAGTACGTCATGCGTATCGAAAGTGAGTACTGGACCCGGGAGCTGAGGCTGGAAGCCTGGATGGACCGGCCCGATCACACCCTGATCCGTATTCACTCGCCGAAAAAGGAAGCGGGGGTTGGATCGCTGAGAATCGGCGATGCCATGTGGAACTACCTCCCCAAAGTGGACCGTACCATCAAAATACCGCCCTCGATGATGCTGCAGCCCTGGATGGGGTCCAACTTCAGTAACGATGATCTGGTCAAGGAAAGCTCGTTTGTCGACGACTATATCCATGAGCTGGCCGGGATGGATGATTCCGGCGAGCTACCTGTGTATCGGGTCGTTTCAACCCCGAGGCCCGACGCACCGGTAGTCTGGAGCCGGCTTGAATTTGAGGTTCGCGCGGACGCTATCCCCATGTCGGTGGCTTACTTTGGGGAGCGGGATCAGCTCGTCAAACAGTTGACCTATGACCAGATCAAAACCATGGACGGGCGCCGGATACCGACGCTTTGGACCATGGTTGATGCGGATAATCCCGAATCCCGCACAGTCATCCGAATTGAATCCATCGAATTCGATCTTCCTTTGGACGAGTCCCTTTTTTCACTGCGCCGTCTGCGCAACCTGGAATGAGTCCCCGCCATGAGCATCGTCAATGTGCAGAATGTCTCGCGGATCTACCGGCAGGACTCCATCGCCGTCAAAGCCCTGAATGACGTATCGGTGGCAATTGAGCCCGGTGAGTTCACCACGCTGGTGGGGCCTTCGGGGTCGGGCAAGACCACCCTGCTGAACCAGATCGGTGCCCTGGACGAGCCGGACAGCGGCCATATTCAGGTGGCGGGCGAGGAAATTACGGGGCTCAGCCGCAAGAAGTGCACCATTCTGCGGTTGTGGAAGATTGGCTTTGTATTTCAGGAGTACAACCTCATCGGCGTGCTGTCCGCCCAGGAGAATGTTGAGTATGTGCTCATGCTTCGCGGTGTTCCGTTTCGGGAACGACGAGCCGAGGCACAGCGAATTCTCGCGGAGGTCGGGCTGCAGGGAATGGAGCAACGTCTGCCCCACGAACTCTCTGGCGGCCAGCAGCAACGTGTGGCGGTGGCCAGGGCCATCGTCAGCAAACCCGCCATTGTCCTGGCCGATGAGCCCACCGCCAATCTCGACTCCGCGACCGGTGCGGCGCTGCTGGATCTGATGCGGGTGCTTAACGCCGAGCACGGGATTACCTTTGTGTTCTCCACCCACGATCCGATGGTGATGGAGCGGGCGAGACGGGTGATCCATCTCCGGGATGGTGCTATTGAGCGCGAGGAGCGCCGGCCGTGATCGCCTGGCTGCGACTGGCGTTTGGCAATCTTCGGGTCAATCGTCGGCGTACCGGCATTACGCTGTTGTCGGTGGCCGTCGGTGTCGGCGGGCTGGTGTTTCTGTGGGCGTTTATCGACGGCATCAATGCCCAGATGATCAACAACATGACCGGCTATGTGACCGGCGACCTTAAAGTGCATCAGCGTGGATTTCACGACGACCGGGAGATGAACATTGCCCTGGCCGAACGCTGGAACCTTGCCCAGGAGGTGTCAGCCGTAACCGGTGTCGCGGCGACCACACCGAGGGTGACAGGCAACGCACTGGCCAGCCATGGCGACCAGTCCAGGGCCTTGCAGGTAATGGGGGTCGACAGCGCAATCGAGCCAACGGTCACCCGGCTGGATCGGTCGATTGTCATGGGCCGCTATCTGGATGGGGGCAATGAGATCATTATGGGCGTGGATGCCGCCAGTGCCCTGGGTACCTCTCCGGGAGACGAGCTGGTGCTGGTGGTCCAGGCGGCGGACGGCTCCATTGGCGCAGACCGATTCGAGGTGGTGGGTGTTTTTGAAACCGGCATCAAGCGAATTGATGGCTTCGTGGTCCAGATGCCCCTGGCGTCCGCCCAGGCACTCTATGCCTTCCAGGGGCGGTTTACCGAGATTGCCGCCCGCGTAGAGGACTCCGACCGGCTCGAAGCGGTGGTTGGAGGCTTGCGGAATCAGATGCAGGCCCGCAACGTGGAGGTCCTTGGGTGGCCGGCGCTGATGCCATCGCTGGTGCAAATGGTCGCCTTTCATGATGCCGTCGCCTACATCGTGATCTTCGTGGTGTTTGTGGTGGTGGCGGCCGGCATCGTCAACACCATTCTGATGTCGGTGCTGGAGCGTGGCCGGGAATTCGGTGTGATGATGGCGCTGGGTACACCCAGTAGCCGAATTGTCTGGCTGGTGCTTCTGGAGACAGCGATACTGGCGGGTCTGGGATACCTGTTGGGTCTGGTTTTGGGGTTGTCGCTGACGGGCTACTTCGGTACCCATGGGCTGGACTTCAGCGCCTATATCAAGGCCATGGACACCATGCCGGGCCTGAGCGGTATCGTCTATCCCACCATCGAATTCCAGCGTCTGGTGGTGATTGGCATCGTGGTCATATCGGTGGCTCTGTTGGCAGCGGCCATCCCGGCCTGGAAAGCCAGTCGCAACAGCCCACTGGAGGCAATGGGCGCACGTCGCACTGTGATCAACCGTATCCGCCGGATCCATTGGCAGGTGACGTCTGATCATCGACTGCTGATATTCGCGCAAATGGCACTGCGCTCCGTATTCCGCAATCCACGACGATCCGTAATCACCGCCTCGGCCACCGCGTTCGGGCTGGCTGCCTATCTGTTCCTGTATGCCTTTGCCGATGGTTTCTTCGAGCAGATGATCCACAACTCGACACAGCAGCTCAGCGGGCATGTGCAGGTGATGGCGCAGGGCCACGACGTCGACCTGTCGCCAGCTTTACGCATTGCCGACAGTCAGGCACTGCAGCAGCAGTTGCAGGAGCGTCCTGAGGTTGAGGCGGCCGCACCCCGGGTAGTGCTGCGTGCCATGGTGGCAAACCCCGGGAAGAGTCTGCCGGTGGAACTGGTGGGTATTGCACCGGAGCAGGAGAGGGCGGTTACGGAACTTTCTGGATACATGGAGCAGGGCACTTACGTTCAATCCGGGGAGACGGGAATTGTGATTGGCCAGAAACTGGCCGAGGAGCTGGGTGCCCGGCTGGGGGACAAGCTGGTCATTACGGTCCAGCAGGCTGGCGGAGATATTGCCTCCAGTGCCCAGGCCATTCGCGGTATCTATCGCACTGGCAGTGACCTGTTCGACACCGAGTATGTCTTCACCGATAGCAACGCAGCCCGCCGTCTGGGTGGCCTGCTGGAAGACGAAGTCTCGCGGATCGTGTTGAGGCTGTCAGACCGAGCAGAGAGTGCGGCCCTGGCAAGAACCCTGAACCAGTCGCTGCCTCTGACCAACGACGGACTGGTGGCCCAGGGCTGGGAAACCCTGCTTCCGGTGGTTGTGCAGATGGTGGAAATGAGCCAGGTGGATTTCTATCTCATCCTGTCGGTGGTTTTTGTGGTGGTCGCCATAGGTGTCATGAACACCATGGTGATGTCAGTGATGGAACGTACCCCGGAACTGGGCGTGATGCTGGCGTTGGGCACCAGAGGGGGACAACTGCAACTGACGATTCTGTTTGAGGCGTTCTTTCTCGCAATACTGGGAATGCTGGCAGGAACGGTGGTTGGCGGACTACTTGTCTACTGGCTTGGCACTACCGGCATTGATCTGTCCTCAATCAGCGGTGCACTGGAAGCCATCCCCGGCATCACCGATCGGATCTATCCGGTGCTGATTTTCGATCACGTCTGGCTTCCCAGCCTGCTGTTGTTCCTGTGCTCGGTGCTGGTGGCGCTGTATCCGGCCTGGCGTGCCTCGCGACTGGATCCGGTGGAGGCCATCCGGCATGGTTAGGCGATCTCCGCTGATGCTGGCCGCGATGGCCTGGCTAATGCTGGCTTCAGGCGCTGAGGCGGACTTCAGCCATTCGGGATCGCTCAAGAATCTGAGCGCTGGCTCGCGCTCGTTGATTGACGACAATCGCTACTTCTCAAACCTTACCCGCCTGCGTATTGAGCCCCGTTACCGATATCAGGACTGGGTTGTCGATGCGGCCTACGACCTGGAACTGGTGACAGGCAGTTTCCTGGACAGCCCGGAGTTTGCCTTGCTCAGGGATGCTCCCGATCCGCGCTACTGGAATCTTCGGGGGGACGTGCATGAATCGGGAGATTTGTTGGCGCGCCATCAACTGTACCGTGGCACGATACAGTGGCGCTCGCCGGTCGGTGATTTCCGGTTTGGCCGCCAGCAGGTGAATTGGTCAACCGCCCTGATCTGGAACCCCATGGACATCCTCAATCCTGTCAGCCCACTCCAACTGGAGCCCGATGAGCGCATCGGCGTGGACGCACTGTTATGGGACAGGTCCTGGGGGGCAACGGGCCGGATCAGCGCCGTGCATGCGCCGCAACACAGGGACCAGAATGCCAGCACGGCGGCACGGGCCAAGCGTTTTTTCGCCGGGGTCGATGCCGGCGTGATGATGGGCGAGTTCGCCGACGTCACCAAAGCGGGTGTCAGCGGCAGTGGCTCATTGGTTGGCATCGGTTGGCGTACCGAACTCGTCTGGAGCAAGCCAGATTCGGCTGACAGTTACTGGCAGGGGGTAGTGGACCTGAACTGGGCACTTCGCAACGGGCTCAATCTGGCCGTTGAATATTTCCATAACGGTCAGCCGGTAGCGCCGGGAATGACACGTCTGGCCAACCTTGTGTCCGCACAGCCCCTGTATGCCGGGCGCCATTATGCCGGACTACTGGTATGGCAGGATATCAATCCGTTCTGGCAGTACCGGGTGGTGACCATCCAGAACGTCGATGATGCCAGTTGGGTGCTTTACCCGAGATCCACGTGGATACTGCCGCTGAGCCAAGAGATCTATTTCACTGCCGGAGCCCAATGGTTCGGGGGTGACCAGGACAGCGAGTACGGGAGACTGGAACCGCTTGGGCTAATGGAGATTCAATGGTTTTTCTGAATGTCAGATACCGGCGGCGGGCCGCCGTTGCGCTTGCCTCGATGATCTGGGGTGTCAGCTTTTTTCTGCACTTCGTCTGGGAGATGCTGCAGGTCCCGTTTTTTTCCGGTATGAGCGGGGCCGGTCATTGGGATGTGGTCTGGTTATGCACGCGTGCAACCATCGGTGATGCCAACATAGCATTCGGTGCGTACACATTGACCGCGTGGGTTTCAAGAGACTGGTTCTGGGTGGCGAACTGTTGGAACCGGATAAATCTATCAACTTACTTTTCGGTTGGACTGCTTGTGGCGATCGTTTTTGAGTACTGGGCAACAGGAGCGGGTGAAAGGTGGGTTTATAGCGAGCTGATGCCGGTGCTTTCATGGACCGGCACGGGAATATTACCGCTTATCCAGTGGGTGATCTTGCCACTGATGTCGTTATATGTGGTCAGATGGATGTTTCTTGGATGGCTTAGTTTGAGACCTCAGAAAAATAATGATGGTGGAAGTTGAGCGACTTCAAATAAAAATAATCAAAGATTTACTTGTTAAACGAGTATATTTTCAACGATTGCCTTTCTTTTGATGTATGCAATCGGTAATTGTTTTTTGGCAATAATGATTTAAATAAAGTCGTTTTTAAGTGATTGATCTTTTCAGAAATAGAAATATTTTAGGTGCGGCCCGTGATGATGACGGCAGCCGCCATTATCGGCGGGCTGGTGCCTATCATGGTCGGTAGCGGGACCGGTTCCGAAGTCATGGGACGGATTGCCGCACCGATGGATGGCGGAATGATCAGTGCCGTGATTCTGGCTCTTCTGGTGATTCCTGTGGGTTACTACCTTTGGAAAGCGAAAGGTTTGGCCGGTGACTGAACGCTCTGAATTCGCTGGTCCGTCGGTAAATGGACGGAATCATTTGAGCGAGATCAATTCGCTGCCGGATCGGTCAAAAAATTCAGGTTGAATTCAGCTCTTGAGCGCTAAATGGGGATGAATGTTCTGACCCACGCGATGGAGAATGATGATGATTTCAATCAGAAAGCTTGCAGCATGCACCGTTCTGGCGGCCGCTCCTGTCTGGGCGTTTGCTCATGGCGAGCAGGGTAACTTTCAGGGCCATGGTCCCGGAATGATGATGGACCAGGACCAGAGGCAGCAAATGCAGCAGAACTGGTCGCGCATGAATGGATTCATGCAGCAGATGCCCGGCGCAGGATCACCGGAGGAGCGTCAGCGCTTCCTTGAAAACCACTGGGAGGCCATGGAAGACCAGATGGAGTTGATGCACCGAGGCATGATGGGCCCGGGAATGATGGGAGGCTCCGGTGCCATGATGGGTGGTAACCAGGGGCAGGGCATGATGAACAATCAGCCTGGCCAGGGTAATCGCCAGGGTAATGCCGCTGGCATGTCGCCGGATCAGCGTTTGCAGTTCATGGAGGATCGGATGGATCAGATGCAGTTGATGATGGAGCAGATGCTACAGCATCAGCGGCAACTGAACAGAAACAGTAATTGAGGCAAATTGATCCCGGTTCCCCAATCGGTTTGACAGCTGTGCTAGGTTGAGAGGCATCTTTATCGATTTTCGGAATGCGGAGGCTTGCGTGCTGGAACCGCTGCAACGTCGATTGGGGCTGCAGACAATACCGGGAGTATTTTTCACTTCTGCCGGGGTGGCAACGCTGTTTGTTGCCCTGGCGGTGCCCTTTGATCAGGCCGTGACCGAGTATTTCGGCCTGCTGACCGGCTGGGTGGCCCGCAATCTTGGCTGGTTTTACATCCTCGCGGTCACCTCCCTGCTGGTGTTCCTGCTGGGCCTGGCGGTGAGCCGCTACGGCACCATCCGCCTGGGTGGCGATGACAGCCGGCCGGACTATTCCAACCTGACCTGGTTCACCATGCTGTTTGCCGCCGGCATCGGCACGATTCTGATGTTCTGGGGTGTGGCGGAACCGGTCTCCCATTTCGCCAGCCCGCCGTTCGAGGGGGTACAGCCCGGCTCCGAGCGTGCAGCCAGTGATGCCATGACCGTTGCGCTGTACCATTTCGGGCTGCATACCTGGACCATCTTCGCCATGCCTGGCCTGGCGATCGGCTACTTTGCCTACCGCCATAATCTGCCCATGCGCATCAGTAGTCTGTTTTACCCGATTCTCGGAGAGCGGGCCTTCGGACCCTGGGGTTGGGCGGTGGATGTGATCGCTGTGCTCGGTACCCTGTTTGGCGTGGCTACCTCTCTGGGACTCGGGACGCTCCAGCTCAACAGCGGCCTGAACTACCTGTTTGGCGTACCATCCACTGGTCTGGTTCAGGTCATTCTGATTGCCGTCATTGCCAGCATTGCTGCCACATCCGTGGCCTTGGGGCTGGACAAGGGGGTGCGCAGGCTGTCCCAGCTCAACATCCTGCTGGCCATGGTCTTGCTCGCCTTTGTGTTGGCTGTAGGGCCGACGGTTTTCATTGCAGAGGGGATGGTTCAGAGCGTAGGCGATTACTTCGATGCCTTGCCCTGGCTGGCATTCTGGACCGAAACCTTCAAGGAGAGCGACTGGCAGCGACAGTGGACTCTGTTCTACTGGGCCTGGACCATCTCTTGGGCGCCATACGTCGGCATCTTTATTGCCCGGATCTCCCGGGGGAGGACCATCCGTGAATTTGTCGGGGGTGTGCTTTTTGCGCCCACTGCTTTCACCCTGGTTTGGTTCGGTATTTTCGGCTTATCCGCCATCCAGGTAGAGATGAACGGCACGGTGGCGCTGGCGGAGCAGGTTCAGCAGGATCCCTCCGTGGCCATATTCGCCTTTCTGGAAGCCTTCCCGCTGGCAGAAGTGGCGTCGGGGCTGAGTGTGGTGATCATCGTGATCTTCTTTACCACCTCCTCGGATTCCGCCTCCCTGGTCATCGATCTGCTGACCCGACGAGACGATCAGCCCTCACTGGTGCGCCAGCGGATCTTCTGGGCGGCAGCGCAGGGTGTGATTGCCGCTACGCTCTTGCTGGCCGGCGGACTGGATGCCCTGCAAAACGTCATTACCTCACTGGGCCTGCCTTTCTGCATTCTGCTGATCTTCATGGCTGTGTCACTGTTCCGGGCTCTAAGAGCGGATTACCGTGGTTACAGCGTCGAAGCCCTGGTCCAGGGAAGAGCCTTCCCGGAAGTGGATGCCACCGCCGAAACCAAACAGGAGAACGAGTATGTATCGGAAGCTGTTGATCGCCATTGATCCGGAAGATGACGGCGAGGGTAAATGTGCCCTGGAGGCCGCTGTGGATCTGCTGGCCGAGGACGGGGAGCTTCACCTTGCCAGTGTCTATAGCCCCGGCGGTGGCGGATTTTTCCCCCACGTGACAGAGGACGCGCCGGAACAGAAGGAAGCCGAGGTCCGCGAAATGCTGGATCTGCTCGCTCGCAAATACCTGCCCCTGAATCGTAACGCCAGCTTCCATGTGGTGGCGGGCACCGCCGGTGACAAGCTGGTGGGGCTGGCCGGCCAGCTGTGTGCCGATCTCCTGGTCCTGGTGTCCCGTGGTAGCAGCGGCCACTGGCCCCTGCGCCGGGCCACCGTGGAGTATGTCTCGGTGAACGCGCCCTGCCCGGTGCTGGTGCTGCCGTCAATGGAGAAAGCCGAGCCGGAGGCAAAGGACGAGGAAAGCGACTGATCCGTCAAACAGCGACAACTGATCCGGTGGGGTCTGTCCAGGGCTCATTTCCTGCGCAAGGTGAACGGGGATCAGCCTGCCCTCAGCAATAGGCCATGTTCGGACAATGACTGGCGACGCGTTCCCACTGGATGGTGACGTGCTGGATGTTGAATTCGTGGGCCAGCATCTCGGTGGCCTGCTCGAGCATCCTGTCATCATCCCGGGGGTCGGGTTTGACCAGATGCACGGTGAGTGCATTTTCGGTCGTGCTCAGACCCCAGATGTGGAGGTGATGCACTGACTCGATGCCCGGCAGCTGACTGAGACTGGCAAAGACGTCCTCTGGGTCGATGTCCCTTGGGACCGCATCCACCGCCAGGTTCAGTGAATCTTTCAGCAGTTGCCAGGTGCCGATGAAGATGACTGCGGCGATCACCAGGCTGACCACGGGGTCAATCCAGTTCTCCCCGGTGTACAGGATGACCAGTCCTGCAACCACCACGCCGATGGACACAGCCGTGTCCGCGGCCATGTGCAGGAACGCGCCGCGGATGTTCAGATCGCCTTCCTGACCTTTCATGAACAGCAGCATGGTCAGACCATTGATCAGCACACCGATGCCGGCAACGACAATGACGGTCGTGCCGGCAACCTCCGCCGGCTCGCTGAAGCGACGGATGGCTTCCCAGGCAATGCCGCCAACTGCCGCAATCAGGAACAGGGCATTGAACAGCGCGGCCAGGATAGTGGATTTTTTCAGGCCGTAGGTGTTCCGATCGCTGGCCTTGCGAGTGGCCAGCCAACTGGCTGCCCAGGCCATGATCAGGCCCAGAACATCACTCAGGTTATGGCCGGCGTCGGCGAACAGTGCCAGAGAACCGGACAGCAGACCGTAGACAGCCTCAATGGCAACAAAGGCAATATTGAGCCCGATGGCCAGTGCGAACGAGCGGCTGTGGGTATCGAAATGACTCGCGTGGCTGTGCCCGTGGTCATGGTGGCTGTGCATGCCTTTTCACCTGGTCTGAAGATCTGGCAGGGAGTTAAAAGCCTGTAGCTACTACAGGGTCAAGTCTCAGCTGCGGGACTCCGAGGCCAGGTGCGCCAGATCCTCGCTGACCTGCTGCGGTGTCAGTCCGGGACGGAGCAGCAGACGGGCTTTTCCAGAACGATCGAAGACATAGACCGCACTGCTGTGGGAAACGTTATAGTTGCCATCGGCATCCGGCTCGTCATAGCCGAACGTGGTTCGATAACGTTTGGTGAGGGCGCGTAGCTCCGGCTCCGCAGCGGTCAGCCCCACGACGTAATCGCCGAAGAAATTGGCATAGCTTGCGAGGCGCTCCGGCGTATCCCGTTCGGGATCAACACTAACGAACAGCGTGGTGACATCGTCACGGTAGTCCTCTGGCAACTGGTTCACGGCCTTGCGCAGATCGGTGAGTGTGGTGGGGCAGACATCGGGGCAGGAGGTGAATCCGAAGTAGAGCAATCGGATGTTGCCCTCGGAATCCTCCGGCGTAACCGTTTGGCCGCCGGAGCCGGCGAGTTCGAATTCGAGTTCCGGCATCAGATCGGAGATATCCTTGCCATGCCACTGCTCTTCATCTCCGAAGCAGCCTGTCAGCGCCAGAACCGAAACAGTCAGGATCAGGGGCAACAGCCGTTTTGTCATAAATTCTCTCCCGCCAGTCTTGATGGCTTCACAACTCTGCCGTCCTCGTGCATGGCCCGGCGCAGGATCAGCAGGATACCGATGACGCTCATCATCGCCGGGGGAATCCAGGTGAGCAGACCTCCCAGGAGTTGGTCGGTTTCCGGCGCCATGGGCCAGGCCCGGCCACATACTTCGTAAACGTCATACACCATGCCCCGGGAAAACACGATCCAGGCACCGAGAACCATCTGGGGAATGGCCACTGCCGCCAGTATCAGGATGCGTTTGCCGTAGCCCAGCGCATTGGTCAGAACCGGTGAGCGTGGATCGAACATCAGCCACCAGAACAGCAGACCATCCAGCAGCATGCTCCAGTTCATGGTCCAGTACAGCTGGCGCGAAAGCATGGCGTCGAAATGGATCGGTGGCCATAGCCAGAAATAGATCAGGCCGACAAACAGGACAGCGGCAATCACCGGCTGCTGCAGGATTCGGTAGACCCAGCCCAGTGGGCGTAGCCAGGAGCGAAGGGTGGGCCCCATTTGTTCGTGCCAGAAACGGAAGATCGGTAACGGATTGGACAGGGCAATCAGGAACGGTCCCAGGTGATGCAGGATCAGGTGCTGGCCCCGGTGTACAAAGAACATGTACTGGGAATAGTAATCAAAACGGGTCTGCATGACGCCGTAACACAGCAGTACCCCGACCACGAAAGTAACGATGCGCACGGAGCCGGGGCGTTGCTCGGGTGCCATGTGCAACAGGGCGTAGCCGTAGCCTGCCAGTACCAGCGCGAAACTGAGTATTGTCAGGGGTGAAAAATCATAGGGGGCCAGGAGGCCGATATCGGGCATGGAAACCACTCTGTGTGCAATCGCAGCCAACCGGGTTTATCTTTTTTGTTATACAACACCGAGTTTTAACCCCTGCGGTCCGGATTGCAAGGGTAAAAACAGTTCCAGTGCGGAGACTCCAGATGGCGCGATTCAACGAGGCGATACCGGCTCCTTCGGTCCTGATTTTCGATTGGCACGGCACCCTGGTGGATACCCACGATGCCATGTTCAGCGCCATGGAGGAGATGCTGCCGCAGCTGGAAGAACTTGGCCTCGTGGAGCGGTTGTTACCGGAGGATCAATGCCGCACCCGGGATGATGCCCGGCTGGTGCGTTACATCCGGATTTTCCGGCGCCTGCATCCGCGGATC
Organism: Marinobacter sp.; assembly: GCF_046484525.1. Taxonomy (GTDB): domain Bacteria; phylum Pseudomonadota; class Gammaproteobacteria; order Pseudomonadales; family Oleiphilaceae; genus Marinobacter. Next base: position 13,447 of record NZ_JAWOIS010000054.1, read on the forward strand.
CTGGCCGAGCGTCGGGTCTCGCGAACCGACATCTTCAATGCGATCTTCGGTGAGGACAAGGAAGCCAAGCTGATCGCCCACCAGGCCTACAATACTGCCTATCGCAAGTATTTCGGCCAGGTGAGACCCTTCCAGCCGGGTGCTTATGAATACCTGTCGGCATTGAAAGCCATGGGCATCCGGTTGGCGGTATCCACCAACCGCAACCGGGAGTTTCTGGACAAGGAACTCAAGATGGTGGATGAGGGCCGTTGGCAGCACCTGTTCGATGCCACCGTGTGCGCCGACGATGTGACCGAGTACAAGCCGGACCCCCAGGTGATCCTGAAGGCCCTGGAAAAGCTCGAGCTGCCGGCCGACAGCCGGGCCTGGTACGTGGGTGACAGCTACGTGGATATGCTCACTGCCCACAAGGCCGGGGTCTCCGGAGTCTTCTACAACGGCGCCTGCTGGGAGCAGGGCCGCATCGACAGCTGGTTCACCAGACGGGATGCCCCGACTGCCATCCTGGACAGCTTCGAGGATTTGCTCAACCTGCTTGCGCTGCTGGAGCGCCAGGAACCGGATGCCTTTACCCAGACCCCGGCCGAGGTCCGGCCCAGGCCATTCCCGCCCCCGGAACGCCCGGAACCGAGAATCGAGCCGGACTGGCACCCGGCCGTGGTCCGGTTGATTCGCCCGGCGGTGGTGCTGTTCGACTGGCATGCAACCCTGGTGGATACCCTCGACGCCATGTATCACGCCGTGGATGACATGCTGCCGGATTTCCACAAACTCGACCTCATGGACCGGATGGTGGCACCAGAGGACAGCAAGACCCTTGAGGATGCCCGGTTGGTGTCCTATGTGCGCGAGTTCGCCAGGTTGCATCCTAAGGTCAAGGCGGACCGGAAGATCTCCCGTACGGATATTTTCGAAGTACTGTTTGGCGAGAATCAGGAGGCCAAGCAGATTGCCCACAAGGCCTTCAACCACCATTACCGTAACCACTATGGCACCGTTAAGGCTTTCGAGCCCAGGGTCAGGGACGTGCTCGAGGGGCTGAGAAAACTGGACATCCTGGTAGGGGTGATCACCAATCGAGACCGGGAGTTTTTCGAGCACGAACTGGATGCGGTGGAAGGCACTGGCTGGTCGCATCTGTTCGATGTAGATGTTTGCGGGGATGACACGCCACTGCGCAAACCCCATCCCGACCAGCTGCTACTGGCGGTCCAGAAGCTGGATTACCCGCCGGATCCCAGTGTCTGGTATGTCGGAGACAGCACCACGGACGTGATTGCCGCCAAGCGGGCGGGGATGACTTCCGTGTTTTTCAATGGAGCGCAGTGGGACCTGCCCTGGCTCAACAAGATCTTCCCGGGTACCCATAAGCACCCAGACAAGCCGGACGTGGTCGTCAACGATTTTTCCGAGTTCTGGGCGCTGGTGTTGGCCTGCGAGGTCGGGCCGCCGTAATGACCAGCCGTGACAGTTGAGGCGGTATCGTTATAGAGTTCCTGCGGCAGGCGATTGCAAACGCCCTGTTTGCGAGTTAGCGGGATGGCTCTGTAACCATGAAAAACAAAAAGAACGATCGTAATGACTGATTCCAAAGCGTCGATCCTGGTGGTCGATGATGATGCAGCCATCCGGGAGTTGCTGCAGGAGCACCTGTCCCGGGTAGGTTATGAGATACGTACCGCGGAGGATGGTGACCGGATGCGAGTTCTGCTCAATGAGCGACCGGCCGACCTAATCGTACTGGACGTCATGTTGCCTGGTGATGATGGCTTCACCCTGTGCCGGCAGATTCGCGAACATTCCCAAGTGCCGATCATCATGCTGACTGCCAGTTCCGACGAGACCGACCGGGTGGTGGGGCTTGAGATCGGTGCCGATGACTACCTGGCTAAACCATTCAGTGCAAGGGAGTTACAGGCCCGGGTCAAGGCACTGTTGCGGAGGGCACGGTTCGCCAGGGCCGAAAATCCCCGTTTCATCCAGTTCGACCGCTGGCGCCTGGACACCCTGGCCCATGAACTGATTGACGGGAACGGCCAGTCGACGGCGCTTTCCGGTGCGGATTTTGCACTACTGCAGCTGTTCCTGAGCCATCCCAATCAGGTTCTGGACCGGGATACCATTTCCGATGTCACCCGGGGTCGTGAGTCCATGCCCCTGGATCGGATAGTGGATGTGGCGGTCAGCCGTCTACGCCACAGGCTCGGGGATCAGGGCCGTAATCCCAGGCTGATCAAGACAGTGCGGGGCGCGGGGTATCTGCTTGCCGCCACGGTAAGTCATGGCCCTGAATAGTTCCTGCAAGTGGGGCTCCGTGCTCTGGCGTTGGGTTCCGTCCCTGCTCGGGCGGGTGTTGCTGCTGACGTTGCTGGCCATGGCCGGTGCACAGGTCATCTCCAGTGCTGCCTGGGTCGCAACCTATCGGGCCCAACAGGAGGAGGGCCTGGTGGCCACTACCCGCAACCTGGCCCAGTCTGCTTCGGCTACTGTGCAGTTTTTCAACTCCCTGCCCCAGGAATACCGTCACATCGTGCTCGATCAGCTGCGCGATATGGGTGGAACCCGTTTCTTTGTCTCCCTGAACAGCAAACGCATTGATATGACCCCGTTGCCGGATACTGCCCGCAAGCAGCTGGTCATGGAACAAGTGCGCTCGGTGCTGCGCCAAAGACTGGGTAACCGAATCAACTTGCATGTGGATTTCGTGCATCCCTACAATTTACGGATCCTCAATACCGAGTTGTCGCTGGACGCCTTGCCGCGTTCCTGGGCCCATTACGCGCTGACCCTGGAACCCCTGAATCCTCCGGTGCTGGTGACTCAGATCGAGGTGGATCAGGATGAATGGCTGTATCTGGCCGCCGCCCTGCCGGCGCCCTTTGTCTCCCTGGAGGAGGAAGGTATTCCCGGCCAGCAGATCCTGTTTGTGGTGGTCATGAGCGGCATCCTGTTCCCGGTGCTGGCGTGGCTGATCCGCCAACAGACGCGGCCGCTGCGAAAACTGGCGAGGGCCGCCCGGGACCTGCCGCTGGATGACGCTACACAGCCATTGAAAGAGCAGGGCAGTGCCGAGATTGTTGCCGTCACCCGAAGCTTCAACACCATGCGCCGGCGTCTGCAGAGCTACATCAGCGACCGGGACCAGCTGTTCCGCGCCATTTCCCATGATCTTAAAACGCCGATTACCCGATTAAGGCTGCGGGTTGACCTGATCGAGGACGAGCCGATGCGGCAGCGGCTCGAAGCAGACCTGCAGGAACTGGAGCTACTGATTAAGAATGCGCTTCAGTCCATGAAAGACACGGATATCCACGAGAATGCAGAGCCTGTGGATGTCGAGCGAATGTTGCGTGGTATGGGAGAAGCCTATCAGTCGGGGGATTCGCAGCGCGTCACCGTTCAGGGGCACTGCCGACGTTACCGGGGCAAGCCGCTCGCATTGAAGCGATGCTTGGGTAATCTGGTGGACAATGCGGTCAAGTACGGTCACGTCGCCCGGGTCCGCATTGAGGATGAGTCCGGCCGGCTGGTAATCCACGTGGAGGATGAGGGGCCAGGGGTGCCGGAGGATCAGTTGTCCCGCATTTTCGAACCTTACTACCGGTTGCATACCAGCGAGCGTCAGGGGCACGGACTCGGGCTGGGGATTGCCCGCAATATTGCCCAGAACCATGGTGGAGAGCTTGCCATTGCCAATCGCGACGAAGGTGGCCTGCACGTTACTCTGTCGCTGCCCCGGCATTGAAAGACCGATGTAACAAAGGTGTTACATCAATCTTTCAGTTTGATACTTATCGTCTCGGTTTCCTGCCATAGACTCCAGCACTGTGAAGACAACAAAAACAAGGAGTCAAAATGAATAGGTTCAAGAAATCTCTTTCAGCAGTTGCGATCTCAGCTGCCCTTCTGCCGGCTCACGCCGTTCAGGCTGGTGAAGTGGAAGTCCTGCATTGGTGGACCGCCGGTGGCGAGGCCCGTGCGGCAGCCGCCCTCAAAGAAATGATGGAAGAACAGGGCCATACCTGGAAAGACTTTGCCGTGGCCGGTGGCGGCGGTGAGGCGGCCATGACCGTGCTCAAGACCCGTGCTGTATCGGGCAATCCGCCTGCGGCGGCCCAGATCAAGGGGCTGGATATCCGCGAGTGGGCCAAGCTTGGCTTCCTGACCAGCCTGGACGGTGTGGCCGAGGCCAATGACTGGAACCAGTTGGTCCCGCCGGTGATCGCCGACGTTATGAAATATGAGGGCGAGTACGTGGCGGTTCCAGTGAACGTGCACCGGGTCAACTGGCTCTGGGCCAACCCGGACGTTCTGGAAGACGCCGGCGTGTCGGTCCCCGAGAGTCTGGATGAGTTTTATCAGGTCGCCGAAAAACTGGAGGCGGCCGGTGTGATTCCTCTGGCCCATGGCGGCCAGCCCTGGCAGGATGCCACCGTATTCGAGGCCGTGGCCCTTGCTGTCATGGGTCCCGAGGATTACGCCAAGGCCTTCGTCGAGCATGACATGGACGTGATCAACAGCGCCCTGATGGAAGAGGTCTTCACGGAGTTTGCCAAGGTGATGAGCTACGTGGACGACAATGCTGCGGGCCGTGATTGGAACACCGCCACCGGTATGGTGATCCGGGGCGAAGCCGCCATGCAGATCATGGGTGACTGGGCGAAGGGCGAGTTTACTGCCGCCGGCCTGACGCCGGGTGAGGACTACATCTGCGCGCCGGCTCCGGGCACTACCGGTGAGTTCACCTTCAACGTGGACTCCTTTGCCATGTTCAGCCTGAGCGATGAGGAAAACACCGAAGCCCAGAAGGATCTGGCCCGGACCATCCTGGAGCCGGAGTTCCAGACCGTGTTCAACGAGGCGAAAGGCTCGATCCCGGTCCGTACCGATATGGATATGTCCGGTTTTGATGCCTGCGCACGGGCCTCCATGGACACCTTCAAAAGCAGTGCTGACCAAGGCGGCCTGGTGCCCAGCTTCGCCCACGGCCTGGCCACCACCAGCTATGTCCAGGGCCAGATCTTTGATGTTGTTACCAACTTCGTGAATTCCGACGACAAGGATCCGGTCCGGGCCACCGACCAGTTGGCGGCTGCCATCCAGGCGGCACTCTGATCTGGTAGGGGGCCACCCCCTCAGGTGGCCCCCGATCCTCTCGGGAGAACTCTCATGGAACACATTCAACGTCACCCCGCCCGGGAGGCCGGGGTACCCTCGCGCCTGCTGGGCCGGCTGCAGCGCTGGTTACCGAAACTGGTCGTGGCCCCCACCTTTGTTCTGGTCGGCATCGGTATCTACGGCTACATGCTCTGGACCGGTGTGCTGTCCTTCACCAGTTCCAGCTTCCTGCCGGTCTATGACTTCGTCGGGTTCGATCAGTACGCCAAGCTGATGACCAATGACCGATGGCTGACGGCTTCGGTCAACCTGGGTGTCTTCGGCGGCCTGTTCATTCTCAGCTGCCTGCTGATCGGCGTGGTGCTGGCCATTTTCCTGGACCAGAAGATTCGTCAGGAAGGCGCCATCCGCACCATCTACCTCTATCCCATGGCGCTGTCCATGATCGTCACCGGCACCGTCTGGAAGTGGATCCTGAACCCCAGTCTCGGCCTGGAGAAGCTGATGCACGACTGGGGCTGGACCTCGTTCAGCTTTGACTGGCTGGTCAGCTCCGACATGGCCATCTACACCATTGTCATGGCAGCGGTCTGGCAGGCCTCCGGGTTCGTCATGGCGCTGTTCCTGGCGGGCCTCCGGGGCGTGGATTCCTCGATCATCCGGGCTGCCCGGGTCGATGGCGCCAGCCTGCCGCTGATCTACTGGAAGATCATCCTGCCCTCCCTGCGCCCGGTGTTTTTCAGTGCGGTGATGGTTCTGGCCCATATCGCTATCAAGAGCTTTGATCTGGTCATGGCCATGACCGCTGGTGGTCCGGGCTACTCAACGGATCTGCCCGCAGTATTCATGTACGCCCACACCTTCACACGTGGGCAGATGGGTCTGGGGTCAGCCAGTGCCATACTGATGCTGGGCGCCATCCTGGCCCTGATCGTGCCCTACCTGTACTCGGAACTGAGGGAGAAGCGCCATGACTGATGTGGTTCGTACCGGTTTCCGTCCCAGCCGCGTGGCCATCTACGGAGTGTTGCTCCTGGCTGCGCTGGTGTATCTGATCCCGCTGTTCATCATGCTGGTGACCAGCTTCAAGACGCCCATGGACATCCGCACCGGCAACCTGATGGCCCTGCCCACCGACTGGACCACCATGGGCTGGACCAAGGCCTGGTCCGAGGCCTGCACCGGCGTGGAATGCAATGGCATCAGCGGGTATTTTTGGAACTCGTTCAAGATGACCGTACCGGCGGTGCTGATCTCCACCCTGTTGGGCGCATTCAACGGCTACGTGCTGTCCAAGTGGAAGTTCAGGGGTTCCGACCTGTTCTTCGGTATGTTGCTGTTCGGCTGCTTCGTGCCCTTCCAGGTGGTGCTGCTGCCGATGGCGGCCACCCTGGGCCAACTGGGCCTGGCCAACACCACCACCGGCCTGGTGCTGGTGCATGTGATCTACGGGGTGGCATTCACCACGCTGTTCTTCCGGAACTATTACGTGGCCATTCCGGATGCGCTGATCAAGGCAGCCCGGCTGGACGGTGCCGGCTTCTTCACCATTTTCTCCCGCATTCTGCTGCCCATGTCCACGCCCATTTTCATGGTGTCGCTGATCTGGCAGTTCACCCAGATCTGGAACGACTTCCTGTTCGGCGTCGTGTTCGCCAGTGGTGACAGTCAGCCGATTACGGTGGCGCTGAACAACCTGGTGAATACCAGCACCGGGGTGAAGGAATACAACGTGGATATGGCGGCGGCCATGATCGCTGCACTGCCGACACTGGTGGTCTACATCGTGGCCGGCAAATACTTCATCCGGGGTCTGACCGCCGGATCTATCAAAGGTTGACCTGAGAGGATAACAACAATGTCTCAACTGGAACTTCGGAGTATCCGCAAAACCTATCCGGGTGTTGCCGAGGAAACCCTCAAGGGCATCGACATTGACATCGCTTCCGGTGAATTCCTGATACTTGTGGGCCCGTCCGGCTGTGGCAAATCCACCTTGATGAACACCATTGCCGGTCTGGAAACCATCACCGACGGCTCGATTGTCCTGAACGGCAAGGACATATCCACCATGGAGCCGAAAGACCGGGATATTGCCATGGTGTTCCAGTCCTACGCTTTGTACCCGACCATGTCCGTGCGCGAGAACATCGCCTTCGGCCTGAAAATCCGTGGTCTGCCGAAGCGTGAGGTTGACCAGGAAGTGGAGCGGGTGGCGGACCTGCTGCAGATTTCCCAGCTGCTGAACAAGAAGCCGGCGAACCTGTCCGGCGGTCAGCAGCAGCGGGTGGCAATGGGCCGGGCCCTGGCCCGCCGACCGCGCATTTACCTGTTCGACGAGCCGCTGTCCAACCTGGACGCCAAGCTGCGGGTGGAAATGCGTACCGAGATCAAGAAACTGCACCAGCGCCTGAAAACCACCATCGTGTATGTGACTCACGACCAGATCGAAGCCATGACCCTGGCGGACCGGATTGCCGTGCTCAAAGACGGCGAGTTGCAGCAGTTGGGTACGCCCAGGGAAGTCTATAACACCCCGGCCAACCTGTTTGTGGCAGGATTCATGGGGTCACCGGCCATGAGCTTTGTGCCGGTTTCCGTGGAGCAGGGCGAACACGGATTGCAGGTCGAAGTGCGGGGCAATAACGGTAGCGCCATCAAGCTGCCAGTCCCCGATTACCTGGTTGACCGGGTAGGACGCAAGATTATTCTGGGCATCCGCCCGGAGCACATCACCCAGCCCCAGGATCAGAAGAACGATCAGACGTTGGTCACCAAGGGCGAGTTCACCATCGAGGTGACCGAGCCCACCGGCCCGGACGTGATCGCCCTGATCCAGCTCAACGACACCAATGTGCACTGCCGGATCGATCCGGAGCACCCCGTGGAGTGGGGCGAGACCGCGGAATTGATGTTTGATATGAAAAAAGTGGTGTTCTTCGATCCGGAAACGGAGAAGCGGATCGTACCCAACTGAGGCTCCATCTCGGAGCTTAAAGTTGCTCCAGGTGCGCTAACAGATGTTCGGCGCGCTGGAGCAGCGCCTCCCGTTTTTCCGGATTCTGTTTGTCCCAGTTACGGTACATCATGCCCATGCGCGGATTGTTGGCGAAGTCAGCCCGGTGCCGGTCGATGAAGTACCAATACAGGGCATTGAACGGGCAGGCATCCTCTTCCGTGGCCTTGTTCACCTTGTAATGGCAGTTGGCGCAGTGGTCGGACACGCGCTGGATGTACTTGCCGCTGGCGGCATAGGGCTTTGACCCCAGATAGCCGCCGTCGGCGTGCATCACCATGCCCAGCACATTGGGCAGTTCCACCCAGTCGTAGGCATCGGCGTACACTGCCAGGTACCAGTCGCATATCTCCTCGGGCCTGATGCTGGCCAGCAGGGCAAAGTTGCCGGTGACCATCAGTCGCTGGATGTGATGGGCGTAGGCGTTGCGCCGGGTGGCGTCGATGGCCTTGTGCATGCAGCGCATCTTTGTTTCGCCAGTCCAGTAGAACCAGGGCAGGGGACGGGTGTTGCCCAGTCGATTTTCCTGCGCATACTCAGGCATGTTCAGCCAGTAGATGCCTCGCACAAATTCCCGCCAGCCAAGAATCTGTCGGATGAATCCCTCCACAGCATTGATCGGCGCCCGCCCCGAATACCAGACCTGGGCCGCGGCTTCGCAAACGGCCAGTGAGTCCAGCAGCCCGCAGTTCATGTAGGGCGACAGGATGGAGTGAAACAGCCAGTCCTCGGAATCTGAAATGGCGTCCTGGAAGTCACCGAAGCAGGGGAGGCCGAAATCGATAAAGTATTCCAGGGCCGCTTGTGCATCCTGTGAAGTAACGGCGAAATGGAAGTCCTCCGTGGTGCCGAAATGGTCGGAAAAGTGCTCCTCGACCAGAGCGATGACGTCCCGGGTGATCCCGTCAGGCTCGATCCTGAAGGGGGCGGGCGCCGCCGGCTTGCCGGTCCACTTCTTGCGATTGTCGGCATCGAAGTTCCACTGGCCGCCTTCGGGTTCTCCATCGGGTGTCATCAATAATCCGGTTTTTTTGCGCATTTCCCGGTAGAAGAACTCCATTCGAAGCTGTTTCCGGCCCTTTGCCCAATTGGCGAATTCGTCCTTGCTGGCAATAAACCGGGTGTCCGGCCGGATCTCCACCGGCACATCGAGGCGCTCATGCCACTGGCTGATTTGTTCATGGAGGCGCCACTCGCCGCACTCGGTGGTGATCACCTTGTCCGCGTTCAACTGCTGAACCTGATCCGCCACCACCGCCTCCAGGCTCTGGTGCGGATTGTCTGGATGGTAGCGCAGGTAATGCACCTGCCAGCCATCTTCCCGGAGACGGTCGGCAAAATGGCGCATGGCACTGAACAGCAGCACCAGTTTTTTCTTGTGGTGGTTGGTATAGCTGGCCTCGTCGTGCACTTCCGCCATGACAACCAGATCCTCATGGCGATCGGCTCCGTCGAGGGCGCTGAGGGTTGGGGAGAGCTGATCGCCCAGAATGAGAATGACGTTGGCCATATACGGTCTCCGGCAGTTGCGGGTTACACCAAAGAGGTAGCCAGAATACGCCAAGGGCGCAAGGGTGGTTCAGCGCTGGGGATGCTAGACTGAAAGTCATGATCAGCTGACCCGAATCAAACCCTTCAGGGCCGGAGTCGGCGATAATGTTCATAAAGAGGGGGTCAGAAGAAGGCTTTCTTCCGACCCCGGAGTAGTCCCCGAACTCTGACGCGAACGTGGGGTCTGATGAAAGCCTTCATCTGACCCCGACTTGGACTTTGACTCCCGACTTCACCGACCAACCCGAGTTACCTATGGCTTCCAACACCGCCACCGCGACCAAGAACGACCTCCCCGCCTTCATCTGGGACGACGCCCTGATCCGGCGTTACGACCTCAGCGGACCCCGCTACACCTCTTACCCGACGGCGGTGGAATTCACCCCGAACTACCGGGTAGAGGACATGGTCAAGGCGGCCGGTCGAAGCAAGGCCGCGGGTGGCCCGATCTCGCTGTACACCCACCTGCCATTCTGCGCGCATCTTTGCTACTACTGCGCCTGCAACAAGGTGATCACCAAGAAGCGTGACAAGGCCATGCCTTACGTGGAACGGGTGCTCAAGGAAGCGGCAATCCAGTCGAAACTGTTCGGAGCCGACCGCCCGGTCCAGCAGCTGCACTGGGGCGGAGGTACGCCCACCTTCCTTCCGAAGGATGTGATGCAGCACCTGATGGCAGGGTATGGTGAGCTGTTCAACCTGCAGACCGGCGACGACCGGGACTACAGCGTGGAGATCGACCCCCGGGAAGTCGACCAGGACACCCTGCCAACCCTATGGGATCTGGGCTTCAATCGCATCAGTCTGGGCGTTCAGGATGTGAATCCCGAGGTGCAGAAAGCGGTCAACCGCATCCAGCCCCGGGACATGACCGAGGCGGTGCTGAACGAGGCTCGCAGGATCGGCTTCCGCTCCATCAATCTGGACCTGATCTACGGTCTGCCGCACCAGACTCCGGAGAGTTTCGCCGAGACCCTGGAAGCGGTCATCGAGATGTCTCCGGACCGCCTGTCGGTGTTCAGCTACGCGCACCTGCCGGACCGGTTCTATCCGCAGACCCGGATCCGGGCCGAGACTTTGCCAAGCCCGCAGCAGAAGCTGACCATCCTGCACAACACCATCAACCGCCTGCTGGAGGCCGGTTACGAGTACATCGGCATGGACCACTTCGCCAAGCCGGACGACAGCCTGGCCGCGGCCCAGCGGGAAGGGCGCCTGCACCGGAATTTCCAGGGTTACACCACCCACTCGGACTGCGACCTGGTATCACTCGGTGTATCCGCCATTGGTCAGACCAACGATGCCTATTTCCAGAACAATCACGACCTGCCGGCCTGGGAGGCGGCCATCGATGCCGGCCAGCTGGCCACGGTCCGTGGTGTGAGCCTGAGCCGGGACGACCGCATCCGCCGCTGGGTCATCGGTCAGCTGATCTGCCAGTTCCGTCTGGATCGCCAGCAGTTTGCCGACGCCTGGGGCAAGGACTTCGACCGCTACTTCGCCGATGAACTCAACCGCCTGCGTCCCATGATCAAGGATGAACTGGTGGCCGACGAGGGTCAGTTGCTCCAGGTCCAGCCCGCCGGTCGGCTGCTGATCCGCGCCATCTGCCAGATCTTTGATCTGTATCGGAAGGAAGGGGCGAGCCAGCGGTTTTCGCGGATTATCTGAGGTCTCCCTGGCAGGTGCCCTGGGCCTTCATTCTGCGTTCTATAAACTCGATGGGCTGCATTTTCTGTGCAGTCCAGGCGGGCGCCACCAGTTCGTCCCAGCGGCTCGCCAGCCCGGCCAGCCGCTGAATCGAGATCTCCGGTGACAGGTGGCGAAGAAACAGAATCACTTTATCTGCATAAGTTTCCAGTGAGTCCGGCTGAAACTCACCGTTCCGGTAAAACACCGCCAGCTCGGTATTTTCAAGAACGTGCAGGTTGTGAAGTTTCACGTTATCCACCGGTAGTTCATTGATCAGCTGTGCGGTTTCAATCAGCCCTTCCGACGTTTCTCCGGGCAGCCCGAAAATCAGGTGAACACCGATGTCGGCCCGGGTAGCTTCTGCAAGTTTGTGGATGCCGGCAATATTCTGGGCCCGGGTATGGCCCCGCTTCAGATAATTCAGGTGGTTGTCGTTAAAGCTTTGCAGGCCCAGCTCTACCATGATGTAGTGTTCCCGGGCGAGCTCGCCTAACAAGTTTATGACGCGCTGGGGTAGGCAGTCTGGCCGGGTGCCAATCACCAGCCCCCTCACACCTGGCTGGGCCAGGGCAGTGCGGTAGCGAGCCTCGAGGTCTTCAATCCGGTCCAGTGTGTTTGTGTAAGCCTGAAAGTACACCAGATAGTCACATTCCTTGTAGCGCCGGCTTACCAGGGTCTTGTTGTGGTTGATCTGCTCGACCAGTTCGCGGTGTGCTTCCCGGGGGTAGGCAGCCGATGCCCACTCATCGCAGAAAATGCACTGTTCCAGGCGGGTATCGGGTCGGCGGTTGGGACACTGGTCGGCCACACTGACAGAGACCTTGGCGATACGTTTGCCGAATCGCTGACGGAAGTACTGGCTAATCGGATAATAACGGCGACCCTGCCATAGAGCCGTGACCGGAGTTTCTTGTGGTTCCAACCGGGATGCTCCTGCCATTTGATAATAAATCGTCCATTTTCCTGTTGCATCCGGGTAAATGCACTGACAAGCGTCAATCTGCACCTCGATGAGTTATGGGGCACTGGGGTGGTAGCCAGCAGGGCGACTTGATGCAGGTCAGCGCGCTGATAAACGTCAAGGTGGGGCGGCGGGTACAGAGCTACTCTCGGCAATATACTTTTTTGCGGAGAGTAGCATGGAACTCGTATGCCCGGCCGGCAGTCTGCCAGCCCTGAAAACCGCCGTGGATAATGGTGCCGACGCGGTCTATATCGGCTTCCGAGACAGCACCAACGCCCGCCAGTTCGCGGGTCTGAATTTCAACGACAAACGCGCCGCCGAGGGCATTGACTACGCCCACTCCAGAGGCCGCCGCGTATTCTGCGCTATCAATACCTACCCACAACCGGATGGCTGGGAACAGTGGAAGGCTGCGGTCGACCGCGCGGCGGGCCTGGGGGTGGATGCCATCATCCTCGCCGACATGGGCCTGCTCGATTACGCCGCAAGCCGTTACCCGGACATCCCCCGGCACCTGTCGGTGCAGGGCTCGGCCACCAGTTACGAAGCCCTGTCCTTCTACAAGGACAACTTCGATATCCGCCGGGCGGTGTTGCCCCGGGTGCTGTCCCTGGATCAGGTGCGTGGTGTGGCCAAGCACAGCCCGGTTGAACTGGAAGTGTTCGCCTTCGGCAGCCTGTGCATCATGGCCGAGGGGCGCTGTTACCTGTCGTCCTACCTCACTGACGAATCTCCGAACACCCGTGGTGCCTGTTCACCTGCCAAGGCCGTGCGTTGGCAGGAAACGCCTCAGGGGCTGGAGTCGCGATTGAACGATGTGCTGATTGACCGCTATGGCCAGGGCGAATCCGCCGGTTACCCGACTCTCTGCAAGGGCCGGTTCGAGGTGGAAGGCAGCGTCTATCACGCCATCGAGGAGCCGGTCAGTCTGAACACGCTGGACCTGCTGCCGGAGCTGCAGGAACTGGGCATCAGCGCTGTCAAGATCGAGGGCCGTCAACGCAGCCCGGCCTACATTGCCGATGTGGCCCGCACCTGGCGCCAGGCACTGGACAACCTGGAAAAAACACCGGGTATGTTCACCGTAGAGAATGACTGGCGCAACACTCTCTCCGGACTGTCCGAGGGTGGCCTGACCACCCTGGGCGCCTATCACCGTAAGTGGAAATAAGGTTCTGCCAATCATGATGAAACTCTCTCTCGGACCCATCCTGTGGTTCTGGTCCAAGCAGACCGTGTTCGATTTCTACGCCAAGGCTGCCGAATGGCCAGTGGACACGATTTATCTGGGTGAGGCGGTCTGTTCCCGACGCCGTGAACTGAAACCGGAAGACTGGTTTGATCTGGCCCGGGACCTGAAAGCCTGCGGCAAGGAGGTGGTGATCTCCACACAGACCCTGATTGAGTCGGAAGCGGACCTGCGTCGCCTGCGCCGGATCTGCGACCAGAACGAGTTCCTGGTGGAAGCCAACGATCAGAGTGCGGTGCAGGTCGCCATCCGTCATCACATTCCGTTTATTACCGGCCCTTCCATGAACATCTATAACGTCGCCACCCTCAGGGTGCTGGCGACGCAGGGACTAAAAGGCTGGAACCTGCCGGTTGAGCTGGGCAAGGAAACCCTGGAACAGCTGATCACCGGCCTGAAACAGGAGGGCCTGGATCTGCCAGCGGAGGTGTTTTCCTGGGGTTTCCTTCCTCTGGCCTGGTCGTCCCGCTGTTTCACCGCCCGTCATTACAACCTGCCCAAGGACAACTGCGAGTTTCGTTGTTTGCAGCATCCTGACGGGATGGAGTTGCGTTCCCGGGAATCCCAGGAACTGTTTCGTTTGAACGGCATTTCCACTCTCTCGGGTTCCCGCTATGACCTGATGCGGGAGCTGCCGGAAATGGAACGTATGGGCGTGAGCACTGTGCGCCTGAGTCCCGAGCACCAGGGCATGGATGAGGTGGTGAAACGCTTTGACCAGGTGCGGCGGGGCGAAACCCCGGCTACCGACCCGCTGCAGCTTGTGGAGGCGCCACCCTGCAACGGGTACTGGTATGGCAAGCCGGGGATGGATCTGGTTGTTAACGGCTGATCAGTTTTTGCCGGTATTCACCCCGGGAAAACGATCAGACACATACGTTCCGTGGCATGCAATACAATTACGCGTCATCTCGTCGTAGAGTTGGCGCTGTTCGTTTGTATTTTCCTTCCTGCCAGCTTCCGCCAGTGAAGCCGCGAGCTTGTGAAACTCCTTGTCCAGCGTGACAAAGCCCTCGGGAACGGCGGACATCAGGTCTTTGCGGTCTTGTTCGGTCAGTTCCTGTTGTAGGATGAAGCTGTCATGAATTTTCTGGGCACTGGTGGCAACAGTTTCATGCTCCCCGGTTACCATAGCGGTATGAATGGAAGCCATTGCCGACTGCACAGAGCGCATTTCCTGCTGTAACAGTTGGCTGAGCTTGTCTGTCAGCTTTGGCGTAACCGGTTCGGCGGCCATGACACTCGCGGACAGCGCAACCAACAGTGCAGTTGCTCCAATAAATTTGAGGTTATTTGCGGTCATTGGTGTCCCTCTTGATCAGTAAAAGATGTATTTGCACCGCCACATTTTTAAGGATGACACAGCGTGCCGTCAAACAAATCGGTTGGCTCGCGTGGTATTTGCAGGATTGGGCGGCCACCCGGGTCTTCGTCATGCCGTGTCCCCGTTGTTATGAGTGATGGATCGCCGCACCGGCATACAGTCGCAGCTGAAGCTTGTGGCTGTGGAAGACAATCCGGGGCTTCAGGTTATCAATACCCAAAGAACGGAGGCGTTCAGCCATCGGGTGTTGGCTGTTACCCACCCGGGCGCGAACACTGCCCGGCAGGCAGGCTTTGCCGCCGCCACGGGTGATCACCTGGGTGCGTAACAGCTCGTTGTTATGGCATGAGTAAAGCACCAGGTCCAGTTGCGGCCCCCGCATTCCCGGGCCGGGGTTGCCGCTGAGGGTGAGTATGTTGTCCTGGCCAGCCGCGCAGCGGTATTGGGGAGCGACCGTGGCATGATGACACTGGCGCAAGCCGGGAAGTCGCCACGCAAGGCAGAGCCGAAAGGCTCACGCCCCTGAGTCCGAAGACTTGCCAGGGCTACTCCCTCGGTGGCCTGATTCTGAATGCCGCCGGCAAGGTGGAAGCGGCACCACCGCAACATCTGTCCAGTGCCATCGGTCAGATAGTCAATTTCCTGGGCACCCAGACACCGTTCACCAACATCACCTTCGACTGGGTGTGCCCGGATGATCTGCGTGAGCAGATACCCGTTATCGCCGGTGAGGAAATGCCGTTCAGTTATGGCGACCTGCATGCCGAGATGGACATGACCAACCGGGTCTGCATCGAGGTGATGAGAAAATCAGCTGGCAGCAGGCCCATAGACATCTGAAGAGCCGGCAGGGGCTCCTGGATTCGGTGGTGTTCAGTGGTGGCGAACCCACTTTCCAGAAAGCCCTGTTGCCGGCCCTGCAACAAACCCGGGCCATGGGGTTCCGCAACGGCCTGCACACCGGCGCCCCGCACCTGAAGTTACTGCAGCCATGGTTACCCTGGCTGGACTGGGTCGGGCTGGATATCAAGGCCTTGCCCTCCGATTATGACATCATCAACACCAACCGCCACGCCGGAGCGTTGGGCTGTCATTGAGGCGCTGCAAAATGCCGGTGTGGATTTCCAGTGCAGGATGACCTTGCATGGAGCACTGCAGTCGCCGGATCAAGTGATCACCGTGGGGCGGCGGCTGGCGGATAAGGGCGTCCGCCGGTTCTCCGTGAAGATTGCCCGAAGTGACCAGATCCTGAATGAATCCATAGACCCCGGGTATCCGGGGGCAGAAGATAAACAGCGGGTACTCGAGTTACTCACGTCATTCTTTGAAACTCTCGATATCCGGGAGTAGGCTGAAAAGCCCACTTGGATATCCGGGAGCCTGCCCATGGAAATTCGCCTGAAACGAGCCTACGACACCGCTGCCCGCTCAGACGGACCGCGTATACTGGTGGACCGCATCTGGCCCCGGGGCGTGGCCAAAGAAGATGCCGACATCGCCCATTGGCTGAAAGGGCTGGCACCGACTACCGAATTGCGCAAATGGTTTGGCCATGATCCGGGCAAGTGGTACGAGTTCCGTGACCGCTACCTGGAGGAGCTAAAATCCGACGCCGCCGCTGAGGATCTGAACACGCTTCGGCAACTGATCGAGGAGCACAAACGCATCACGCTGGTGTTTGCCGCGAAGGATACCGAGCATAACAACGCTGTGGCGCTTCGGGATTATATCGTAAACGGCCGGCTCTGAGCTTTTTGGCTCCCCGTTTTACCCGTTTGCTTAATGTTTGTTGTTACAAATCCTCACCGCTCCGGATTTAAACATGCATGCAACATGAATCTGATTAAAGAGCTGGAGCATGGGTATGAGGGTTTGGCCGTCCACAAAGCATGGGGAAGTGCTGGAAGCAGAGCTGTCGGCATCACACGACGCATTTGCAGAAGTCGGAGAACAGAACCACAGGCTGGAAGCAGAAGTGGAGGAGGAGCGCAGGGTGCTTGCAGAGACGCGTTCGGAACTTGAGCTACGCCATCGGCTGATGACCGATCTCGGCCAGTTCGGTTCATCGCGAGGAGCTTACTGGACGGCTATTGTGCTTCAGCCATGTCAACAAACTGCCTAACGGCATGGGTTTGGCAAAAAGAAAACCTTGAAAAACACCACAGCCAAGTTGTTCGAAATAGTCATGTTGCTCTTCTGTTTCGATGCCTTCTGCGACCACTTTAAGGTCGAGATGTTTGCACAGAGTGATGATGGTGTGACAGATTGCCGCGCTCTTGTAGTCCCCCATGGCGCTGTCCACGAAGCTGCGATCAATTTTGATCTTGTCGATGGGCAGGCTACGAAGGTAGCTCAGGCTGGAGAAGCCGGTACCGAAGTCATCGATGCTGGTTTTTACTCCCATACTGTTCAGGGTGAGCAGTGTATCAATGGCTCCATCCGTGTCGCGCATCAGGATGCCTTCGGTCAGTTCCAGCTCGAGGTGCTTTGTGGGAAGTTTGGTTTCCTCCAGCACGCTGCGTAGTGTGTTCAGAAAATCAGGGCGATGGAACTGCAGAGGCGACAGATTGATGGCCACGCGCCCCTTCAACAGCCGCTTTTCCGCCAGTTCTCGGGCATCCAGGCAAGCCTGTCGCATAACCCATTGGCTTAGCGGGATGATCTGCCCGGTTTCCTCCGCCATGGGAATAAAGGTTGCTGGCGAAATCAGGCCTTTCTCTGGATGGTGCCAACGAACCAGAGCTTCCAGCCCCTCGGCTTCTCCCTGGCCGTTCATCATCGGCTGGTAGTGCAGACTGAGTTGGCCAAGCTCAATAGCCTCCTGTAGTTCACCGCGCATGCGGATACGCTGGCTGAGTTTGCTGTCCAGATTATCGGTATAGAATTGATAGGTGTTTCGCCCTTGCTGTTTGGCTTTGTACATTGCCATGTCTGCATGCTGTAGCAGTTCTCCGGGGTCCTTGATTCCTGCATGGTGGATAGCAATACCAATGCTCGCGGAGACATGAAACTCATATTTGCCGATTTTGTGTGCCTTGTTCAGTAATGCCAGGAGGCGCGTGGCTATTTCTTCGGCTTCGCCAGGATGGCCGAGTTCGGTAAGCAGCAGGACAAACTCATCGCCACCGAGACGGGCAAGGGTATCGCCGGCACGAAGGTCTTGCTGCAAGCGATTCGCCACACTGATCAGAAGCTGGTCGCCGATACGGTGGCCGAGGGAATCATTGATGGGCTTGAACTCGTCCAGATCGATGAACAGTACCGCCAGTCCTTTCTCGGTGCGGTTAGCCTGCTCCACATCATGGGCCAAACGGTCACTGAACAGGGCACGGTTACCCAGGCCGGTCAGCATATCGTGGGTGGCCTGGTGGACCAGACGTTGCTTCATCATGACCTGCTCGGTGACGTCGGAGAAGATCGCAACGTAGTTCGTCGGTTTTCCGGAATTGTCGTGTACGGCACTGATGGTCAACAGCTCAGCATAGAGTTCGCCGTCCTTACGCCGATTCCAGACTTCCCCTTTCCAGGTGCCAGTCGTTAGCAGTTGCTGCCATAGTTTCTTATAGAAATCAGGCTGTTGAATCCCTGAGTGAAGAATTCTCGGATTCTTTCCCTCAACCTCCTCGCGGGTGAAGTTAGTGATCTGAGTGAATGCCTGGTTGGTATCGATGATGTTCGCCTGGTGATCCGTCACCATAATGCCGTCATGGGTATGATTGAAGATGATGTCAGCCAGTTTCAGGCGTAGATAGAGGCTGCGAGTGATCAGATAGAGCAGAATCAGTGCAGTGAGTATGGACAACGGGGAGATTACCAAATAGTGCCAAAGTTCGAAGCTTGCCGCCTTCCGTTTATTGATGGTTTGAGACAAGATGGCCGCTGCCAGATTGTCTTCTGCGACCTTGAGCTGGCTAATATAGTCGCTTTGCCGGCTAAACCACTCTTCCGCCGTAGGTAAGATGCCGGTCGGAAGTGGGGAATCAATCGCCACTACATGTTCACTAAGGATTTGACGTAGCCGGGTGATATCTTGATGGCGCTGACCATGCACCAATGCCTGCAGCTGTTCGCCATGTTCTGTATCTGCAAACTCAAGAAAGACAGTATAGTACGTCCGCTGCTTGGCCCACAGCTCAAGCAGCTCAGTCCAGCTATCTGCTGTAATGATGCCGTCAGATAGTATATAGCTGATTCTGCCACGCTCTTGTCCAGCGAGTTCCCTATACATCGTTAGTGCGTGAAGGGCAGCGAACTGTAAAGCTATATCCGCATACTGGACGTTGTGAATATTACGGGTGCTCAGGGAACTCAGCTGAAGGTTGATTCGCGAGAAGTAGTCAAGTGCCTCCTGGTCACTGCTGGTGAAGTCGTCGATTCGCTGGCGAATGTCAGATAGCCTTCGCAGATTTCGGGCAATGTCAGTTAAAACGTAGCGTACGGAGGCAGCATCAGCTTCTTCGGAACCATCTTGTGCGCTCCTGGGTTCTTGTGAGTCTGTCGGGAAGTTAAGATCTCTATAGGCCAGAAACTGGCTGAGGTGTTGATCCGTGTTGGCCCTTGCCGCCGATAACCTGTCTGAGGAGAAGTCTTCTCCACCCCCTAGATAACCCAGACTCGCGCCGCGCTCGTACTGCAAATGAAAAGCCAGGTCAGCAGCCTGTATCGTCAGCCTGGAAAATCTCTCCACCTCCTGAAGTTCCGATACCCCCCGGTAGCGACTGAGGGCACTCATTGTCGTCATCCAGACAATGGCCACCAGTGGCATTCCAAGCGCCACAAGCAGGCGTGTTTTCAGGGAAAACCGGTCAAGAAAGTGCAACATGGCGCTCTGTTTCCATAACAGCATGGATCATGATCAGACGAATCATCACAGCAGGAGTAAGCTGACTCAGCGCCTGGGGATTGTGCCGGTAGATGTCCCCAATGCACTATTATTGATGCACCATATACTGGAGATTATGATCAGGCAACGGGCTTGTTGCCGTGGCGATCGAGGAGTTACGACAATTGGTGCGACATATTGCCATATGGTGGAGATCTTGATAAATGCCTCCACACAGTGGTGATCTTTGATCTGACTATGTGGCGGATCAAGATAAATGCGATAGCATTTGGGGTTATTCTGGCCAGTGTTGACTTGATTTCAGAGATGGGAGCTCAAATAGCCGGTAATAGCCTGTCGGAGATACTTCCCGGGCCAAACAGCCGCTTCTCCCAGTCCTCAACCTCTCCGGTTTCCAGCCGCTTGCGGGCCAGTTGCCGCAGGTTGGGGGAGAGCTGTTCCAGTTCCGCCATCTCCGCCAGGGCATCTTGCTCCAGTGGTGTTTCATACAGCAGTGACAACACCTGGCTCAGAGGCCATTCCGGCTTGGGGCGTTGCTCAAGGGTCAGTGTATCACCCTGGCGAACCATACCCTCCTGCAGCACCCGGTAATACCAGCCGGTTCTGAGTGTATTCTGTAGCCTGCGGGACATGTCCGATATGCCAAAACGGGCATTCAGCCGCCAGCAGGGTTGCCGTGGCTGGGATACCTGCAGGATTGCCTCCCCCAGATTATAAATGTCGCCAACACAGACATCGGTTTCAGTCAGCCCTTCGGTAACCAGATTTTCACCAAAACCGCCGGGCTGGCTGCGATCGGCGGCAGGTACCGGCAGGATTTTCTGTAGTCTGGCGTAATGGTCGGAAGCGAAGTGATGCAGGGCTTTCTCCGGCCCGCCATGGCGGCGGGTATCGCCGTGTTCGTCCTGCTCCAGCCCGGTTTCGCTCAAAAAGGCTGCTTTCACGTTTTGTTTGTAGATGCCAGTGGCTGCTCCGGTGTCTGCCAGATCCTGTAACTGGCCGGTTCTGAGCTGGAGTATTCTGGTCTGGTTGGTCATCAATAATCTCCGTATCTGAGGGGCCTGACTCTTAGTGCCATGCGCCCACAAGTGCGCCTGATCCCAGGATCAGTGTGCCACCTACCTGGGCAATAATCAGCAGTACCTAAAGCTGTGAATCAACCAGAATGGGAGACTGGCGCTGCCGAGTTTGTGCGGCTTGCGCGGCTGGTTGCTGGAGTCCTGAAGAAAGCCGTGAACGATGTAGGTGCTGATGGCCAGGGTGAAAAAGCCAGGGGCAGCGGCTTTCGGGCTGCTGGCCATGCACCGGTGTTTCCAGGTGCCGGTCAGCAGACCGGTCGCGAAAAACGGGAAAGCGGCGCTCAGGCAAATTTTTTCGGCCAGTGTTATTGTCGGTATTCCTGAAAAAGTGATTTGCGTCATTGCCAAACAAGAGCGACAGGTCAATGGTATATACTTATTCCCTTAAGGAGGTGCTTTATGACGGTCAATGAAGGTCTTCGCCTGATGGCAGGCGTGTTCACTCTGATATCCATTTTGCTGGCCCACTATGTGAGCCCTTACTGGCTTCTGTTCACCGGGTTTATTGCCCTTAATCTTATTCAGTCGGCCTTCACTAAGTGGTGCCCCGCGATGGTGGTCCTCAAAAAGATGGGGCTGAAAGAGGAAAAACCGGCTAACTGAGTAACATTGTGGCAAATGCACCGGCCGTTTGCGCGCCGCGCAATCCTGCCGACCGCTCTGTTGTCCACTTCCTGCATGACCATCTTCTGGGCCGGGTTTGCCTGGGGCAACATGCCGGCTGCGGTGCAGATGACAGTCGTGGGCCTGATTGCCGGTTCCCTGCTGGCGCCGGTGTTCCAGAAAGACCTGAAACCGAAATTCCCGCCGTTCTCTACCCTCGGTTTTCTCCTTGGGCGCAGTTATCGATGCGTGTCTACTGAAGTGGGGGAAGCCCAGTGCGAAGGTGACGGACCGGTTATTCGGCCCTCAGACATGACTCTGGAAGGTCAGGTTTTGGGTCTTTGGGAGGAGCGTTTTAACCTTAAAGATTCATTGCAAATGTAGATAATGTGGTCCATTACTGTTGGTACCTCTCCGATTGAGGTAACGACTGATGATATGTAAGGAGACCTGAATGATGAATACAAAAAAATGCCTCCTGACTGTTTGCGCTGCGTTGGCCTTGAGCGCACCAATGGCTGGCCATGCAGAGGATCAAGATAACGGCGATGTCTGGTTGGCCAGCCTCGTTACTGAAACTCCACAAGAAGGCTTTGAATTGGCTATCAAGTTGTCCCGCATGGGCGTTAAAAGCACACAATCCGATAAGGAAGTTCTATTTCGGGAGCGTGAAAAATACGCCCAAAAAGGTGAAGCATTGATTCATGCCTCAGAGGTGATTGCAGTTCACTTCCAGACAGTGGCAGCTGCCAACAATTACTGGAAGTGATGTTGTCCATGGCGGCCAGCAGGGTCGCCATGGTTATCACAGTTCCCCGGGAAGCTATTGTTTCCTGATAAGCATCGGCAAATAGCTGAATCCTCCAGTGGGGAACACGGCTCGCTCAGACTGTTCATCAGGTGCCGGCTTCAGAGTGTCGACAGCAGAGAGAAATTCCTCCATCAGGACCCTGAGCTCCATTCTGGCCAGAGGCGCACCCGGGCAGACGTGAATACCCGCGCCATAGAGCAGATTCTGGTCACGGTTCTTCTGTGGACAAAACGCGTCCGGATCGCCGAAGACTTCCTCGTCACGGTTTGCGGAGGCCCACAGGATGGTGATTTTTTCGCCGGCTGGAATCGTTCGTCCGCCAAGCTCCACGTCCCGGGTGGTGACCCTGCGGTTCGACATCAACGGCGCGTCCATACGAAGTATTTCATCAATAGCGTCTGGTAACGCATCGGTATCGTTCGTGAGGCTCTGTCTGAGGTCTGGATGTCCTGACAAGTAATTCAGGAGAATTGATACGCTGGAACTGATGGTGCCCAGTTCGCCGACCGTCCAGTTTCGCAGGAGGCTCGTGAGTTCCTTATCGGTCATTGGCTGACTATTAACAGTCTCTTCCATCAGGGAGGTTGTGACATCCCGGGGAGCATTGGCTCCAGCGCGACGGCGGGCCTCCAGCAAATCATGAATGTAGTTGTCGAATTCCCGGGCAACATCGGCCATGGCCTGTCGATCGCGGGCGAGCGTCGCCCGGTGGTTTTTTAACAGCCACTCCCGGAGTGGTTCATGGAGGGAGTCGGGCCATCCCATGAAAGCGCACTGAATCTTTAGTGCGAAAGCCCGGCTGAACTGTTCGACAACATCAAACGGTTGGCCATCGGGCAGGTTCCCGACGAGATTACGGGCGATCCTACGGCAGATTGGCTCAAACTTTTCCATTGCCTGACGTGAAAAGTAAGGCTCGATTACCTTGCGATAGTGAGTATGGTCGGGGGGATCCATGCCATTCGGTACCGAAAGATGACTGGATACCGCGCTGCTGAAGGCCTGATGGTCTTTCAGAACGCGCACGACATCTTCGTGCCTGAATAACGTCCAGTGCTGGTAGTCGCTCCAGGCAACAGGGCATTGACCACGCATCCTGTCGTAGACCCTTATCTGATCCTTTAAAACATCGTTGGCTCGCGGGTTCCAGTCGGGTTTGTGGGAATCGTCTGCCATTGCTGATCCTCAGGAAAATACATGTTCGGTCAGAGTATCAGGGCACCGGAATGTCTTCTTGAAGATAAATCAACTGGTCTTCGGGCAGATGATCTGAGTCAACACGCTGCCAGGGATTTCAGACCTGCTCCCGAACCAGCAGGGCTTTGATATGGCCAATAGCTTTCATGGGGTTGAGTCCCTTGGGGCAGTACGCCGCGCAGTTGCCAATGCCTCGGCAGCGAAACACGCTGAAAGGATCTTCCAGTTTTGCCAGGCGCTCCCTTGTGGCGGTGTCGCGCGAATCCACCAGGAATCGATAAGCCTGGAGTAGTCCCGAGGGACCGATATACTTCTCCGGGTTCCACCACCAGGAAGGGCACGCGGAGGTGCAGCAAGCGCAGAGAATACACTCATACAGACCATCCAGCTTTGCCCGGTCTTCCGGGCTCTGGAGCCGCTCGATGGCCGGTTCGGGATCATCGTTAATCAGCCAGGGCTGCACTCGCTCATACTGCTTGAAGAACAGGGACTGATCCACCACCAGATCCCGGATCACGGGCATTCCCGGTAGCGGGCGAATCTCCAGTGTGTCTTTCTTGCCCAGAATATCCGCTACTCTCGTGATGCAGCCCAGACCATTGCGGCCATTCATGCTGAGACCGTCAGAGCCGCAAACACCTTCCCGGCAGGAACGACGAAAAGACAATGTTGAATCACGGGTTTTGAGGTGTTCCAGGACATCGAGAACCATGCGGTTGCGGAATTCTCCGTCGACCTGGACATCCTGGTTGTAGGGGGCGTCATCCTGTTCCGGGTTGTAGCGATACAGGCGAACGGTAAAGGCGGACATTTGACGACCCTCCTGGAATTTCATTCATTGTCAGTATGGGTTTAATATCAGGTTAGCAGATGGGGGTGGTTTTATGGCAGCAGATGACCCTGAAAGTCAGGAGTCGGAAAGGTTGGCCTTTGTCGGGGGCCGCGACGGTTGGGCCGCGGCAGTGGCGTTCGCCCGGCAGGGGATCGCCCAATATGAGTCCGCCATCCGGGAGTCGGATTCCGGTGGCAATCAGTACGGTGCTGCCTACCGGGAAAGCCTGCTGGCATCCATCCGGGTATATCGGGAGTACCTGCAGAAACAAGAACCCCCGGCCTGACCGGGGGTTCATGAAACAGATGGGTGTTGATAATGCAGCACTAATACATCTCCAGCCGGCCAATGTCCCTGGATTGCAGGCGGGCCTCGGCCTGTTGGCTGGATGCTAATTCACGGAAAAGTTCCGCCTCACGATCATTCTGGGCCAGTTTGGACCGCAGCTCATACATTTCTGTAAGCGTTTTGTGTGAGCCCGGAATGTTCTTCAAAATATCCTGAATATCGAGGCAGCCGGTACACGCCGGTATCTGGCCAGGAATCCGGCGGCTGTCGAACTGCTGGGAGTCAACCAGCCAGGCATCCATCAGATCGTCATCGGCATCCTGCAGAAAATCCTCCTTGGCTTCTGCCTGAATATGCTCCCGGCTTGCCAGAAAACTGAGTGCCATGTGCATGCGCTCGTCTTTCCGCATGCCGGCAAGCGTCTCATACTGTTGTTCGAGTAGTTCGTGGTATTCGGTGATCCACTCGATAAGGTCTTTCAGTTGTTTGAAAGCCATAACACTATCTCTCCTTCTCAGAACTGGAAGCGCGGGAACAGCACATCCCGTTCCAGGTAAATTTGCTCGGAAAGCCGGAAGTCCAGAGCTTTCAGTTCCCGGTAGAAGCGCCTCCAGGAGCGGCAGGCGGATTCCGGTGCGTGGTAGTTGCAGGTCATCTGGCGGAGTTTTTTCAACTGGCGTTTGATGACAGAGTGCTCTTCGTTCATCTGGGCAATCGGTGTTTCCGGTCTGGGCGGCTGGTCATGTTTCATCCGTTTCAGAACATAGGCGTTCTCACGCTTAATGTGATCGGTGAGTGTGTGCTCCAGCTTTTTCACGGCCAACGTGATGCCTTTTGGAACCTCGGGGTTTGCCCTGTGCACAGCCTCGATCTTGCGGGCGAGCCGGTGAATCTCTGGCAGCTTTCCCAGATGCCCGGCATCGTAACCCCGTAATATGAGCTCCAGCAGCAGATCTGTGTCCAGTTCCTCAATCGGTGTCTGTTCCATCACCGTATCAAACAGTTCCTGACACAACCGCTTCGGCTCGACATTGGCAATGGATGCGACGATGTCGACGGTTGTCAGGCGGTGGGCCTCAATTTCCGGTACGTGCTTTCTGAATACGGCCAGGGTCTGGGGGCATCGGCTGACCAACTGGCCGACGGTGGTTTCACTGCAGCTGCCGAGAATGTCCTGATAGTTCATTGCTGATCCTCCTCTCTTGCATTAAGATATATATACAATACATGTTAATAGCCGTCAAGAATTGTTCTCATCTTCTCGGCGGATCAACAGGGGCATAAATTTGGAGGGTGAAAATGATTGATGCATTACTGGATATCGCTGTCGATCTGACAAAAGACCTGTCAGCGCAAGATCGTTACCAGCGGCTGCTCGGCGCAGTGCGTCGAGTTCTGCCATGTGATGCATCCGTGCTGCTCAAGTATGAAAATGACCTCTTGGTGCCGGTAGCGATAGACGGTCTATCGACCGACACTCTGGGACGGCGGTTTGATCCTGGTCAGCACCCCCGCTTCCAGCAGATCATCGCATCGGACCAACCGGTACGATTTCCCGCCGATTCCGAGTTGCCTGACCCTTATGACGGTCTGGTGTTGGGGCACGAAGGCAACCTGGAAGTTCACGCCTGCATGGGTTGTGCTCTCTATGTCGACCAACAGCTGATCGGTATTCTGACTCTGGATGGCTTGACGCCGGGCATGTTCGATGGCGTCGATGATCAGACCATGTCGGCATTTTCTGCTCTGGCGGCGGCTGCCATGCGCTCGGCTCTGCTGATCGAATGGCTGGAGCAGCAAGCCAGACATAAGAATCTGCTGGCGCAGGAACTGGTTAGTGAGGCGCTGAAACGGGATGGCGGAGAACTCATCGGCGAGAGCGCTGAAATGCAGCACCTCAACAAAGAGCTCGAACTGGTAGCGGCTTCGGATTTGTCTGTCCTGATTGGTGGTGAGACCGGCGTTGGCAAAGAGCTGGTAGCCCGGACCATTCACCTGATGTCATCGCGGCGGGACCAGCCGCTGGTTCATATCAACTGCGCAGCATTGCCGGAGTCTCTTGCTGAAAGCGAACTCTTTGGGCATTCCAAAGGCTCCTTCACTGGCGCCACCTCGGATCGCGACGGTAAGTTTGAGTTGGCGGACGGCGGCACCCTGTTCCTTGATGAGATTGGCGAGCTGTCTCCGCTCCTGCAAGCCAAAATGTTAAGGGTCTTGCAGAATGGTGAAGTTCAGAGGGTGGGATCGGATAAAATAAGGCATGTGGATGTTCGCATCCTGGCGGCTACCAACCGGGACTTGAAAGAGGATGTCAAAAACGGTCATTTCCGTCGTGACCTCTACCATCGACTCAGCGTTTTTCCGGTGGAAGTGCCTCCGCTGCGCTGCCGTCATGGAGATATTTCGCTGCTGGCCGGTTACTTTGCTGAAAAAATGAGACTCAAGCTCGGTTTGAAAAACCTCCGTATTGCTCCGGAAGCGCTGAGACAGATGGGCGCCTATTCCTGGCCGGGTAACGTCCGCGAGCTGGAGCACGTCATTAGCCGGGCAGCGCTCAGGGCGAGGTCCGAGCAGCAGCGGGGCATGGCCACTATTGAATCCCGGCATTGTGACCTTATCGATGGTGGCCAGGTTCAACCGATAATTTTCCGTTCTACCCGGGATGTCGAGCCAGACGCCTCTCCGGAACCGGAAGAACCTGCAGATACCGCCATGAACGATGCGCTGGCGGACTTCCAGAGAAGTCTCATTTTGGAGCGATTGGCGGCAAACAACCAGAACTGGTCACAGGCCGCAAAATCCCTGGGCATGGATCGGGGCAACCTGCACCGAATGGCCAAGCGGCTTGGTCTCAAAAGCTTGACCAGCGGGCCCTGAAGCACCCCCTTATCGATCAGATAACCCTGGAAAACTGCTGCAGGCTTCCGGCGGGATGGAGGTATGCATCGAATACCATGGCAATGTTTCGCAACAGCAACTGTCCCGTCGATGTGACAGTAACCCGGTGAGAATCGATAACAACCAGGTTATCCATGGCCATCTCGGCCAACTGCCGCATCTCTCTGTAAAAATAATCGAAGAAATCGATGTCATAACGTGTGCTGACTGTCTCGTAAACCACCTTGTTCTGACACATCAGCGACTGAATTACATCACGCCGGATCCGGTCGTCAAAAGACAGCCGATAACCTCGGGCGATAGCCAGAGAGCCGCCGTCGATGGCAGCAAAATAATCATCCTCCTGTCGCATGTTCTGACTGAAACTGTGATTCGTTTTACCGATTGAGGTCATGCCAATTCCGATCAGATCCGTGTCGGCGTATGTGGAGTAGCCCTGAAAATTCCTTTGCAACTGGCCGTTGTGTTTGGCCAGGGCCAGCTCATCGTCAGGCAATGCAAAGTGGTCCATTCCAAGATAGACATAACCGGCGCCCTGCAGCCGCTCAACGGTCATCTCCAGGATGGCCAACTTGGTTTCCGGTGATGGCAGATCGTCAATATTGATAAGTTTCTGGGCTTTTACCTTGTCAGGCATATGCGCGTAGTTATAGATGGCCAGACGCTCTGGTCTTTTTGATAGCACGGTATCCAAGGTGGTACTGAAGCTATCAACCGTCTGGTGCGGCAATCCGTAGATCAAATCCACATTAGTTGATCGGTAGCCCGCGGCACGCGCTGCATCTATCACTGCGAATGTCTGTTCCACCGACTGAATCCGGTTCACCGCAACCTGAACTTTGGGGTCAAAATCCTGAACACCCAGGCTGATGCGATTGAAGCCGAGCTCCCGCAGTAAAGGGATCGTGGTCTTGCGTACCGCCCGCGGGTCGATCTCAATGGAGAACTCGCGGGACTCAGGGGGCGCCAGGGTAAAATTCCTGCGGATTTCCCGTAACAGTGCCGAGAGTTGGTCATCATGTAGAAAAGTAGGGGTACCCCCTCCGAAATGAAGCTGACTGACTTCCCGATTCGGATCGATAAGCTCCGCCTGCCGGGCAATTTCGGTATGAATGCGCTCAAGATAGGGAACGCTGCGCTCTTGCTTGTGCGTAATAATTTTTGCGCAGGCGCAGTAGAAGCAGAGGGACTTACAGAAGGGAATATGAAAATAGAGGGATAGGGGCGTCTGCTGTTGGTTACTTTGCTCAAGCTCGCGCCGGTACTCAGTTTCTCCAAAACGATCAGAAAATTCCACGGCCGTTGGGTATGAGGTATAGCGCGGGCCGTAGGTGTCATATTTCACCAGAAGATCCGCATTGAAATCGATCGTCATAGGTCACTCCTCTTTGCCCGGGTGTCTGGACTGCTGTGTGGTTTGCCTGCAACAGGACAGCAATTCCGGGGCCAGCTCCTCAACCCACTGTTTTTGTAAGGAAAGATTTCTGCTTGCGGGAGTTATCCGAATATTGAGTATCACTTTGACACAGCCCGGTCACCAGTTTGACAACGCCTCTTTGTCATTGCGATGCATTGTCAAAATGACACTTGCTATCGAAATGATCTGAATTCGGCGTTGTTGTTTTTACCACGCACTCTTCTTATGCATCGGAAAAACCAATTAAAGCAACAACATAATAACTTGGCGCATCAATTGCTTGGCCGGTTCGCAGTTTGAAATACCAATGCACAACAGGAGTCAGCTATGGCTGAGAAATTTACCAAAGGTATGGCCAGGAACATCTACTACGGTGGTAGCTTTTTCTTTCTGTTGCTCCTCCTGGGGTTGACCGTTGATACCGTACGGCAACTCCCGGAGCGAAGCCGCAGTGAGAACATTACCCCAGAAGTAGCCCATGGCAAGGAGTTGTGGGAAACCAACAATTGTATCGGGTGCCACAGCCTGATGGGAGAGGGCGCTTACTATGCGCCGGAGTTGGCTAACGTCTTTGATCGCAGAGGCATGGCGAATGAAGAAGCCTTCAAGGGGTACATGCAGTCGTGGCTTGCGGCTCAACCAATGGATAACCCCCGGCGGCGCAAAATGCCCCAGTTCAATCTCACTCAGGAAGAAGTCGATGCACTGGCGGAGTTCCTGATCTGGACGTCCAGAGTCGATGACAACGACTGGCCACCCAATGTTGAAGGTTGAGGCAGGAAGACAATGATGAAGTACACATCTCAACAGGTTGCAAAACCCTATTTTATTTTTGCGCTGGTACTGTTTGCCGCGCAGATTGCCTTTGGCCTTTTGATGGGCATCCAGTATATCAATGGCGATATCGGATTCCCTGCCATCCCCTTCAATGTCGCGCGGATGGTCCACGTAAACCTCTTGATCATCTGGATACTCTTCGGGTTCATGGGGGCCAGTTACTATCTGGTTCCGGAAGAGTCTGAAACCGAGTTGTTCAGCCCTCGGCTGGCCAGAATTACCTTCTGGATTTTTGCTGTGGCCAGTGTTGTAACAGTGCTCGGATATCTTCTCGTCCCCTATGCGGAACTGGCGAGAATCACCAAGAATCACCTGTGGCCAACCATGGGCCGGGAATTCCTGGAACAGCCCACCATCACCAAGATTGGTATTGTGATTGTCTGCCTGTCTTTTGTCTTCAATATCGGAATGACCATTCTTAAAGGGCGGAAGACCGTTATAAACATGGTTCTGATCACCGGTCTGGTCGGGCTGGCGGTTTTCTATCTGTTCTCGTTTTACAACCCGGCCAACCTGACGCTCGACAAGTATTTCTGGTGGTTCGTCGTCCATCTTTGGGTTGAAGGTGTGTGGGAGTTGATTCTTGGTGCGATTCTGGCTTTTGTACTGATCAAGGTCACCGGCGTCGACCGTGAATACATTGAAAAATGGCTGTACCTGATCATTGCAATGGCTTTGATCTCCGGATTAATCGGGATGGGCCATCACTATTTCTGGATTGGTGCACCCGAATACTGGTTGTGGATGGGTTCGGTATTCTCTGCACTGGAGCCAGTGCCTTTCTTCATGATGGTGCTGTTTGCTTTCAAGGTGGTCAAAGAGCGTCGCCGCAAACACCATAATCAGGTCGCCGTGACCTGGGCTCTGGGCTGCTCGGTGATGGCCTTCCTTGGCGCCGGGGTCTGGGGCTTTCTTCACACCCTGGCTCCGGTCAATTACTACACTCACGGCACGCAGTTAACCGCTGCTCATGGCCACCTGGCGTTCTTTGGTGCCTATGCGATGATCGTGATGTGTATTATTTCCTATGCCATGCCGAT
>NZ_JAWOIS010000059.1:0-89337 GCF_046484525.1 Marinobacter sp.
GTGGAAGGCAGGGAGCGTGATGCATTGGTCGAATGGAAGGGCAGACCTACGGCCGCATCACCCTGATGTTCTGTGCCTTCACCGGTGCCCCGCGCATTCTGCGCCTCTACGGCCGGGGCGAGGTGATCCTGCCGGGTGAAAACGAATGGCAAGAACTCCGCGCCCACTTCCCGGCAGTACTGCCACCGGCACGACAACTCGTACGGATCAAGGTAGAGCGGATCCAGACCTCCTGGAGACCGGGCATCCCGGCTTCGCCGGGCAGATGCCCGAGGACGAGTGGGATGCGATCTCGCTGAACTATACCTCGGGGACGACAGGCGATCCGAAGGGCGTGGTCTATCACCACCGCGGCGCGATGCTGCTGGCGCAGTCGAATGCGCTGCATGCGCAGATGGGGCCGCATCCGGTCTATCTGTGGACCCTGCCGATGTTCCACTGCAACGGCTGGTGTTTCCCCTGGACCGTTACCGCCATGGCCGGCACCCACGTATGCCTGCGTCGCGTTGACCCGGAGAAGATCCTGCAGCTAATCCGCGATCACCAGGTGACCCACATGTGCGGGGCGCCCATCGTTCTGAACGCGCTGCTCAATGCGCCAGCCGCGGCCAAGGCCGGAATTGACCACGAGGTCAAATCCATGACCGCCGGTGCGGCACCCCCCGCCCAGGTTATTGGTGCGGTGGAAGTAATGGGCATCAAGGTGACCCACGTTTATGGTTTGACCGAAGTGTATGGCCCGGTGACCGTATGTGCCTGGAAGTCCAAGTGGGATGAGCTGCCGCTGGATGACCGGGCCCGGAAAAAGGCACGCCAGGGCGTTCGCTACCATACCCTGGCCGGCACAATGGTCGGTGATCCCAACACCATGGAACCTGTGCCTAAAGACGGCAAGACCATTGGCGAAATCTTCCTGCGCGGCAACACCGTGATGAAGGGCTACCTGAAGAACCCGACCGCCACCGAAGAGGCCTTCCGTGGTGGCTGGTTCCACACCGGTGACCTGGCCGTCTGGCACGAGGACGGCTACATGGAAATCAAGGACCGCCTGAAGGACATCATCATCTCCGGTGGCGAAAACATCTCTACCATCGAGGTGGAGGATACCCTGTACCGCCATCCGGCCGTGCTGGAAGCGGCGGTGGTTGCCCGCCCGGACGAGAAGTGGGGCGAGACTCCCTGCGCGTTCATCACCCTGAAGCCGGAGGCCGACGAGGTCAGCGAAGAGGACATCATCGGCTTCTGCCGCGAGCACCTGGCCCGGTTCAAAGTACCGAAAACGGTCGTCTTCACGGAGCTGCCCAAGACCTCCACGGGCAAGATCCAGAAGTTCGTGCTGCGGGATCAGGCCAAAAAGCTGGACTGATCCATTGACCGGCTGCGCCAGCCCGGCGCAGCCGGTATGTCACCACAAAAGCAACATCATCAGGCACACGCGGCGCGCGTGGGTCTGGAGACCATTTTATGCAAATATTTCACCGCAACAACGGCGAAGAGTAGCCGTACTGGCCCGCTGGCCCCTTCAAGATCCGACTCCCGTTTGTCCATTACCGCTGGGAATTCGCGGAAATGGTCCAGGCCCTGTTCGCCCTGCAGTTTCTGGTATTCATCATTTTCCTGGTGCTGTTTGCAATCAGCTGGTCAATCTTGCCGTTGCTTAGCGCTGCATCTGCCGCCTTCAGGTCGGGGTCGATGTTCCCTGCCGGCATGGGTCACATTGATTTCTGCTTCAAAACCATCCGTCCATCCGGTTGCCGGCGAACGCAAATGCAGGCTCATACCGGAACCCGAAGCAATGGCCTCGGCTATGGCGAGTCCCAGGCCGGAGCCGACTGCCTTGGTGTCGTAACGGGAAAACCGATTTCGTAGCGCGGCCAGTTGGTCAGGTGGCACGATGTCGCCTCCGTTGCAGACTCTCACTCTGCCATCGTCGGTCATGCTGACATCCACGGGCTGTTGCTCGGAGCCATGTTTCAGTGCGTTTTCGATCAGGTTGCGGGCCAGAATGGCAAAAGCATCCGGATCGAGGAGGGAGTTCACTTCATGGTCCGGCAACGTCAGGCGAATCCGGCCAGGCGCCAGAGGTTCAAAGTCGCGGCTGATCATGGTGAGTATTGGCACAAGGTTATGCGGTTCTTGTGAAAGGGCGCCTCCGCCTTCGGCCTTGGCAAGTTCGAGCAGCTTGCCGGACAATGTGGACAGGCCGTGCAGCGCCTCTTCGATCTCAGCCACATTCTCTCTCAGACGGTGATCCTCAAGCTGCGTTTTCAGCCGTTGCACCTTGGCCAGTGCCGTGGCCAGCGGGGTGCGCAATTCGTGAGCGCTGTTGGCGGTGAAACTCCGTTCAGCGTCAAGCGCGCGGTTCAGCCGCTCCAGCAGCCGATTGACGGCAACCGCTGTCGGTTCGAACTCTTCAGGGAGCCGGTCTTTGTCCACGGGTGAGAGGTCGCTGGCTCCCCGGGCTTCGATCGAGTGCTGGAATTCGATCACCGGGCGCAGGGATAACCGGACAACCCACCAGATTCCGAACAGGCTGACCGGAATCAGGACAAACAGCGGCACCAATAGAGCCAGGCCAGCTTCCAGCGCGGCTTCGTGCCGGTGGGCCAGGGGTTCGGCGACTTCAATGTAGAGGGTGTCACTGACCGCTGACGCGCCATAAATCCGATGTGTGGATGTGTTGGTGAAGCCTTCGAGGGGCGGATCCGCAAAGACACTGGGGTCGGCATCGTGGGACTGCAGCAGAAGATTGCCCTGGCGGTCCCTGACCACGTAGGTGAGGTACTCGTCATGCTCCTTCAGTGCAGGAGCGGTTTGATTTCCGGTAATGGTCTCGCGATTCAGGATGTCGGTAACCGCCAGCGGCAGAATGCGTTGGGCGGTTTCCTCAAGGGCGCTGTCGAAGACTTCGTTCATTTCATGCTGCGCCACCAGCCCGGATGCAGCAACGCCCAGCAGCCACAGGAGAGTGGCTCCCAGGGTGAGGCCAATACCCAGGCGTTTTTGCAGGCTGCGGTTATGTTTCATGGGTTTCCAGACGGTAGCCCATGCCCCGGACTGTTACGATGGCATCGTGCCCCAGCTTTTTTCGCATACGGCTGACATAGACTTCAATGGTGTTGCTTTCGATTTCCGCCCCGAAGGCATACAGCCGATCCTCCAGCTGCTGCCTCGAAAGCAGCATCCCGGGCCGCTGGATGAAGCCCTCGAACAAGGCCCACTCGCGGGCCGTCAGTTCCACCGGCTGACCATTGCGCTGAATGCGGTGATCGCGAAGATCCACCTCCAGGTTACCCACCTGTATCAGCGGATTCGGGTTGCCCCTGTAACGACGGGCGACGGCGGCCACACGGGCGGACAGTTCGGACAGATCAAAGGGTTTTATCAGGTAGTCGTCGGCACCGGCATTCAGTCCCTCAATGCGGTCAGATACCTGGTCCCGGGCCGTAAGAATAATCACCGGGGTGCTATTTCCGCTGGCTCTGATGGTTTTCAGAAAATCCAGACCATGGCCATCCGGGAGCATCAGGTCGAGAAGAATCAGGTCGTAGGTGGTGGTTTGGAAGCTGGCTTCAGCAAAACTCAGTGACGGCACCCAGTCCACGGCATGGCCATCTTCGGTGATCTGATCCCGCACGGCCTCTCCCAGGCCCACAGTATCCTCCACCAGCAATATTCGCATAGCTCACCTTTGATGCGATTTGTGAAAAAGATACTACAGCCTGAACCTGACAGCAGCCTTAAAAGTCAAGGAACGGCCCTGTTTTCTGATCAGCTTCAGCTGGCTGTCAGGTTCCGGCGCTAGCCTGATCGTGAAGATTCCCGGAGCTGATCTGAGGAGACACCATGATCCGGCTGATATTACCTTTCATTCTTGTGGTTACGGGCCTGTGGGCATGGAGCCTGACAACATCTGGCGGGCCGTGGTCCGTCTATGACCAGGGCCTCTTGCTCAGCGGGTGGTTATCCATCGCCTTGCTGTCCCTGACCATGATGCTGGCCCTTCGCCCGGCCTGGCTTGAGAGGCCCATGGGCGGGCTGGACAAGATCTACCGCACCCATAAATGGGCGGGCATTCTTGCGGTGACCTTCGCGGCGGCTCACTGGTTGATCGAGATGGGTGACGATGTCATCGAAGCGATCTTTGGTGGCGTCAGGCGACTCGAAGACCTGCACTACGGTGGGTTTATCGAGGTCATGCGCGATGTCGCAGAAGAGGTGGGCGAGTTTGCCATTTACCTGTTGTTCGCCATGTTGCTGATCACGCTGTGGCGAAAGTTTCCCTACCGGTACTGGCGGTATCTGCACCGGGCAATGCCTGCGCTTTACCTGCTGCTCGCGTTCCATGCGGTCTGGCTTGCTCCGCTGGATTGGTGGCGGCAACCCATCGGTTGGCTGATGGTAGCCCTGTTAGCAGGCGGCAGCCTTGCCAGCATGCTTTCACTGGCCGGAAGAGTCGGTCGACATCGTCAGGTGCAGGGCACCATCTCAGCCATCGATACCCCGGAACCGAATATCACCGAGGTGACTTTGGACCTGGGCCAGGCCTGGCAGGGGCACCGACCCGGGCAGTTTGCCCTGGTGACCTTCAACAAGCTGGAAGGCTCTCATCCCTTCACCATTGCCAGTGCCGATGGCGGTGATGGCCGGGTCACTTTCCTGATCAAGTCCCTCGGCGACTTCACCCGTAACCTCGCCCATAAGATCAGGGTGGGTCAGCCGGTGACCGTGGAAGGTCCCTACGGTTGCTTCGATTTCAATCGAAGAAATCACAAGGCCCACCAGATCTGGATTGCCGGCGGCATTGGTGTCACGCCGTTTCTCGCCTGGCTCGAAGCGGCGAGTGCCGCCAACCAGCCCGCACCCGAAGCGGATTTGCATTACTGCACCCGCAACGCGGACCGGGACCCAGTGGTAGGCCGGCTTCAGGCGCTTTGCCAGGATTTTCCAGGCATCAAGCTGCAGATTCACGACAGCAGCAAAGGGGAGAGCCTTTCGGCAGAAGCCCTGTCTGCCAGTGAGCTCTCGGGTGCCAGGGCTGAGGTCTGGTTCTGTGGCCCGGCAGGGCTGGGGCAGACCCTGGAGCGGGGGTTGCGCGCGGCACCGTTGCGTCTGTCACGCTTCCACAAGGAAGCCTTCCAGTTCCGTTAACCCGTCCCGGGGCGTTCAGGCCAGTGTCAGCTTTGCGCCCCAGAATAGCTGTTGTGGATTCAACAGGAGACATCCCATGAAAACCAAACCTGTGATTATCAGCCTCGCGGTACTGTGCCTAAGTGCACCGGTGCTGGCGGACGATGACTGTGACGATCCGGTGACTGACTGGCAGCCACGGGAACACTTGCGTCAGAAGCTGGAGGCGAAAGGCTGGACGGTCTACCGCATCAAGGTGGATGACGGTTGTTATGAAGTGAAGGGCCTGGCCCCGGAGGGATTTGGCGCTGAGGCCTCGTTCGCACCGGCCTCTCTCGAACTGATGGAGCTGGAGCGGGAAGACGACGATGACGATGACGACGATGAAGACAGTTATGACCGAGGTGACGGCAACGCCCGGGACAAGGCTCAGACCGATCGTCCGGTTCCCCGTAATGGCATCGTCAAGGGGCGTCCGACAGTGACCGTGGAATAACCCACTCATTGTTTTACCCGCTGTTTCTGCAATTCAACGTGATACCGGAAATACGGTATGAAGAGGTACGGTATGAAAAAGATTCTTCTTGTTCTGGGCCTGGCTGTCTCTGTCGCCTTGCCCGCTCTGGCTCAGGCTCGTGAAGTGACCTTCACAACCGAGTTGCTCGACTACGGCGGAGATGGCGCCTACATGGCCCTCTACATGACGGATGCGTCCGGTGCGTATCAGGGAACGCTCTGGGTTGCCGGAAAAAAGTCCAAGTACTACAAGCACCTGAGCGGCTGGGCCCGTGGCAGCAGGCTGGACCCTGCGGAATATGACGGGCTGACGGGCGCCAGCATCACCAGCGGCCGAACCCTGAAAATCACCCTTGATCTTGATGACGCTCTGATTGACAGCGGCCATGAAGTCCGTGTTGACACCGCGGTTGAGGATATGCGGGACAACCGGGCCGATGTTGCGGTACCGCTGACCACCGAGGGGGCGGGCAAGCCGGTCTCGGGGCGGGGTTACGTTCGCTCGTTCCGCTACGATTTTTAATGGATAGCGAGGAGCCAGGGTGATGTTGCGTCAATTGCACGGTCTGCCCGGTCTGTTTGCGGTGGTGTTTCTGGTGACACTGGCTGTTACCGGTTCAATCCTGGCCCTCGCACCAGCGTTGGACCGGGCCGGTGCAGTGGTTCCACCGGCCGGCGAGGTCAGCGTTGCGCAGATGGCAGGACGGGTGGTGGCAAACTACCCGGGTACTGAACAGATTGTGCGTGACCTCTCCGGCCAGGTGGTCGTTTACTACAGCCGTGATGGCCAGGCCGGGGCGGATCTGGTCAATCCGGTGACCGGCGAGCGTCTGGGGGCCTACCAGCCATCGGCGTTCTTTGTCTGGATCAGGGACCTGCACCGCTCGTTCCTGCTGGATACGCCAGGGCGGATGATGGCGGGCATCTCGGCCGCATTGATGTTGCTTGTCTGCCTATCGGGCATGGTATTGCTGGCTCGTCGGAGCGGTGGCTGGAGAGCATTGATGC
The DNA here is from genome assembly GCF_046484525.1 of Marinobacter sp. Taxonomy (GTDB): domain Bacteria; phylum Pseudomonadota; class Gammaproteobacteria; order Pseudomonadales; family Oleiphilaceae; genus Marinobacter. The sequence continues at coordinate 6,655 of NZ_JAWOIS010000059.1, forward strand.
AGCCGTTGGCCGGCACCGGCAGTAAACGGGTTCATGCCGAAGTGGCCCGGTTGGCGGTTTTGGGGCTGTTGTTGTCGGCACTGACCGGAAGTTTCCTGTCGGCCCAGCGATTTGGTCTCATACCCGAGGTCTCCGACCTGGGACCAGGTTTCCCGGCCGAGGTTTCCGGGGGCCAACCCCGTCCGGTGGACCAGCTTCAGGCGCTCTCAGAGGTTGATCTTAACGATCTCCGGGAACTGGTGTTTCCCTATCCTGATGACCCTCAGGACGTGTACTCCCTGACCACCACCGGGTGCTACGGCTTCGTTGATCAGGCTACCGGCGAGCTGCTGCAGTTCCAGCCCCGGTCCACCGGCAGCATGGTCCAGCAATGGATCATGAGGTTGCATACCGGTGAGGGCCTCTGGTGGCTGGGCGTGATCCTCGGTGTGGCTGCGCTTGCCGTGCCGGCGCTATCGGTGACAGGAGCTGTCATCTGGTGGCAGCGGCGCCGGTTGTCGTTACAGGCCCAGGGCAATGCCGCTGCCGCCGAGGCCGACGTGATTGTTCTTGTGGGGTCAGAGGCCGGTGCTACCTGGGGCTTTGCCCGGGCATTGCAGGCGGGCCTGACCAAGGTGGGATATCGGGTGCATTGCGTGGAGATGAACGCATTGGCGCATTCTTATCCAAAGGCTTCTATGTTACTCGTGCTGACCTCCACCTACGGTAACGGTGAGGCGCCGGCCTCTGCCGGGCGATTCATGGAGCGACTTCGCGACTTCAGGGCCGGAAGCGCGCTGAAATATGCCGTACTGGGGTTTGGTGACCGTCAGTTCCCGAACTTCTGCCGGTTTGCTCTGGAGGTAAATGAAGCACTGGCCGGCAAAGGGCTGAGCCAGATACAACCCGTTGAACTGATTGACCGCTGTTCCGCTGCCCGGTTCAGCGAGTGGGGTGACCGGCTTGGCACTGCGATCGGGACTCCGCTTTCCCTGAGCCATGATCCGGTCCCACCGCGCACCTTCCGGCTGGAGCTTGCAGAACGTGTGGATTACGGGCTGGCAGTGCAGGCGCCGACCAGCATCCTGCGCTTCCGTCTGGCAGACGCGCGGCAGGGATGGCGGTCCTGGTTTTCCCGGTCTGGCCGCAATAACCTGCCAGCGTTCGAGGCGGGCGACCTGCTCGGCATCCTGCCGCCACAAGGGGAAGAAGCGCGGTTTTACTCGCTGGCTTCATCTGCCAGTGAAGGGGTAATTGAGATCTGTGTTCGCAAACAGCCCGCTGGCCTTTGCTCCGGTTACCTGCATGGCCTGAAACCGGGTGACAGTGTTGAGGCCTTCATTCGCCAGAATCCGGGGTTTCGCCCGATCGCTGGCACAGTGCCCGTCATTCTGATTGGCGCCGGTGCGGGGATCGGTCCGCTGACCGGGTTTATCCGGAATAACACCGACCGCAACCCCATGTACCTGTACTGGGGCGGGCGAAGTGCGAATTCGGACTTTCTCTATCAACCGGAACTGGGGCACTACCTTGAGGATCGCCGGCTAACGGGGCTGAGTACCGCATTCTCAAGATCCGATGAAAGGGCCTACGTGCAGGACAGGCTCCGGCAGGATCAGACAGCCTTGCGGCAGATGATTGATACCGGTGCCCAGATTCTGGTGTGTGGCGGCAGGGACATGGCCGCCGGGGTGAAACAGGTTTTCGAAGAGATTCTTCAACCCTTGAGGCTGGAGGTGGATGATTTGAGAGTACAGGGGCGTTATCTGGAGGATGTGTACTGAGTCGGGCCTGGCCTTGATCCCGGCTTTCCATGAACTATTCATGTACGAAAAGGGCGCGGCGCATTGACGATTTGTCATATCGTGACAAATTGTCTCATTTATCCTGTCGTTGTCTTTTCGGCAGAATCCGGGTGAGGTTAAACTGGCTCTTCCGGTTAAAAAGTAGACGAAGTTCAATGCGGTGATAACAATAACCTGACGACAGGAGGCCACCATGTCAGTCAGCTCGACCCCGGAAGGGGTGTCTGTCGCACCCCGGCACATCCATTTCGATGTCAGCGAGGACCTGAAATCCTTCTGGCATGGCAACGACGCCTTCCGCACCGCCTTTTTCAATGCGTTGTCGCTCCAGTTTCCCGATGGGGAACAACAGTTCATCAACGCCGTGAGGTTTTACCGCGACAGGATTGAGGATCCCAAGCTCAAGCAGGAGATTCGGGGCTTTATCGGCCAGGAGGCTCTGCACAGCCGCGAACATAAGAGTTACAACGAGGCACTGAAGGCCCGTGGCTATGACATTGATGCGATCGACCGGCGGTTCCGCAAGCACATGGAATGGGTCGGCAAGTTGCCGGCAAGTCGTCAGCTGGCTGGCACCTGTGGTGCAGAGCACTACACGGCGGTTCTGGCCAATGCCATCCTGAAGAACCCGGAGTGGATGGGGGGCGCCACGCCCGCCATGAAACAGCTCTGGCGCTGGCATGCCATCGAGGAAACCGAGCATAAATCGGTTGCGTTTGATGTCTACCGGGCCTGCGTGGGTAATGAGCGATTGCGCCGGATCGTGTTCCTGTTCGTGACCTGGAATTTCTGCAAGTACACCTTCCTGAATACCTGCAGCCTGCTGCGCACCGATGGCAAGCTCTGGAGTGTCCGGACCTGGTTGGGCGGGCTGAACTTCCTGTGGGGAAAACCGGGCGTCATTCGCCAGTGCCTGCCCGAGTTTCTTGCCTACCTGCGCAAGGACTTCCACCCCTGGCAACAGGATAACCGGCGCCTGCTGGCCGAGAACCTGCAGGAGTTGGAAGGTCTGGATGCACCGAATTGAGCGAGTGCTGAAATTCCACCCCGCTTATGTAAAACTTGGCGACTCAAAAAAACGACAAAATAAAGGGCGTTCCCGAAGAGGAATGGCCCGCAGCTGGAGAGTCTCACCATGCGAGTAGGTTTGATCGTGGATTCCGCGTGTGATCTGCCCTATGAGTTCAGTCGCAAGCACGACCTCTTTATCCTCCCCGTGACCGCTGTCATCGACGGCCAGACCTACATCGACGAACACGACCCGGTCCGAACCCAGGAGTTCTACCAGAGCGGGCTCCTGCAGAAAGGGCATCATGCCCAGACCCATGCCTTCACTGAGGAGCAGATCCATGATCTGTTTATGGAGAAGATCGTCACCCAGTTCGATGTCGCTATCTGTGAAACGGTCACTCGTAGCCGTAGCCTGATCTTCGAGAACGCCACCAAGGCGATGAACAGTGTTCTGGCCAATTACGAGAAAGCCCGAGCTGCAGCCGGCCGGGAAGGCAAGTTCTCCATGCGGGTGATCGACAGCAAACAGATTTTTGCCGGTCAGGGCCTGCTTGCAGCCCATACACTGAGGTTGATCGGTCAGAAGCTCTCCAAGAACGCCCTGCGCCATGAGGTGGAGTCCTTCACTGACAAGATCTATACCTGTGTCATCCCCAGGGATCTTCACTACATACGCGAGCGTGCCCGCCGCCGCGGTGACAAAAGCATCTCGGCGGTTGTCGCCTTCCTGGGTAAGGCTCTCAACATTACGCCGGTGATTTTCGGGCAGGGCGCCGAAGCCCAACCGGTAGCGAAAACCCGCAACTTTGATGTGGCCGTGGAAAAAGTCATGAATTACGCGGCGGCGCGGGTCGATGCCGGCCTTCTGACGCCCTACGTCAGCCTTTCCTGCGGTCTGACCTGGACCGAGATTGAGGACCTGCCCGGCCTGAACCGGTTGCGGGATGCCTGTGAACGCAACGGTGTCGAGCTGTTGCTGTCCCAGATGGGAATTACCAGCAGCATCTATGTTGGACCCGGTAGCCTGTGTCTCGCCCTGGCAGCGGAACCCCATACCTTCAACGATTTTCAGTAATTGCGGGCGCCGGCGCTGTCGGCGTTCCCTAATCCGTTTGACCTCTCTGCAACCGTAAGCCCGTAGTTTGGGCAACCCCCCGGATGTCGGCTTCGTGTTAGCCTCGGAGTTGTTGTTTCCATCGCCCACAAGGATTGACCCTACCATGACCAAGTCCGCTGGCAGTCTGGCTGACAGGCTGTACGAAGAGCATGTCCGCCATGAGATGGCCGCCCTGAAGGGGGCGAAACTGAAGAAATTTCTAAAGCGGGAGCTTGACGAGCTGTTGGACCATGCCGGACGAATTACCCTGAACCGGGTAGCCAGCATCGATCAGGTGATGGGCGTGATCGAGCGCGTAGTCGTTGAAATGGAACTGGATGCCGGCATCCCCGAGCTGGCCGCCGAGATGGCAACGGAAGTCATGAACTCGCCGGTCCAGGCCAAGACCACCCTTGGCGAGATCATCTCCCGTGAGCAGGCCACCGGTTTCCTGGAGGAGGCTCTTGAGCTGCGACAGCAGCGGGAACGGGTCATCAGTGAGATCATGGCCCATCCGGTCTACCAGGAACTGGTGTCCAATGTGGTCTATCACGGGCTGGTCAACTACCTGTACGAAGACAACCTGATCGCCCGCTCCGTACCCGGGGTGGGCTCCATGATGAAGTTTGGCAAGAAGGTCGCCAACCGGGCGGTGCCGGGCCTGGACGAGACCTTTGAGCGGCGCATCAAGGCCTGGCTCGCGGACAGCCTGCCCGGCCTGATCGCCCGCAGTGAGGCGTTCCTGCACCGGGCGCTCAGCGATGACGAACTCCGGGACAGCGTGATGGCCGCCTGGGTGGCGGTGGAAGACAAGACCATCGCCGAGCTCCGCGAAGGGCTGGGGGATGTCGAGTTGCAGGAGTTCGTGGTCCTTGGCTATGAATTCTGGTTGCAGTTCCGCAGGACCGGCTATTTTGAAGGCTGTGCCCGGGCCGTGGTGGAGCACCTGTTCGCCAAGTACGGCGACCGGCCGGTGACGGACCTGCTGAATGATGTGGGGGTTACCCGCGAGGTGATTCGCACGGAAATCGAGGCCTACGGGATTCCGGTTACGGACGTCCTGCGGGAAGAGGGCTATCTCGAAGCCCTTGTCCGGCGCAGGCTTTCTCCATTCTACCGCTCTTCGGCGGCAAAAAGATTACTGGCCGGGGAGGAATAGGGGGCATGCTCTAAAGGGCACTGCCGTCGCAGGCAGGGTCACAAAAAAAGGGAAGCCTCGGCTTCCCTTTTTTATAATCGGTACCCGGAGCTCAGCGCTCCAGATACTGCAATTTGTTGGGCTTACCGTCCCATTCCTCGGCGTCCGGCAGCGGATCTTTCTTCTCGGTGATGTTCGGCCACTTGGCCGCCAGATCGGCGTTGATTTCCACAAACTGGACCTGATCCGCCGGCAGTTCGTCCTCGGAGAAGATCGCTTCGGCCGGGCACTCGGGCTCACACAGTGCGCAGTCGATGCACTCGTCGGGGTCGATTACCAGAAAGTTCGGGCCTTCATAGAAGCAGTCCACGGGGCAGACTTCCACGCAGTCCGTGTATTTGCACTTAATGCAGTTATCAGTAACGATAAAAGCCATAGTCAGATCCCTGGTCGTAGAGTGTTCAGTCTCATCAGGAGCCGGATAGTGCGAGCCCCTACCTTATAATTTGGTGCGCGATATTGTAGGGAGCGCTCCCTGAAGGGGCAAGCTTTCGCCTGCTATATCCTTATTACATAGGTCATTTCCGCGCAAATTTCCCGCTATTTATCCATTAAATCCCGCAGCTCGTAAAGCCGGTTCAGGGCCTCTCGGGGCGTCAGGTCATCGAGGTCGAGCTTCTTTAGCGCTTCTTCCACGGCGCTGGGCTCCAGGCTGGCAAACATATCACCCTGAAACACGGGCTCACTCACCCTCTGCCTGGCCCCGGAATGACCGGATTCGGGCTGCTCCGGGGCCTGGTCAGTCACGGGGGCGCTGGGGCTGGCGCTGCCTTCGAGATGGGTCAGCTGTGCCTTGGCATTGCGGATGACATCCTGGGGTACACCCGCCAGTTGGGCGACCTGGAGTCCGTAGCTCTGGCTAGCGGGGCCATCGTGAACGTTGTGCAGGAACACGATGCTGTCGTCGTGTTCGGTCGCGGTCAGGTGCACGTTGACGGCGTGCTCCAGGTCATCGGCCAGCTGGGTCAGTTCGAAGTAGTGGGTTGCGAACAGAGTATAGCAGCGAATGTTCTTTGCCAGGTGCTCGGCGGTGGCCCAGGCCAGGGACAGCCCGTCGAAGGTGCTGGTGCCCCGGCCCACCTCATCCATCAGCACCAGACTGTGCTCGGTGGCGTTGTGCAGGATATTGGCGGTTTCGGTCATTTCCACCATGAACGTGGAGCGGCCGCCGGCGATGTCATCGGAGGAGCCCATGCGGGTGAAAATACGATCCACCGGCCCGAGCCGCGCCCGGTTGGCGGGAACGAAACTGCCGGTGTAGGCGAGCAGGGCAATCAGGGCCGCCTGGCGCATATAGGTGGACTTACCGCCCATGTTCGGGCCGGTAATGACCAGCATGCGACGCTTGGTGTCCATCAGCAGGTCATTGGGCACAAATGGTTCGTCCAGAAGCTGCTCGACCACCGGGTGCCGGCCTTCCTCGATGTCAAAACCCGGTTGGTCGGTGAATTCCGGTGCGGCAAAGCGCAGAGAGGTTGCCCGCTCGGCGAAGTTGCTCAAAACATCCAGCTCCGAGAGGGCCTGGGCGGCATCCTGCAGCGGCGCCAGCTGCTCGGCGACGCTTTCGAGGACCTGGTCGTACAGCGCCTTTTCCCGGGCGAGTGCCCGGCTCTTGGCACTAAGGGCCTTGTCCTCGAATTCCTTCAGCTCCGGCGTGATGAAACGCTCGGCGTTTTTCAGGGTCTGCCGGCGGATGTAGTCCGCCGGTGCCTGGTCCGATTGCGCCCGGCTGATCTCGATGTAGTAGCCATGCACCCGGTTGTAACCCACTTTCAGGGTGCTGATGCCGGTGCGTTCCTTTTCACGGGTCTCCACATCCAGCAGGTACTGGCCGGCGTTTTCGCTGATGTTGCGCAGTTCGTCCAGTTCCTCGTCAAAGCCTTCCCGGATAACGCCGCCGTCCCGGATCACCACCGGTGGATTGTCGATGACGGCCCGTTCCAGCAGGTCGGCCAGCTCCGGATACTCGCCGATAATGGTGGCCAGCTTGACCACGTGGTGGGAGTTCACCGGTTTCAGGGTTTCCTGGAGTTCCGGTAGGGTCTGGAAAGCATCCCGCAGCCGGGCCAGGTCCCTGGGGCGTGCCGATCGCAGCGCCACCCGCGCCAGCACCCGTTCAATGTCGCCCACCTGTTTGAGCAGGTCATGGACCGGCTCGTAATGGAAGCCGTCGAGCAGGGCGGAGACCGCCTGCTGACGCTGGCGGACCACGTCCACGTCCCGAAGCGGGCGGTTCAGCCAGCGGCGCAGCTCGCGGCCCCCCATGGCGGTGGCGGAGCGGTCCATCACCCAGGCCAGGGTATGCTGGTGGCCGCCCATGAGGTTGGTGTCGATTTCCAGGTTGCGTCGGCTGGTGGCATCGAGGATCACCGCTTCTTCCCGGCGCTCTCGGGTCAGCTTGCGGATATGGGGCAGGGCGGTACGCTGAGTCTCTTTCGCGTATTGCAGCAGGCAGCCGGCGGCGCAGATGGCCAGGTGCAGGTCTTCACAGCCGAAACCGGTGAGGTCTCGCACCTGTAGCTGCTGGGTAATCACCCGGTGGGCCGTGTCTCCCTCGAATAGCCAGGGCCCCTGGCGGCGGATGCCGGTGAAACCTTCGAGGATCTCGCCGTAGGGAAAGTCCTCGCTGATCAGGATTTCCGCGGGACGAAGGCGTTGCAGTTCCCCCTGGAGTGCTTCCAGCCCGTCCAGTTCCGCGACCGCAAAACGCCCGCTGGAAATATCCAGGGACGCAAACCCGAACTGCTCCCGGTGGCTGTAGATGGCGACCAGCAGGTTGTCGCGCCGGTCCTCGAGAAAGGCCTCGTCGCTCAGGGTGCCGGGCGTGACGATCCGGACCACCTGTCGTTCCACCGGTCCCTTGCTGGTGGCCGGGTCACCGATCTGTTCGCAGATGGCGATGGATTGACCCGCCCGGACCAGACGGGCAATGTAACTCTCGGCGGAATGATACGGCACGCCAGCCATGGGAATCGGGTTGCCGCCGGACTGCCCCCGGGCGGTCAGGGTGATGTCCAGGAATTCGGCAGCCTTTCTGGCATCTTCGTAGAATAGCTCGTAAAAATCCCCCATGCGGTAGAACACCAGCTCATTGGGATGCTCGCCCTTGATTTTCAGGTATTGCTGCATCATCGGGGTGTGCTTGGATAATTCGCTAGAACCCTTGCTGTTACTCGCTTTCGGCATACTTCCTCATTTGCTTGGGGCAATCTTGGGGCAAAATGCACCACTTTTTTTCAATTCTTGCCAGATGAACTCGGCCTCATCCTCGGATTCGGAATCCATCCACCGACCGAAAACTCGAACTAACATGGAATAGTCTTTGTGGCCCATCTGGTTGGCTATGTACGCGATGTTACCATGGGCAGTAAGAGACCAGCAGGCATATGTATGCCGAGTCTGATAAGAAACACGGCGCCGGACATTGGCTCGGTTGAGGAGCTTATCCCACTTCGTCGCCCAGCTATTTGGAGATTTCTTGCCTGGATGGGAGCAACGAGAGGTGTCAGCTTTACTGTCTTTGTCTGGTGTCGAGAGATGTGAATAATTTCTGTCTCCTGAGTCTGTCCTTCACTCAAGCGCAACAGTGCATCCACTGCTTCCAGGGCAGGTGGCACCAACCAGACGGGACACTAGCTTAAGTAGTCCCTTATCAGGCACAGCTCGTCGTATGTATCGTTTGTTTCTTTCAACATCTTCCCTGGCAAGCGCGCACAGCTCACCGGGGCGGAGTCTTGTATAAACCGCGAGGGTCACTAGCCTGGATTTCTCATAGGTCACCAACAAGTCTCGCAGACTGGGCGGGTTACCGCCATGGCTGGTCAATTCCGGCCATGGTTGACCAATAACTAATCAATTTCTGTTGTCCGGACACACTGCCCCCTTTCCTCCGTTGAGTCGGGCCGGGGGAGCCCGGGCATTTACCCCGGGACCAGCCGGCACACCAGGTCAGAGAGTTCGTCTTTGTAAGGATAGGCGTCACTCATCAACACCCGTATGCCTCGGGTGTTGCGAATGATGACCGCGCCGACCTTGATCACCTTCAGCCGCCACTGATTGGTCCACCACTGCGTGCTTGAGGTTCGATCCGCGAACAGGCGCAGCTGTTGATCCTTGATCCGGTTCTCCATGTCGCCCCGGTCGCACCAGTTCAGCAATCGGGGACGATAGAAGCCGCTGCCACCCCGGAACACGATGCGGGTATCGGGCCAGTACTGCCGAATGAACCGTACCAGCAGGACCAGAATGGCCCAGCTGTGACGACTGTCGCTTCGGTTGCTGGTGCGTAGGTAGCTCACCAGCAGGAGACGGCCGCAGAACACGTACAGTGGAAAGTAACAATGGTGGTCGAAGTAGGCATTAAAGAACTTGCCGGGCTGGTCCCCATGCACCGGAACGTCGGTACTGTCAAAATCCAGCACGATTTCTTTGGGTGGCGCTTCATGCTGTTCAATGAAGTGATGCCACAGCAGTTCGTGGGCTTTGACCACTGCCTGTCGGTCCACTCGCTGCTCCATCCGGCATCGGAGGTGTTGTGGCCACCGGAGAAATCGGCTTCAATTTGACGGCGAGAGAGTGGCGAGAAGGTCAGTTTTTCAGGTGCAATTTTGGAAGCGGCTGTTCGTGTTCGGCGGATTGGTTAGGTTCTTGAAACTATAGCACTTTCAGCCGCTTTCTTTTATACCCGCATGAGAAATCCGGGCTGGTCAAGATAGTGGAGTATCCGCAGAGCAGTCGCTTGCTGCGTTAGACCGAGTATTTGCGGTGGAGATTGCTCCGAGGGAAGTGGCCTGTGTCATCGTTGAGCCAATTCAAGGAGAAGGCGGTTTGCGTTTACTTTGCCCCGATTTGCCAAAGCGCTGCGCGCAATTTGCGATAAGTATGATATTTTATTGATTTCTGACGAAATTCAATCAGGTTTTGGGCGAACCGGGAAGCGTTTTGGATTCAGTCATCTGGGCATTGAGCCCGACCTGTTGATATTAGGGAAAAGTATGCCATCAGGACTCCCTCTCGCTGCATTGGTCGGTTGTAAGGAATTGATGGATGCCGTTACCAAAAGGAGCGCTGGGAGGTACCTGTTCAGGTAATGCAGTGGCCTGTGCCGCTTCATTGGCAGTCATGGATATCATGCAAAACGAGGCACTAACCACATGGACAAATCAGCAAGAAGCGGCGATTGTTAATGCCTATCAGGCATGGAAAGGATGTGGGCGTTTCCCCATGCTTGGAGTTCCGACAGGCATTGGCGCAATGCGAGGCATTGTCTTTGAGCGGAGCCAAGTGTGATGGATGAGGGTCTCGACATGATAAAGCAGGCGTTGGAGACACTGCAGGAATGATTGCAATGGTTAGCGGGCTGAAAGTAATCCAGAGAGGTTGAAAAGGGTACCATGCAAAACAGAGCAAAAGTGGTTGATGAAAATTTTACTCGCCGGGTGAAAGCGGGAGATTTGCCATCCTCCCAAATTTCCTTGTCTCTCGAGGATGCTGGCTTGACCCCCTCGGAATTGGTCGAGTTGTTTGAATCGCAGCTGTTGAGCCGCCACCTGGACCTGCAGTCTCGGCTGCTTCAGGCGCGCGGTGAATCATTCTATACCATCGGCAGTTCCGGTCATGAAGGTAATGCGGCCATCGGTAAGGCGTTTGATTATCGGGATATGGCATTTTTGCATTACCGTGGTGCGCCGTTCTTGATCCAACGCAGCAAGCAGCTGCCGGGGGAAACCATTCTCTACGACCTGCTGCTCTCTTTTGCGGCTTCTGCCGATGACCCCGTCTCCGGCGGGCGGCATAAGGTGCTTGGCAGTAAAAGTCTTTTTGTGCCGCCGCAGACCAGCACCATTGCATCCCACCTGCCCAAAGCCATGGGGGCAGCCTACAGCATTCCCTTGGCCAAACGAATGAAGCTCGACGGCAACCTGCCCCACGACGGCGTGGTGCTGTGCAGTTTTGGCGACGCCTCCGCCAACCACTCGACCGCGCAGGGCGCGATCAATGCGGCAGCTTGGGCGGCCTACCAAAAAGTGCCAATGCCGCTGGTGTTCGTGTGCGAGGACAACGGAATCGGCATCTCGACAGCCACACCTAGCGGCTGGATTGCCTCCAGTTTCTCTAACCGTCCCGGATTGAAATATATCTACTGCGATGGCTTGAACTTGCTGGATACCTACCAGAAAGCCCGTGAAGCCGCTTTTTATGCCCGATGTTACCGGCAGCCGGTTTTTTTGCATATGCGAACGGTGCGCTTGATGGGGCACGCCGGATCCGACGCCCAGACTGTGTACCTGGAGCGTCAGGCTATCGAGGCCATGGAGGCGCAGGACCCCTTGCTGCATACGGCAAGGTTGCTGATCGACCAAGATGTGCTTACTGCAGTACAGATCTGTGAGCTTTATGAAGCGGTGCGCGAACGCACGGCGCGGGTTGCGGAGCAGGCGATCAAGCGACCGAAGTTGGAGACGCCGGCGCAGGTGATGGCTTCGCTGATTCCACCGAAGAAAAAACTACCAGCCTTCGAACGGGCGGCGCCTGAGGCGCGCGACAAGATCTTTGCGCGGGAGAGCCGTGCTCTCGGCGAACCGCAACATATGGCTCGGCTGATCAACTGGACTCTGGCTGACCTGATGCTGGAGCAGGAAAATATTATCCTGGCCGGTGAGGATGTCGGTCCCAAGGGTGGCGTCTACAACGTCACCAACAGGTTGTCGGAACGATTTGGTAAACATAGGGTGATCGACACTCTGCTCGACGAGCAGAGTATTCTCGGGCTCGCGATAGGGCTTGGCCACAACGGCTTCCTGCCGATTCCCGAGATCCAGTTCCTGGCGTACGTGCATAACGCCGAAGACCAGATTCGAGGGGAGGCAGCCACCCTGAGTTTCTTTTCCAAGGGCCAATTTACCAATCCGATGGTTATTCGAATTGCGGGGCTGGCTTACCAGAAAGGTTTTGGTGGGCATTTCCACAACGACAACTCCCTCGCCGTGTTCCGGGATATTCCCGGCTTGGTGGTCGCCTGTCCCTCTAACGGCGCCGATGCCGCCGGGATGCTGCGCGCCTGTGTAAAACTGGCGCAGGAGGAGCAGCGGGTAGTGGTCTTTGTCGAGCCAATCGCGCTCTACATGACCCGGGATCTGCATGAAGAGGGCGATGGCCTGTGGACCCATCATTACGTGCCGCCAGCCGAGGCCGAGCCAATTCTGCCCGGGGAATTCGGTCAGTATGGTGCGGGCCGCGACCTCTGTATTCTAACCTATGGCAACGGCTACTTCCTTTCCCGCCAGGCAGCGAAGGTGTTAGAGGAGCAACACAGGGTGGGTGTGCGGATCATTGACCTGCGCTGGCTGGCTCCGCTTAACGAGGCGCAGCTGGCGGAGGCGATTGCGCCCTGCGCGCATCTGTTGATTGTCGATGAATGCCGGAGGGCCGGCTCGGTCAGTGAGGCACTGATGGCCATGGTCCAAGAGCAGGTGCAGTCACAACGAGTGGAGCGGGGAGAGCCGGCACTGAGGGTCAAGCGCCTGACGGCGGAAGAAAGCTTTATCCCGCTGGGGCGGGCGGCTACCAGTACGTTGCCTGGTAAAGAGAGCATCCTGTCTTCGGCCTTGAATCTATTGGGCAAAGATGGCGCGCTGTCTACCGTCAACACCAAAACCGCTTAATCGGGCGACCTGGAGAGCAAGAATATGAAACAGAAAGCGTTGGTGATATGTCCAGGGCGCGGTACCTACAATAAAGAGGAGCTGGGTTACCTGCAGCGGTTTCACGTTGCAGAGGGCGGGAGTGACAAAGCTGAGTTTTTTGCACGTCTCGATAGCTACCGTGAACGCCAAAATCAAGTGCCCATAAGCGAACTGGACGGTCGAAAATCATTTTCCATGCGTGAGCATACCCGGGGGGACAACGCGTCACCGCTGATTCATGCTTGCGCTTATGCAGATTTTCTCAGTATCGACCGGGAGCGGTTTGACGTGGTGGCTGTCACCGGCAATTCGATGGGGTGGTATATAGCCCTGGCCGTCGCTCAGGCCTTGAAGGAGCCCGCTGCGATCGAGGTGATCAACACCATGGGCACCCTGATGCAGGAGGGCTTGATTGGTGGTCAGCTGATCTATCCTTTGGTTGATGAGGATTGGCGACTGATACCCGGGCGGCGCGATGCCCTGCTGGAGCTGATGGCCAGTGTCAACCGGCAGACAGAGGCAGAGCTTTATATCTCGATCGAACTCGGTGGCATGCTGGTATTCGGCGGCAATGAGGTGGCGCTTGCACGGTTGCAGGAGCAGTTACCTCCCGAACAGGGGCGCTTTCCGTTGCGTCTGCACAACCATGCCGCTTTTCATACGCCCCTGCTGGAGGCGATATCCGATCACGCTCAGCGGATCCTGGGCCGAGACCTCTTTAGCGCGCCGTTGCTGCCACTGGTCGATGGTCGTGGTTATATCTGGCATCCCTACAGCACCGATATTGCGAGGCTGCATCGGTATACCCTGGGCCATCAAGTTTATTTGCCTTACGATTTTTCGAAAGCGGTGGAGGTGTCGGTTAAGGAGTTTGCTCCCGACAGGATCATTATTCTCGGCCCCGGCAACACCTTGGGTGGTGCGGTCGCTCAGGCGCTGATCAACATCAACTGGCAGGGCCTGGCGTGCAAAGCGGACTTTATTGACCGACAGAAACAAGACCCTTATGTGTTGGCGATGGGTATGGAGGAGCAGCGATCAAAAGTTTGCGGCTAATGTGTTCCCGAACCACCGGGCTCCAAGTGCGTCCAGCGATCTCCAGGTTTCGGAACAAGAGCCACTCTTACATTTTTTTGACTGCTGCTGTCATTGCTAGCCAAATTTCTGGCCCCCTGCGCGGGGCTCGATAGCTGTGGTGTTTGGGAATCAAAGAGGTTGCTTCTGCGGTACTTGCAGGGTTAGAACAAGATAAACAGGTAGAGTTGTATGACACAGGTATTCAAGCTTCCTGACTTAGGGGAGAGTATAGAAAATGGAACAGTCGCCGAAATCTACGTAACCGCTGGTGATCTGGTTGAATCTGGCCAGGTGGTGATGGAAATCGAAACGGACAAATCGGTCGTCGAGATTCCCATCGATAGCGGGGGACTGGTTGAGAAGGTCATGGTGGCGGTGGGGGATGAGGTTTCGACCGGCACGGGTTTGCTTGAGCTGGATACTTCGGTCACTGCGGTAGCTGCTCAGGCAGGCCAAGCCGAGCCCGCAGCACCTCGGGTGGAAAGCGATATCGAGGAAAGTACGTCGGCTGTCAAAGTCGAGCAAGTTCCGCAGTCCATTGCCGTGGCATCACAAACTGAGCGTGCATATAAGCGCGTGGTTGATGTAGCGATCCCCAATCTGGGGGCCGAGCGGATGCAGGGGGTAGTTATTAATATCCCGACTGGTGAGGGTGAGTTGGTACGGAAAGGGCAGGCCCTGCTGGAGATTGAGACCGATAAGTTTGTGCTGGAAATTCCGGCGGAGTTTGACGGCCAGATCGTGGAAATCGTCACGGCTATAGAGGAACAGGTGGTTCCCGGGCAAGTGGCATTGCGCATTGCCACTGATTTTTGCTTTCCGGATCCAGCGGTTGCCATGCCTGAGGATGAGATTCCTGGCCGCAGACATGATCCAGTCGAAAAAAGTGTGGTGATAGCTGGACCGAGGACGCGTCGACTAGCCCGAGAGTTGGGTGTTGACCTAGGCGCGGTTGCGCAACGTCAGGGCCGGGAGCGGGTGGAAAATGTCGATGTCACTGCTTATGCCAGGGCCGTGATTGAAGGAGGCACAGGTACGCCAGTATCAGCGTCCAATGCTTCTGATAACCACGGCTGGTTGCAGGCAGAAATCGATATGACGAAACTGTCTGCATGGCTGGAGCAGCGATTTCCACATCAGGACCATTCGCCATGGCGGACGACGGCCCTGGTCGTCAAGGGGTTGGCCATGGCGTTGGTTCCATTGGACGGGAGTGATCCGTTGGTTGAAGTGAGGATGCCACAAGCGCAGCGGATGACTTCTGTAGTCATTGCGCAGCCCTGCCAACAAAGTCTCGGCCTGATTGCTCAACGCTTAAGTTTAGCGCCGGTTGAGAGTGAGTGGGTGCCCGGGCGAAGCGGCGCAGTGACCTTGGTGGACTTGGGGGCTACTGGTTTGCAGTGTATGCATATTCCTGTCGGCTGCGACCAGTTGGTCAATGTGGTGGTTGGGGCCAGTAGGAGAGAACATCAATCTGTCGAAGATGCCACGAAGGTACGGCTGATGATGCCCATCAGCATGAGTTTTGATACGCGTCAACTGAGTGTGGAGCAGGGGATGGCCTGTTTGCAGCGTTTGAAAGGGTTGTTGGAAGACCCCATCGCGTTCGCTTTTGGCGACTGATGCTCAGTGTTCTATTTCAAGAATACCATTTTACTCAGTGAAATAGCGCTGTTGATGACAATGGCTCTTTCAAGGCAAGTGCAACGTCGAACGATCTTATAAATCTGGCTTTTCCGTTTGGTTGAAAAAGACTCTCAATATCGCGCGTTTTATCTCTTCGCGAAGGAGATAGCGGGATACGCTCACGGTGATAGCCCCAGCCGGCGTGCCATCAGTGGTGGAGATGGCACGTCCAAAGCAAAGGAATTTCTTTTCATTTTCTTCATCGGGACATGTTGACGACTATGTTTCCGAGTTTGCGCTGTCGCACCTCGAAACTTCTTCTGCTCGAGCCACATGGACCACTCCATTATTCACCAGAGTGGCGGGCCTCTGAGGGATCTCGCAGCCAATGTTCTTGTTTTCCTGATAACTCAATGTAATCCAGTTTATCTGCGCAATAGACGGGGATATTCGAAACTGGAGGTAACGACAAAACTTTTTTTGTGCGCTTCGACCGTCCTGACCGATCAGCATGGAATCCATGAGCGGCTTGTTGTTGCCCGAGAACCCTATGTGTCAGCGTAATTGTCGCCTGAAAATGGAGCAATCAGCTTAAAACGACATAACCTATGCCAGTTTCGTGTAATTTCATTTTTCAGTTAATTAGAGCGTGATGACCAATAGTTTTTCGGTTTTGGCCGACCTATGACTGTCTTTGCATGGTTTTTCGTGGTTACCCTCTGGCGGCGATTTCAGACTTAACAACGAGCCACACCGGACTGTGATCAAATCTACACTGGCAGGTAGTGTTAATAAATTTCAGGCTGTCATTAAGGTGCAATTATGAATTTAGAAGTGGCGTTTATTGCCTATGGATCCTTTTTCGCGGCCGTCACCACAACATGTTTGCTTGGACTCATTTTCGCAGACGCGCTTGAAAAGAAGGCGCGACAATATCTTCGAGAGCGCAATCAGCGAGAATGAGTTTTTACCCGGGTTGCTCCCGCTGGTAGCCCCGGACGGGCGAGTGGAACAGCAGAATGGGTGTCAAATATTGAATCCGGATGGCCTGAGTTCTCTGGGGCGCTTGGGGCAGAGTTGGGGCAAATTCATCAATGTTTTACCGTGTTTCCGGGTTTTCTTGAACATCCAGGATTTGCTCAGCCATGCGCCCTGCAAGGCTTCAAGCTGTATAGGTGTACAGTATTTGGGCATCATCGGGGAGTGCTTGGAGAGATCGGTCTGGGCTACTGACATGGATGAGTCCGGGTTGCCTTGCCTTTGGATGAAGCCGTGAATTGTAAGAAAGTAACGGCGGCGATGAAATAAAGGGATTGTATCCCCATACAGGAAGGAGCGGATGATGGCGACGGGTGATCAGGAGCTGGAGCAGGCCGGGGTTCGCCTGGGTAAACTGCTGCAGAAGCAGGGGCGCACTATTGCCACAGCGGAGAGCTGTACCGGTGGTTGGGTAGCCAAGGTACTCACCGATCGCCCGGGTTCGTCCGCCTATGTGATGGCCGGTTTGGTGACCTACAGCGACAGCGCCAAACAGGCCTTGCTCGGGGTGTCGGCGGAAACCCTGGGACAGCATGGCGCTGTCAGTGAGCCGGTTGTCCGCCAGATGGTGGCCGGCGCGGTTCAGGCCGCGGGGGTGGATGTGGCCGTTGCGATCAGCGGCGTTGCTGGTCCTGGCGGTGGCAGTCCCGGCAAGCCGGTGGGGATGGTCTGGTTTGCCTGGGGCAGTGGTCCGGACCAGACCGAGGCCGTGGTCAGGCACTTCGACGGTGATCGTGATGAGGTGCGTCGTCAGTCGGTTTTGTTTGCATTGCAGGCAGTTAGCGGCTTCCTTGAAGGGGCGTGACATTTTTCTTGACCGGGTTCACGGGTTGGGGGTTGGTCTCCCCGTTAGCTTATGTTTTAATACTGTTCAAATATACAGGGAATCTGCTGGATGAGCACAGCCGTTTCCCTTCCGGATTCCGCTGCCAATACCTTGGAATGACTTGGCAGCCCAGTCGACAAGGGGTTTTGTACCAATGGAAGACAACCGCAAGAAAGCACTTAGCGCAGCACTGAGCCAGATTGAACGCCAGTTCGGCAAGGGTGCCGTCATGAAGATGGGGGATCAGCCCCGTGAAGCCATTCCTGCGGTGTCTACCGGGTCCCTGGGGCTGGACGTGGCTCTGGGTATCGGTGGTCTTCCTTATGGTCGAATCTGCGAGATCTACGGTCCGGAGAGTTCCGGTAAGACCACGCTCACCCTGCAGGTGATTGCTGAAGCCCAGAAGGCCGGAAAAACCTGTGCCTTCGTGGACGCCGAGCACGCCCTGGATCCGGTCTATGCCGAAAAACTGGGTGTCAACGTCGACGACCTGCTGGTGTCCCAGCCGGACACCGGGGAACAGGCCCTGGAAATCGCGGACATGCTGGTCCGCTCCAACGCCGTTGACGTCATCATCGTTGACTCCGTAGCGGCCCTGACGCCGAAAGCCGAAATCGAAGGTGAAATGGGCGACAGCCACGTCGGTCTGCAGGCGCGACTGATGTCCCAGGCACTGCGGAAATTGACGGGTAACGTCAAGCACGCCAATTGCCTGATGATCTTCATCAACCAGATTCGCATGAAGATCGGTGTCATGTTCGGATCTCCGGAAACCACCACCGGTGGTAATGCCCTGAAATTCTATTCCTCTGTGCGGCTGGATATCCGCCGCATCGGCTCCGTGAAAGAAGGCGATGAGGTGGTCGGTAACGAGACCCGCGTCAAGGTCGTAAAGAACAAGGTCTCGCCGCCGTTCAAGCAGGCCGAGTTCCAGATCATGTATGGAAAGGGCATCTACCACATGGCCGAAGTTCTGGATATGGGCGTCAAGGAAGGCTTCGTGGACAAGTCCGGTGCCTGGTACTCCTACAACGGCGACAAGATCGGCCAGGGCAAGGCGAATGCCTGCAAGTTCCTTGAAGAGAACATGGATATTGCCAACGAGATCGAAGCCAAGGTCCGTGACAAGTTGATGCCCAAGCCGGAAAAGAAAGAGGCCGCCGCTGAGGCGCCGGCGGAAGCCAACGGAGAACTGCTCTAAAGTTCGGTTTGTCGGGGGAGGATGCCATGAAGCGACTACTCATCGTTGCCCACGCGCCTTCCCCGAATACCCTCCGTTTACGGGACGCTGTTGAAGATGGCGCCCGCCACGAAGACATCGAAGCGGTCGAAGTGGTGGTCAAGGCACCGCTGGACGCCGGTCCTGATGACATCCTCGCCTGCGACGCCATCATCCTCGGTACCACCGAAAATCTGGGCTATATGAGCGGTGCCCTGAAAGACTTTTTTGACCGCAGTTATTATCCCTGTCTGGAGAAGACCCAGGGCTTGCCTTTTGCCTATTACATCCGCGCCGGCCACGATGGCACCGGTACCAATCGTGCCATCGAGAGCATTACTACGGGCCTTCGCTGGAAACTCGTACAGGATCCACTGATCTGTCGTGGTGAATACCGGGATGAGTTCGAGGAGCAATGCCGGAAGCTCGGCATGTACGTGGCAGCCAGCCTGGATGCCGGGCTGATCTAGCTGGCCAGGCGGTTGTAGAAGCCTTCGATGCGGGACAGGGCATTGTCCATGGCCCGGGAATAACCTCTCTTGTCGAGACAATAGCTGAACTGGACGCTGACCCGGTAGCCGGTCTGGAATGGCTGGCAATCCACCACCTTTGCACCAACCCGTGACTCGGCGATGTATTTTCCCTGCAGATCCATAAAGAGACGGGCGCCTGGAGTCATTGGTCGAGGGCACAGTACCGCCATGCCGTAGCGGTTGAGATCAAGACAGCTAACCGCGATGACATTCCTGCCTAGGCCAAAGAAGCCCCGTTCCTGTACGCGTACTTTCAGGCACGAAGCCGGATAGCGATCCTTGATTCTGCGATCAGCGGAATCATGCGTCATAACTGGGCATCCATTGCGTTTCTTGTCTTGTGCTGGCCTGAACCATGGCCGGGTGACCAAGTTTAGTGTCCGGATCGGCGGCTGAAAAATGACCGGCTGTGATTTTGTGCGCTGGTTAACAAAACCCGGGGAGGCCCTGGCTGCTAAAACTTTGGGTGAAACGCGACATGACGGCCCGCAGAATCTACAATGGGCCGCCAAAGAAAGACGATAAATCACCAATGCATTCTGACTGTTACAGGAACACACATTGAAGTCACTGCCTCTGCATCAGCTGTACAAGGCCTGCGTACTGAAAGACCTGCCATTCAAAACCACCCGGCAGCTGGAACCCCTGGCGGAGATTGTTGGCCAGAACCGCGCTCAGGAAGCCGTCCGGTTTGCGCTGGCGATGCCCCATGGCGGGTACAACGTCTATGCGGTCGGGCGTAACGGGCTGGGTAAGCGCACCATGATGCTTCGCTACCTGGAGCATCATGTGGATACCGAGCAGCAGAGCCATGACTGGTGCTATGTCGCCAATTTCGAAGAGCCGAGGGTGCCAAAACTGTTGCAGTTGCCGGGGGGCAAGGGCACCCAGCTCAAGCACGATATGGAAAAGCTGATGTCGCGCCTGGTCAAGGTGATTCCTCAGACCTTTGACAGTGACAGCTTCCTGGAGCGGTCCGAACAGCTGAAGAATGAATACGCGCAGAAGCAGGAAGAGGAACTCGAGAAAGTGGCCACCCAGGCCAAGCGCAAGAAGGTGCGCCTGACGGTCTCGACGCCCGGGGGCTATCGTCTGGTGGCGATGAACGGTGAAGAGCCTCACACCGCGGAGACCTTCCAGGCGCTGACCGAAGAGCAGCGGGACAAGTTTGAGGATTCCATCAACAAGCTCGAGAAGAGACTCCGCCAGGCCCTGCGCAAGATTGCCGACTGGGAGCAGGAGTACGCCGAGAAGCAGCAGGCACTGAATCAGGAGACCCTGGAGGGTATTTCCGGTCACCAGATTGATGAGCTGATCGGAAAGTATAAGGATCTGCCCAATGTGGTCGGTTACCTGGAAGCGGTACGTGCCGATCTGGTGGAAAACCTGGACATCTTCCTCGAAGATAACGACGAGCAGGCAGCCATCGCCTACGCCTCCCTGGACAAGAAAATGCCCCGGCGTTACCTGATCAACCTGCTGGTGCACCAGAAAACCAATGAGGTGCCGGTGGTGGTCGAGGACAATCCCACCTATCACAACCTGTTCGGCTACGTGGAGAACGTAACGTACAAGGGCACCGTGTTCACCGACTTCTCCCTGATCCGGCCGGGCAGCCTGCATCGTGCCAACGGGGGTTACCTGCTGATGGACGCCATTAAGGTCCTCGAGCAACCCTTTGTATGGGACGGCCTGAAGCGGGCACTGCGTTCACGCACCCTGCAGATCAATTCCCTCGAGCGGGAAATGACGCTGTCCGGAACCATTTCCATCGAGCCCGAGGCAGTGCCGCTGGATGTGAAGATTGTGCTGTTCGGGGACCGGGAAACCTGGTTGCTCCTGCAGGAATATGATTCCGAGTTCGCCGAACTGTTCCGGGTGACGGCGGACTTCGAGAACGAGATGTACCGCACCGACGACAGCCAGTTGCTGTACGCCAAGTTCATCGCCAGTCTGGTGGTGGAGAAGGATCTGCTGCATTGTTCCAACAAGGCAGTTGCCCGGATCATCGAGCACAGCGCCCGCATGGCGGAGCACCAGAACCGCCTGTCTCTGCATGCAGCCGACATCGCCAACCTCCTGCGCGAGTCGGATTTTTGGGCCCGCCAGGCCAAGGCCCGGCTGATCACCGAGGTTCACGTGGAGCGGGCCCTGGAAAGCGCCCGGTACCGCAGCAGCCGGATCCGGGACCAGTTCTATGATTCGATCCGCGATGGATCCACCCTGGTCACCACCACGGGCGCCTGCGTGGGCCAGGTCAACGCTTTGTCCGTGTTGTCCACCGGTGGCTTCGAGTTTGGTCTTTCCAACAGGGTGACCGCGACCTGCTACTATGGAGATGGTGGTGTCGTGGATATCGAGCGTGATGTGAAGCTCGGTGGCAACATCCATTCCAAGGGCGTGATGATTCTCACCTCGTGGCTGTCCTCCCTGTTTGCCGTGGAGGACCCGATGCACCTCTCGGCCAGCCTCACTTTTGAGCAGAACTATGGCGAGGTGGAGGGAGACAGCGCATCGCTGGCGGAACTGTGTGCGCTGGTGTCATCGCTGTCCGGTGTGTCCGTGCGCCAGGATCTGGCTATTACCGGCTCGGTCAACCAGTTCGGCGAGGTGCAGCCCATCGGTGGCGTGAACGAAAAGGTTGAAGGTTTCTTCGCCACCTGCCAGCTGAAAGGCGGGCTCACGGGGACTCAGGGCGTGGTCGTGCCCACTACCAACGTCCAGAACCTGATGCTCGACAGCGAAGTGGTCCAGGCTGTTCGGGGCGGGAAATTTGCAGTCTATGCCGTGTCCCATGTGGAAGAGGCCATCGCCTTGCTGCTGGGCCGCCCGGCGGGCAAGGCCGACAAGAAGGGCCGGTACCCGAAGCAGAGTGTTTTTGGCATTATCCAGCAACGGCTTGAAAAAATGCATGAACACGAGCGCCAGGAACACGCGAAAGAAGAACATAAGGATCCGTCAATTCACTGACCGGAAACGACAAGAAAACGGACAGGAGAGAATACACCCATGACTGATATTCAGCAGACGGTATACGTAGTAGAGGATGACGAGGCGGTGCGGGATTCGCTGGAGCTACTGTTGAAATCCGACAGTAAGCCGGTGAAAACCTATGAGAGCGCCAATGCCTTTCTCAAGGATTATTCCGACAAGATGGCCGGCTGTATCGTGCTGGATATCCGGATGCCAGGAATGGACGGCATGGAACTGCAGAAGAAGCTGAACGAGAAGCACTCGATCCTGCCGATCATTTTTGTCACCGGTCACGGTGATGTGCCCATGGCAGTTGATGCCATGAAAGAGGGCGCGGTGGACTTCATCCAGAAGCCCTACCGCGAGGAAGCCCTGCTTGAGAAAATCGAAGCTGCCCTGGAGCAGGATCTCGAGCAGCGCAAGACCCTGGACCAAAAGCAAGAGATCATCCGTCGCATCAAGAGTCTGACCCCGCGGGAGCACGAAATCATGGACCGCATGATCGCCGGTCAGGCCAACAAGGTGATCGCGATCGAACTGGAGATCAGCCAGCGCACCGTGGAAATCCACCGTTCCCGGGTGATGCACAAAATGGGCACCCACTCCCTGGCCCATCTGGTGCGTATGGTCTTGTCCGTAAAGGACCTTATCGACTAAGCCGGGTGGCACCGGCATGATAGCCGGACGTTTCTAACCGGCCACGTTTGTATGACTGAAGCTGTCTGCGAGAACTCCGAGGTGACGGTTCTGCTGGTTGATGACAACCCGCAGAACCTGAAAGTCCTCTACGAAACCCTGAAAGACAAAGGCTACCGGCTGCTCATTGCCAACGAAGGCGAGAAAGCGCTGGACCTTGCCGACCGGCATCAGCCGGAAGTAATCCTGCTGGACATCATGATGCCCGAAATGGATGGTTACGAGGTGTGCCAGCGCCTCAAAGCCGATCCCCAAACGGCCGATTGTGCTGTGGTTTTCCTGTCCGCATTGGATGACTTGCAGGCCAAGGTCAAGGGTTTCAATCTCGGCGGGGCCGATTACATCTCCAAGCCCTTCCAGTCCCAGGAAGTCATTGCCCGGGTCAAGACCCATGCCCGTGTGATCCGGCTCGA
Organism: Marinobacter sp.; assembly: GCF_046484525.1. Taxonomy (GTDB): domain Bacteria; phylum Pseudomonadota; class Gammaproteobacteria; order Pseudomonadales; family Oleiphilaceae; genus Marinobacter. The sequence continues at coordinate 29,830 of NZ_JAWOIS010000059.1, forward strand.
GCGGGAACTGCAGGCCCGCAACCGGGAACTGCAGGGCGACCAGGCCCGGATCCTCAATTCCATCAGCGAGGGTATCTACGGGCTCGACGAGAACGGCGTCATCGAGTTTGCCAACCCGGCTGCGGGCGAAATTGCCGGTGTTCCCGTTGACGAGCTGATTGGTCGCAACTTTTTTGATACCCATTTTGCCACCGCGTCGGACAACCCGGACGGGTTGCCGGTGCAGATGACCTGTCGCCAGGGCCAGGCCGAAGGCCAGCGCGACATACGCATGTTGCGCATGGACGGTTCCGGATTCCCGGCTGAGTACCGTGCCACGCCCAAGCTGGATAACGACGAGCTTCATGGGGCGGTTGTTGTTTTCCGGGATATCACTGCGGAGCTTGAGAGCGAAAGAGAGCTTCAGGAGGCCCGGGAACTGGTCCAGGAACAACGCGACCAACTGGCCCATACCTCACGCCTGACCACCATGGGCGAGATGGCCGCCGGCTTTGCCCACGAGGTGAATCAGCCGCTGACGGCGATCACCAATTATGCCCGGGTCGCCAAGCGCATGGTGGGCAAGGAATCCCCGGACCTTTCCCTGTTGCAGGAGACCCTCGACAAGATCGAGGCCCAGTCCCACCGCGCCAGCGAGATCATCCGCCGGATCCGTCGGTTCATGAAGAAGCCGGCGACCGGCAAGGAGGTGCTTTCAGTTCCCACCCTGCTGGAAGATACCCGCCAGTTTGCGGAAGTGGACATGCGCAACAATGAAGGCGGTATCCAGGTCACCATTGACGAAGATCTGCCCGAAGTTCTGGCTGACCCGATCCAGGTCCAGCAGGTGGCTCTGAATCTGATCCGCAACGCCCTCGAAGCAACACGCTCGGCCGATTCATCCGTGCCGGTGGAAGTCAGTGCGCGCCTGGCCGGAAACAGCTGTGTGCGGGTCGAGGTGCGGGACCACGGCGTCGGCCTTCCGGAAGAGGCCGAAGAGAAGCTGTTCCATCCATTCTACACCACCAAGGACGAGGGCATGGGTATCGGGCTGGCTACCTGTCGTTCGCTGATCCTGGCCCAGGGTGGCGAAATCGGCTTCGAGCGCCCCGAGGATGGCGGCGCCCGGTTCTTCTTCACTTTGCCGGTTGCCGGTGCCGAAGGAGAGCCCTGCAAGGCGTCAAAGAGCACCGACGAAAACTAAAGCCAGTCGATGCGTCCGCTCAGGTGGGGCGCATTGCCCTTGCTGTTCAGTAGCTGGTAATCACAGCCCTCTTTTCCCGATTGCCAGTTCAGTAGCGCCGTTCCCGGCAGGAACAGGGGTTTCTTGAACTGGCAGCTGACCCTCAGAGCACCGCTCTTCCATCCTTCCTGCTGCTCCAGCAATGCCAGTGCCCGGGCTTTGCTCCACATGCCGTGGGCAATGGCCCTGGGAAAGCCGAATGCCTTTGCGCTCAGGGCGTGCATGTGAATCGGGTTACGGTCGCCGGAAACCGAGCCGTACTGCCGGCCAATCGACTCCGGTGCCTGGATGCTCAGTGTGTTCGCATAGCGCTCCAGTTCCGGGCGCGCCGTTTTGCCCGCCGGCTTGTCGTTCTTCCGCGCCTGGCGAAACAGGTTGGTGCTGGTCTCCTCCCAGGCCAGGGCGCCGGCAGAGCGGGCCTCGGTAATGAGATCGAATTCGATGCCGCGGTCGGTGCGTTGCTGGTTGCCCAGGTGCACGGTAAGGTCCAGTGATTCGCCCTCGCCAATGGGGCGGTGTTGTGTAATGGTGTTGCGCAAATGCACCAGGCCCAGCAGGGGCAGGGGGAAGTCCGGTTCGGTGAGCAGTTTCAGGTGCAGTGGAAACGCCAGGATGTGCGGCCAGGTGATGGGGGCATGGGTATGCTGATCAAACCCGCAGATTTTCTTGTAGTCCCGCAACTGGCGAGTCACCGTGGATGCACCCAGGAGATGCGCTTCAATTGCCGGAATTTCAGGGGCATCTCCGGCGCCGGCCTTTTTCGGAAGCAGCGCTTTTGCAAACATCGGCATCAGTGGCGGCGGTGTGTGGCGGTAAATCAATGGGTTTGGCATGGTGCAGGTCTCCTTGTGGCCTGATATGCTCTAATATAAGACGATGGTCTTAGAGTCTGGCAAACCCGGCCAGAACAGGCATTGACTTGGCGAGCCCGGCCGGTTGTCCAGCCGGTCAAGGTAGTACCCATAAAAAATAAAAGCAGGATCCTATGCAGGAACTTCGTGACGCGGGAGTGATGTTACGCCTGATCTACGAGGCAATGAAGAAAAAGGGTATCGACACCGATGCCATCTTCAGTCGTTTGGGCGTGGATGAAAGTTACGTATACACCGATCAGTTGCGGACGCCCCACAGTGCGCAACTGTACTTCTGGCAGGCCGTGGAAGACGTATCCGGCGATCCGGATATCGGGTTGCACCTTGGGCCGCTGCTGCCCGCCTACAAGGGTCAGGTGCTTGAGTACCTGTTTCTAAGCAGTCCGACCTTCGGTGAGGGGTTGCGCCGGGCCCAGAACTACCAGCGCCTTTTGAGCGATGCGGCCAATACCGATTTCTTCATCGAGGGCGATGACGCCTGCATGGTGCTCGACGCCGCATCCGACGCCGTTCGTCGTCTGAAGCACTTCAACGAGTGCTTTGTCCAGGGCCTGATCACTTTCTTCCAGTCCGTTACCGATGACAATTTCTACCCGTCGCGCATCGAGTTCGAACATGATCGCGAGGAAGGGCAGGAGCACGCCCGGGAGGTCCTGGGTTGTGATGTGGCTTTCGGGGCTGACGAGAACCGGTTGTACTTCCCGGCCACAATGCTGGCCCACGCCTCGCCCCATGCCGAACCGGAGTTGCTTGACCTCCATGAGCGGTTTGCCAGCGAGCAGGTTGCGCGCCTGGAGAAGAAAGACATCGTGGGGCAGGTGGAACGGATTGTTGCCGAGCTGCTGGACAGTGGTGAAGTGACCCTCGATGCGGTTGCCGAACGCCTCGGTATCAAGCCCCGAACCCTGCGGACCCGCTTGACCGAAGCCGAAACCAGTTTCAACCAGGTGCTGGCGGAGTTCCGCTATCGCCTCGCCCGGCAGTTGCTGGCCACCACGGACGAATCCATTGATGAGATCGTCTATCTGACTGGCTTCTCCGAGCCCAGTACCTTCTATCGGGCGTTCAAACGCTGGTCTGGCATGACCCCGATCGAGTATCGGAAGACATCCCAGGGCAAGGATGCACTGGTCGACGCCATGTAAGAAAACTTTTTCGGACTTTTTTCAGGAAAAACGTTGACATGGTCGGGGGCGTCTTTATAATGCGCCCTCGTTGTCACCGAGCAGTCACACAGAGGGCTGCAGGCCTTTCGAGGCCTAGGTGGTAACCCACGCGGAGCGGTAGTTCAGTTGGTTAGAATACCGGCCTGTCACGCCGGGGGTCGCGGGTTCGAGTCCCGTCCGCTCCGCCATTTTTATCCCCCCTTTGTTTTCTCCTGATCCATTCCGGATTCTGAAATATTCCTGTCACACAAAGTGTTTACCTTGGCGATTAAAGTTCGCACGAGGGTAACGTCATGTCTGACTACGAAGAAGAGTTGCTGGAAACCCGGCTGGATGAATTCGAGGATGATGGTGAGTTTAGCGACGACGCCACTGAGCTTTAAGGTTAATCTCCTGTTTTTCTGTTCATCCGCATTTGCCGGCGATGCTCGCCGGGGCTGATTCCGAACCAGCGCTGGTAGGCTTTGTGAAAAGCCGGTGGGTTGGCAAAGCCCAGAAGCCAGGCAATTTCCGACAGGGAGCTGTTGGTTTCCCTGAGATAGTCCAGTGCCAGCTGTTGTCGGGTCTGATCCAGTAGCAGTCGGAAGTTCGTGCCCTCTGCCGCCAGTTGCCGCTGCAACGTCCAGGGCGAGGTGCCAAGCCGGGCGGCAATAGTGTGCAGCCCCGGCGTTTCGCCACGGAACAGGGGTGTCATCAAATGCCGCACCTGGTCCGAGGTGCTCCATCCCCGTTTGATCCTTTCCAGTTCACGTTCACACATCACGCAGAGTTGCTCGTGCATGGCCGGGTGCGACTGATTGCTCGGTTGGTGCCAAGCGCTGTTCTTGAGCGTCAGGTTGTTCTCTGCGGCGCCGAATTCCACCGGGCAGCGGAACCAGCTTTCAAAAAGATCATCCAGGCCGATGGAGGGATATTCGATGCGCACCCTTTCAAGTACGTCATAACGGCCGGTCAGGGTGCGTGCCAGCTGGGCCCAGGCTGCGAGCACCGAGTCCACGACGAAGTAATTGAACCGATTGTAGGGGCGGATCGAGTAGAAGCTGATTTCCCTCCTGTCGGGGTTGGCACCAGGATGGCCACGACTGTTCTGGCTGGTCAGCCGGGAATAGCGCACCAGTCTTATCAGCGCCTGCCCGATGGTTGGTGCGGTTTCCGCGGCCAGGCCAGCGAGGCCGGCGTCGATTGGGCGGGATAAGGCCCCCATTCGCAGTCCCAGTGCCCGGTTACCGGTCAGTCTGATGGCTGCTTCTCCCATTCGCATAAAGCGGGGGATGCTGATTCGGGCTTCCGGGGAGGCCAGGGCAGTCTCTTCCAGATTGAATTGCCTCGCCAGCGCCTCGTCGTCTGCCCCTTCCTCCGCCGCCGCGCGCAGTAGCACCGAGACATACAGGAGGCTGATGTCGCCGAGGGCGTTGCGGGTTTCGGGCTTTGAGGGTGTTCTCACGGGGCACTCCTGGTTAAGTGTCGTTCCAGGATAACATAAAGTAGTTTGAGGATATTGAGAGCGATCAGCTGGATCGCTACTTTGTGGCGTATAACGAAAGACAACCGCAACGCTGGCTTCCAATACGAGGAGATCAATATGACCGCAACACCGGGCACGCAGAAATACCCGCACCTTCTGGAACCGCTGGACCTGGGCTTTACCCGTCTGCGGAACCGGACCCTGATGGGCTCCATGCACACTGGCCTGGAGGAAGCAAAAAATGGTTTCGACCGTCTGGCAGCGTTCTATGCTGATCGCGCCCGTGGTGGTGTTGGCCTTATTGTTACCGGTGGTATCGGCCCCAACGAGGAGGGCGCGGTCTTCCAGCACGCGGCCAAGATGAGCACCGAGGAAGAGTCCGATCGGCACAAGGTGATCACCAAGGCAGTGCATGAGGCTGACGGCAAGATCTGCATGCAGATTCTCCATGCCGGCCGCTATGCCTATTCGCCCGCGCTGGTGGCACCATCGCCGATCCAGGCACCGATTAACCCGTTCAAGCCCAGGGAGCTGGAGGAGGAGGGCATCGAGAAGCAGATCAATGACTATGTAAACTGCTCGGCACTGGCCCAGCGGGCCGGGTACGACGGCGTCGAGATCATGGGCTCCGAGGGCTACTTCATCAACCAGTTCATCGTCACCCACACCAACCAGCGCACGGATCGCTGGGGTGGCAGCTACGAGAACCGGATCCGCCTGCCGATCGAGATCGTGCGCCGGGTCCGGGAGCGAGTCGGTGAGAACTTCATCATCATTTACCGTCTGTCCATGTTGGATCTGATCGAGGATGGCAGTACCTGGGAAGAGGTGGTCCACCTGGCCAAAGAGATCGAGAAGGCGGGTGCCACCATCATCAACACCGGCATCGGCTGGCACGAGGCCCGGGTGCCCACGATCGCCACCTCGGTCCCCCGTGGCGCCTTTACCAAGGTCACGGCCCGTCTGAAGGGGGAAGTGGGTATTCCGCTGGTGACCACCAACCGGATCAACATGCCCGATGTGGCCGAGAAGGTCCTGGCTGAAGGGGATGCCGACATGGTGTCCATGGCCCGTCCGTTCCTGGCGGACGCGGACCTGGTGCTGAAGGCTGCGGAAGACCGTGCCGACGAGATCAACACCTGCATCGGCTGCAACCAGGCGTGCCTGGATCACACCTTCAGCGGCAAGCTGACCTCCTGCCTGGTCAACCCCCGAGCCTGCCACGAAACCGAGCTGACCTACGTGACGACAGCCAATCCGAAGTCCATCGCCGTGGTTGGCGCCGGCCCTGCCGGTTTGGCGTTTGCGACCGTTGCGGCCGAGCGGGGTCACAAGGTCACCCTGTTTGACGCAGGCAGTGAAGTCGGTGGTCAGTTCAATGTCGCCAAGAAAATCCCGGGCAAGGAGGAGTTCCATGAGACCCTCCGTTACTACCGGGTGATGCTCGACAAACACGGCGTGGATGTCCGCCTGAACACCCGTGTCAGCGCCGATGACCTGAAAGCCGGAGGCTTTGATGAAGTGGTCCTGGCCACCGGTGTTAAGCCGCGGACTCCGGAGATCGAGGGTATCGACCATCCAAAGGTGATCGGTTACCTGGATGCGTTGCTTGAGCGCAAGCCCGTCGGCCGGAAGGTGGCGGTCATCGGTGCCGGCGGCATCGGATTCGACGTCTCCGAGTTCATCGTGCACCAGGGGGCTTCCGCGTCCCTGGACACCGGCGAGTTCATGAAGGAGTGGGGCGTTGATCTGAGTGCCGAACATCGTGGTGGTATCCAGGGGGTGACTCCGGAAGTGCCGGAGCCGGCGCGTGAGGTTTACCTGCTTCAGCGTAAGGCGTCCAAGGTGGGCAAGAACCTGGGCAAGACCACGGGCTGGATTCATCGGACGTCCCTTAAGAACCGCCATGTGCAGATGGTTCCGGGAGTTTCCTATCGCAAGATTGATGACGAAGGTCTGCACATCACCGTGACGCCAAAAGGTGCCGAGAAAGGTGAGGACAAGGTACTGCCAGTGGATACCATCATCATCTGTGCCGGCCAGGAACCGCTGCGCGATCTCCAGGCCGGTGTCGAAGCCGCCGAAATCCCGGTGCACCTGATTGGCGGTGCTGATGTGGCTGCCGAGCTTGATGCCAAACGGGCCATCGATCAGGGCAGCCGGCTGGCCACAGAAATTTGATCACAAAACGTTGCAGTTTTTATCTGTCCATCGACATTTGTCTGGCTAGACTATTGGAAAGCCTACGGTTATCCGTAGGCTTTCTGGTATTGGCGCATGCCGCTGGACGAATTTTCCGATGGAACGCTCCGGGGAAGCGCAGCGTGTAAGTGTCCAATTTCTGAATCCTGGAGATGGAATAATGGTTTCTGCCGATCAGGCAACTGATGGCTACTCAGCCGTGTTTTTTATGGAGGAGGGGCGTATAGCCCGTCAGATGCGCGCTTCCGAGTTCGGCGCTTTTCTCGACGGTTATGTCGGTTTATCTGACCTGGCGGAAACGGACGTAAAGGCTGTCCTGATCGAGCTGGGGGGCGACCTTCTGGTGCGTTCCCTGGTGTTCTTCAGGATCTGGTTTGATGACGAGGGCCGCGCCGACACCAGCTGGAATATTCCCATTGAGGCATTGGCCAAAGACGGTGCCAAGGGGCCGGATATGGGTGCGGGCCCGATCCGCCTGGTGTGTCGTAGCCAGTGCCCGGATCCGACGTTCGCCAAGGAGCTTTGGGACCCGGATATGACGCCGGGCAACAACCATTTTCAGGCCATCCGAAAAGCGGTGGAAAGCAATACCCTGAGATTCCAGAAGATTGAGCCCGTCCAGGAGGACATTCCCGTCCTCAAGGCCAGGGAAGAGCCGGCCGGGGAGAAGGAAGACGACGGGGCTGCGCCGGCAGACCGCGGCCGCCTGGCGCGGCTGATCCGCGAACAGCGATTACGCATCAAGACCCTGCAGAGCGTGCACCGGGATTCCCTGGCGGATCTCCAGCGCGAGCACCGCAATGAAATGCAGTTCCTGCGTAGCGAGATGGCCGATCTGCAGCAGAAATACGAACGCCAGCGGCTGGCCAGTGAACAGCTCAAGCAGCGACTCTCCGAGCGCAACGAGCAATACCTCTCCATGCAGGAGCAAATCGGGAGCGCCGACGAGGATAAAAAGCGGGATGACGCCAACGCCGGTGCTGAACTGGTTCTGCTCAGGGAGCAACTTGAGCGCAAGCAGCGTGAGCTGGAAATGCGTGACGAGAAAATTGTCTCCCTGGAGGAGGAGAATAACGAGTTGCGGCACCGGGAGCCGCAGGAGAGTTCCATTCTTGACCATCTGCGCAAGCAATCAGTCTTTCTCGTGGCCTACCATGCCGGCGTGGGCCACCTGACTCTGCCTTATGAAGACATTGAAGCCTATTTCACCAACCCCGTGGCCTATGCCTCCGATCGTTGTGGCATGAACGAACCGGCCTACCGGGAGTGGCTCGAGCACTATGAGAACCCGGTGTGCTGCCACAAGGACGGGGATGGCAACCAGTGTGCCGAACCCATCATGCGGGTCAGTCAGCCGGCGGAGTTCCGCCCGGGTGTGGACGACCACTGCGAACAGCACCAGGCCTGACCTGATCCGCGCATCTTTTTTCAGAATCCTACTGACTTTCGTTACACTGTACGCCATCGTTGCAGGGTAGCGGAGGTGCTGTTCCCTGTTGCATCCCGGGATCACAGGACATTTCATGGATCAGTTCAGGAATATCGGCGTAATCGGACGGATGGGCAGTGTCAAGGTGGTGGAGACGCTGAGACAACTCAAGCAGTATCTGCTTGCCCAGAACTACCAGGTCATTCTGGAAGAAGACACTGCGGGAATGGTTCCTGGTCATGGCCTGCAGGTGGCCAGTAAGAAACTGCTGGGCGAAATCTGCGACCTGGTGATTGTTGTCGGCGGTGACGGTAGCTTGCTGGGTGCTGCCCGTGAGCTGGCAAAGTCCAAGATCCCCCTGTTGGGGGTGAACCGGGGGCGTCTCGGGTTCCTGACCGATATCTCCCCCTCGGATCTGGAAGAGCGCCTCGGCAAGGTACTGGAAGGGGAGTACATCGAGGAAACCCGCTTCCTGCTTGACGGCAACGTCGAGCGTAACGGGCAGCCGCTCGGATTCGGCAGTGCCCTGAACGACGTGGTGTTACACCCAGGCAAATCCACACGGATGATCGGTTTTGACCTGTTTATTGACGGCCACTTTGTTTACAGCCAACGCTCCGATGGCCTGATCGTATCCACGCCTACCGGTTCCACGGCTTATTCACTGTCAGCCGGCGGGCCGATCATGCATCCGAAGCTCGACGCAATCGCACTGGTGCCCATGTTCCCCCACACCCTGAGCAGTCGCCCGATCGTGGTGGACGGCAAGAGTGAGATCAAGCTGGTCATCGGAGATACCAACGAGACCTACCCGCAGGTGAGCTTTGATGGCCAGATGAACATTTCCTGTGCGCCCGGGGATATCATCCGGATCACCAAGAAGCCGTTCAAGATCCGCCTGATCCATCCGACGGACCATAACTTCTATGCCACGTGCCGTGACAAGCTTGGCTGGGCAAGTGAAATCGCAGCGAGCTGATGATGGCTGGTAAGAATCGTTCCGCACATCGCGGCTTTGATATCATCGGTGACATCCACGGATGCGCCCATACACTGGAAAAACTCCTGGACAGGATGGGGTACCGCAAGGCCAACGGGGTTTACGAACACCCCCGGCGCCAGGCGGTATTTATCGGCGACATCATTGACCGGGGTCCCCGCATCCGTGAAGCCCTGCACCTGGTCCGGGACATGGTGGAGCATGGATCGGCCCGGATTGTCATGGGGAACCACGAATACAATGCCCTGGGTTATTGCACCCGTGCGCGTCCGGGCAGTGGCAAAACCTGGTTGCGGGAGCACAACCCGCGTCATGACCGACTGATCAGGGAAACCCTTGAGCAGTTCGATGCCCACCCCCACGAATGGAACGAGTTTCTGGAGTGGTTCTACACCATCCCTCTGTTCATCGAGGAAGAGGACTTCCGGGTGGTGCATGCCTGCTGGGACGGGGATCTGATCGAGAAGTTCAAACAGGTCCAGGGTGGCGCTTGCATTGACGAGGATTTCCTCCACGCCTCGGCGGCCATCGAATCTTTCGCCGGACAGGTAATGGATACGCTCCTTCGGGGTACGGACCTGCGTCTGCCGGAGGGTATGTCGATCACGGGCAAGGACGGCTATGTCCGCGAATTCTTCCGGACCAAGTTCTGGGCCGACCAGCCCCATACCTATGCCGATGTGGTGTTCCAGCCCGATCCGTTACCGCCAGAAGTGGCCAGGCACGTGCTGGCAGAAGACGAGCGCAAGCAGCTCATCAGTTACCCCCTGGACGCGCCACCGGTCTTCGTCGGCCATTACTGGATGGAAGGTCGTCCCGCGCCGCTGAAGCCCAATGTCGCGTGTATCGATTTCAGTGCGGTGAAGTACGGCAAGCTGGTGGCCTACCGGTTTGACGGCGAGCGGGCACTTTCCCGGGACAAGTTTGTCTGGGTAGATGTGGAGCGGCCGGAGGCTCCGGAGTACCCCACCAGCGAAGACAGTGTTACGCGTTAGCGGCTTGTCTTCCGGTGAGATAATACCCCTGATCATGAGGTGAGAATTGTATCGGGTAAAGCAGTTGGATACCTCGGTGAACCTTGCCGACTTCAGCCAGTGGCTGAAGGATCAGGGCGTGGGGCATCGAATCACAGAAGAAGGCGGCCAGCAGGTGCTTTGGCTGGAACATGAAGAGCACACCGGGCCGGTCCTGGCGGCCCTTGAGCGCTACCTCGCGGAACCCGGGCTCAGGGAAGTAGTAGCAAACCAGAACCGCTCGCCGGCCTTTGTCGGAGGACGCTGGCAGCCAGCACCCCGGCACGCGCCGATGGTCCTGGGGCTGATCGTTTTTGCCGTGCTGATGGTCTGGCTGACGGGGATGGGCTCCAATGAGGTCTCCGCCGTACTGATGGTGGTGGATCCCCGCAATTTTGACTGGACCACCTTCGGCAATCGCATTGATGCGCTTTCGACCACACTTGCCAGTGGCCAGGTCTGGCGCTTGATCACACCGGATTTCCTGCATTTCAGCTGGACCCACATCATTTTCAATTCGGTGATGCTCTGGTTCCTTGGTAGCCAGGTTGAGTGGTTTGATGGTAAGGGTCGGCTGATGGCCCTGTTCCTGGTGACCAGCCTGTTGTCCAATGGTTTGCAGTACCTGGTTTCAGGGCCTTTGTTTGGTGGCCTGTCCGGTGTGGTGTACGGGATTCTCGGTTATTGCTGGCTGAGCCAGCAGCGAGCGCCCCGATTCCAGTTCCCGCCGGCGCTGGTGACCTTTGCGGTGATCTGGATGGTTCTCGGTTTTACCCCATTGCCGGAAATGCTGGGGCTGGGCAGGATGGCCAATGAGGCCCACCTGGGTGGTTTTGTCGCCGGACTGCTCTGCGCGCTGGTTTTGCCCGTAAGGAGAAGGTGAGCGGTATCAAAAAAGCCCCGCCAGAGGGCGGGGCGTAAAGAGAGCTTGTAGCTCCTGATGAGAGAGACCAAATGATATGACCGTTGTCATTTGGCGACGTAATGATAAATATTATCGTTTGCATCCGTCAAACGATTCTGCCGATTTTTTTGTGAAGGTTTTTTTCAGGAGAGCGGAATGACTTACCAAGAGCTGATCGAACGTCTGGACCCGGCGGTATACCGGAACCTTCGCCAGTCCATTGAGCTGGGAAAGTGGCCGGATGGTCGCAAGATGACAGCCGAACAACGCGCTATCAGCCTGGAAGCGGTGATTTACTACGAGAACAAACACAACGTACCCGAAGAAGAGCGGGTGGGTTACCTGGATCGTGGCAGCAAAGCGGGAACGGCCTGTGATCCTTCCGTCCAGCACACCACCAGCCAGAACCGGGATATCGATCCGGACCAGTTCGTAGAGGTCAAGTCTTGAGCGAAGCCATCGATGTAACCGGCCGGTTGCGCAAGATGCCGGTAGAGGCGGGACAGCCGGTTTCCTACACCATTGCCGTTGGTGATGCCCGGGTTCCGTTGAATCACCTGATCGGTCATTCCATCCGGATCGATTTTGACGGGGTTATCCGCTGCATCCATTGCGACCGCAAGACCAAAAAGAGTTTCAACCAGGGCTATTGCTATCCCTGCTTCCGCAAGCTGGCGGCCTGCGACAGCTGCATCATGAGCCCGGAAAAGTGTCACTACCACCTTGGCACCTGTCGCGAGCCGGAGTGGGGGGAGGCCCACTGCATGGTCGAACACGTGGTGTATCTGGCCAATTCGTCCGGACTCAAGGTCGGCATCACCCGCGCTTCACAGGTGCCGACCCGCTGGATTGATCAGGGGGCGGTGGAGGCCATCCCCATGGTCCGGGTCAGAACCCGCTACATCGCTGGCCTGGTGGAAGTGGCATGCAAGAGCCATGTCACTGATCGCACCAACTGGCGCGCCATGCTCAAGGGTGATGTGCCGGAACTGGATCTGGTGGAAGAGCGTCAGAAAATGCTTGCGGCCATCGCCACCGATATTGCCGAACTGCGTGAGGTGCACGGTGACGACGCCATCCGGGAAGTGGACGAATCCGGGCTCGGGCTCAGTTATCCGGTCGAGGTCTGGCCGTCAAAGATCAAAACCCATAATCTGGACAAGACACCGGAAGTGGAAGGAATACTGGAAGGCATCAAGGGCCAGTACCTGATTCTCGACACCGGCGTGATCAATATCCGCAAATTTACCGGGTATGAGGTCCGCTTCCGGGCAGACGCCAGCTGAACAGAACTCCGTGGAGAATGTAATGCGTAGCAACCAGCCACAAACCATTTACCTGAGCGAATACAAAGTACCGGCGTATCTGGTTGATCATGTGGATCTCAGGTTTGAGCTTTTCGAGGACGGCGCCCGCGTACACAGCACGCTGTCGGTGCGCCGGAACCCGGAATCCAGTGAGGACGGTGCGCCGCTGGAGTTGGACGGCGACAGCCTCAAGCTGGAATCCGTCGCCCTCGATGGCGCCGGATTGTCGGCGTCCGATTACGAGGACCGGGGCGATCAGCTGGTCATCGCCTCGGTGCCCGAGCAGTTCGAGCTCTCCGTGGTAACCTGGATCGAGCCACGGAACAACACCCGCCTCGAAGGTCTGTACATGTCCTCCGGCATGTTCTGTACCCAGTGCGAGGCCGAGGGCTTCCGCTGCATTACCTTCTTCCCGGATCGCCCGGACGTCATGGCCCGTTTCCGGACCCGTATCGAGGCGGACAAATCGTCGTATCCGGTACTGCTGTCCAACGGTAATGACGTTGACCGGGGCGAGCTTGATGACGGCCGTCATTTTGTCACCTGGGAGGACCCGTTCCCGAAGCCCTGTTACCTGTTTGCCCTGGTGGCTGGCGATCTGGTGGAAAAACGGGATACCTTCCGGACCTGTTCCGGTCGCGACATCGACCTGCGCATGTATGTGGAGCCGCGGAATGCGGAGAAATGCGACCACGCCATGGACTCCCTGAAACGGTCCATGCGCTGGGATGAGGAAGTCTATGGTCGGGAATACGATCTGGATATCTTCATGATCGTGGCCGTCGACGATTTCAATATGGGCGCCATGGAGAACAAGGGCCTGAACATCTTCAACTCGTCCTGTGTCCTGGCAAGCCAGGATACCGCCACCGATGCCGCATTCCAGCGCATCGAGGCGATTGTCGCCCACGAGTACTTCCACAACTGGTCCGGTAACCGGGTCACCTGCCGTGACTGGTTCCAGCTGAGTCTGAAGGAAGGTTTCACCGTGTTCCGGGATTCCCAGTTCTCCGCCGACATGGGATCGCCGACGGTGAAGCGTATCGAGGACGTTACCCTGTTGCGCACGGCCCAGTTTGCCGAGGATGCCGGCCCCATGGCCCACCCGGTGCGCCCGGCTTCCTACATGGAAATTTCCAACTTTTACACCCTGACCATCTACGAGAAGGGCGCCGAGGTGGTGAGCATGATTCACAACCTGCTCGGGCCGGAGATGTTCCGCAAGGGCTCCGATCTTTACTTCGAGCGTCATGACGGTCAGGCGGTAACCACCGATGATTTTGTCCGCGCCATGGAAGATGCCTCGGGGCGTGATCTGAGCCAGTTCCGTCTCTGGTATGAGCAAGCGGGTACACCGGTGCTGAATGTCTCTGATGAGTTTGATCAGGAGCGGGGCCTTTATCGCCTGACCATCGAGCAGCACATCCCGGATACCCCGGGGCAGAGCAACAAGAAGCCGCAACACATTCCGTTTGCCGTGGGCCTGTTGGGCAGCCGGGGTGAGGCCCTGCCGCTCATACTTGAGGCGGGCGAGGAACACGCGCCGGCCGAGCGGGTGCTGGAGCTCACCGAGGCGAGCCATACCTTCGAATTCCACGGCATCAGTGAACGCCCCGTGCCCTCGCTCCTGCGTCACTTCTCCGCGCCGGTCCGGGTAAATTACCCGTGGTCGCGGGAACAGTTGCTGTTCCTGATGAGCCACGATCCCGATGGGTTCAATCGCTGGGATGCCGGCCAGAGGCTGGCGGTGGACGTGATCCAGTCCCTGGTGGGCGCAGCCAAAGACGCGGCGGTCGAGCCCAGACTGGTGACTTCCTATCGCCACCTGATCTGCGACTCCTCCCTGGATCAGGCGCTGGTGGCCAAGATGCTGCAGCTGCCTTCAGAGGCGTACCTGATCGAGCTGGCGGACAATGCCGATGTCCCGGCCATCCACCGTGCCCGGGAACGGGTGCTCAAGCACCTGGCCATCTCGTTGCGGGATGAACTGGTTGCCTGTTACCGGCGCAATTTCGAGTCTGGAGACTACGAGATTACCCCCGAAGCGATTGCCCGCAGGAGTTTGCGCAATACGGCCCTGGCATGGCTCCTGATGATCAATGACGAGGAAGGGCGTGAGCTTGCGTTCCGCCAGTTCCGTGGGGCCGATAACATGACGGATCGTATGGGCGCACTTAGGGCCCTGGTGAACTCCGACTACGGGGAAGACCGCAACCTGGCGCTGGAAGAGTTCTACCAGCAGTTTCGGGAAGATCCGCAGGTGATCGAACAGTGGTTCTCCGTTCAGGCTGCCAGCGAGCGCGCCGGCCAGTTGCCGCAGATTCACGCCCTGCTGGAGCATCCGGCATTCGATTGGAAGAATCCCAACAAGGTGCGTTCGGTCGTCGGTGCCTTTGCCGGGCAGAATCTGGCCGCTTTCCACAGTCCGGATGGTTCGGGCTATGACTTCCTTGCCGAGCAGGTCTGCCGGCTGGATGACAGCAATCCCCAGATCGCCGCACGGCTGGTCACGCCCCTGACCCGATGGCGGAAGTTTGCACCGGCGTATCGGCAGCGGATGCAGGCAGCGCTGGAGCGAGTCCGGGACAAGGCTGGCCTCTCCAGGGATGTGTACGAGGTGGTTCATAAATCCTTGGCAGACTGAACCCGGTGATATTGTCCGGCTGTGATGGTAAATCCGTCGTCACAGCCGGATACAAAATCGCACTTTCGGTCGATAGACAATAGTGCGCGATCGGGTAACCTGACTGAACGTCTCAATTTCTATGAGGCCACAATAAAAAAGCCCCCGGAAGAGGCTTCCAGACGGATTAAAGGTTAGATCATGAGATATAACAAAAAGATGCTGTTGGGCAGCCTGCTCGCCCTGTCTGTCTCAGCTGTACCCGCCTACGCAGCTGTCTCCCAGAGTGAGGCTGCCCGTCTCGGCAACGAACTGACGCCATTTGGCTCTCCGACGGCCGGTAACGCCGCTGGAACCATCCCCGCATGGGATGGCGGACTGACTGAACCGCCAGCCGGTTACAAGGAAAGCGGTCAGCACCATATTAATCCCTTCCCGGACGATGAGGTGCTGTTTACGATCACAGCCCAGAACATGGACCAGTACAGCGAGTACCTGACCGACGGTGTCAGGGCCATGTTCGACACCTATCCCACAACGTTTCAGGTTCCTGTGTATCAGACCCGCCGCAGCCATGCCGTGCCGGACTGGGTGGTCCGGAACACCCGGGATAACGCCACAAGTGCCAATATCGTGGGCGAGGGCGCCGGTATTGAGGGGGCCTACGGTGGCTATCCTTTCCCGATTCTGCATGGCAATGACGAAGAGAAAGCGTGGCAGGTAATCTGGAACCATCTGACCCGCTGGCGCGGTGTCTATGTCACTCGCCGTTCCAGTGAGGTGGCTGTTCAGCAGGATGGCGACTACTCTCTCGTGACATCTCAACAGGAAGCTTTCTTCAACTATTACAACCCGGAAGGTGACGTGAGTACCCTGGACAACGTCATCTTCTACTACCTGTCATTCACCCAGTCCCCGCCTCGGCTGGCCGGGGGTGCGATCCTGATTCATGAAACCATGAACCAGATTGTCAACCCCCGTAATGGTTGGGGTTATAACGCCGGCCAGCGCCGGGTCCGTCGCGCTCCAAACCTCGGTTATGATTCCCCGATTGCAGCTTCCGATAACCTCCGTACCGCCGACGATACGGATATCTTCAATGGTGCCCTGGACCGTTACAACTGGACTTACGAGGGCAAGCGAGAGATCTACATTCCCTATAACAATTACCGTATCGGGGAAAAAGGCCTGTCCTATGACGATATCCTCGGTATCTCCCACATCAATCCTGAACTGACCCGTTGGGAACTGCACCGGGTGCACGTGGTTGAGGCAACCTTGAAGTCGGGTGAACGTCATATTTATGGCAAGCGCCGTTTTTATGTCGACGAGGACAGCTGGAATACCGTTCTGCTGGACCAATACGACGGCCGCGGCGAGTTGTGGCGCGTCACCATGGGTCTACCCAAGAATTATTATGAATTACCCGGTGTCTGGACGGTACTGGACGTCTATCATGATCTTCAGGCCCGCCGTTATCACGTTCTCGGACTCGATACCGAAGAGCCGAATACCCGGGTATTCACCGACAAGGTTCCCAACAGGCGTTACTTCTCGCCGGCCTCGCTGCGCCGCAGGAGTGTTCGCTGAGGCGCGAGGATCGCAACCCCGCCCAGATGGATTGGCAATCAACATACCGGCAGCCGAGAGGCTGCCGGTATGTTTACAGTTAAAACCGGCTTTGCCGGACAGAGACACACAGTAAAAACAACCGATAGGCAAACCGAATGGCTACAAGCTTGATGCGTAAAACCCTGGGTGCAACCTGCCTTGGGCTTTCCATGGCCTGTGCATCTCCGACTGTATGGGCAGTGGGGGATTTGCTTGAAACACCGGCCCGTCCGACGGAACTCGCCCCACAAAGCCTGCTGAATGATGTTGCCGTTGCCGGCGACCGTATCGTAGCGGCCGGGGAGCGTGGGCACATCATCTACTCCGACGACGAGGGTCAAAGCTGGACCCAGGCCGAAGTGCCGGTGTCCGTTACCCTCACCGGCGTGGATTTTGGTATTGAAAATCACGGCTGGGCTGTGGGCCACAGCGGAGCTGTGCTGCATTCGAGCGATTCCGGGGCAACCTGGGAGCTCCAGCTGGACGGTATCCGGGCGGCTGAGCTGGCCATTGCAAGCCAGGAGGATGCCATTACCGAAATGGAGGAGCGCATCGAACAAGCGCCTGAAGAAGAGAAAGAAGACCTCGAGTGGGCACTGGATGATCTGTTTTTCCGCCTGGAAAACATGCAGGCGGACCTGGATATCGGTCCGGTCAATCCGTTTCTGGATGTCTGGTTCGAGAACGACAGCCATGGCTTCGTCGTTGGCGCCTACGGCATGATCTACCGCACGACCGATGGCGGGGAAAGCTGGCAGGACTGGTCACCGAAGCTGGACAACCCCCAGGGTTTTCACCTGAATGCCATTTCCAGGGTTGCCGGCGGTGCCCTGTTCATCGTGGGTGAGGCTGGCCAGATCCATGTGTCCATTGACGGCGGCGAAACCTGGGAGCGTCGTGAGAGCCCTTACCCGGGGTCATTGTTCGGCGTGATTGGCACCGGTCGCGTCAACGAGGCCCTGGCCTTCGGTCTTCGGGGCACCCTGATGTATTCCGCGGATCTCGGAAAATCCTGGTCTGTGGTCAATACCGGTTCCACGGCAACGCTCAATGATGGCGCAGCAGAGGGTGACCGGATCATCCTGGTCGGAAATGGTGGGGCTGTGCTCACCAGCGGCAACGGAGGAGATACCTTCCGGGAATACCTCCGTGATGATCGCCAGGGAGTAATGGGAGTGGTGCCGGTTTCGGACACCAATCTGCTCCTGGTGGGCGAGGGTGGCGTCAGGCACGCCGACCCCCAAGGCAAAAACCTTCAATAACGCCCTGATGTGGCAACAACAGAACCGATAATAGAGGGGCTTTTGAATGTCCAACCCGACGCATGACAAGGGCGAACATTACCTGACCACGCCCAAGGCGGAACCGTTCCTGGAACGTCTGATTTTCAATAATCGGGCAATCATCCTGGTTCTGCTGACCATCTTGACCCTGTTCCTCGGCTACAACGCGGTCAAGATTCAGCCGGATGCCAGTTTCGAGCGGATGATCCCGCTGGAGCATCCCTACATCATCAACATGCTCGAGCACAGGGATGACCTGGAAAACCTGGGTAACTTTGTGCGGATCGCCGTGGAATCCAAAGACGGCGATATCTTCTCGCAAGAATACATGGAGACCCTGAAGCAGATCACCGACGAGGTTTTCTACCTCAATGGGGTGGACCGTTCAGGTCTGAAGTCGCTGTGGACCTCCAACGTGCGCTGGGTGGAAGTAACCGAACAGGGCTTCCAGGGTGGCACCGTCATTCCGGATGACTACGATGGCTCCCGGGAGAGCCTGGAACAGCTGCGTCAGAACGTGCTGCGTTCCAATGAAGTTGGCCGGCTGATTTCGGATAACTTCAAATCCACGATTGTCTACGCACCACTGTATGAGAGCGATCCGGAAACCGGTGAGCCCCTGGATTACGGTACTTTTTCGCGTCA
This sequence comes from Marinobacter sp., assembly GCF_046484525.1. GTDB lineage: Bacteria > Pseudomonadota > Gammaproteobacteria > Pseudomonadales > Oleiphilaceae > Marinobacter. The sequence continues at coordinate 48,572 of NZ_JAWOIS010000059.1, forward strand.
ACTTGAAGAGAAGATCAGGGAAAAGTACGAAGCCCAGAATCCGAACATTGACATTCATATTGTCGGCTTTGCCAAGAAAGTGGGGGATCTGATCGAGGGTATCGGCTCCATCGCCTGGTTTGCCGGTATCACCATTGCGCTGACCACACTGTTGCTGTTCTGGTACTCCCGCAGTGTTTCCGGAACCCTGGTGCCGGTCTTTACCTCCATCATCGCGGTGTTCTGGCAGCTTGGTACCCTGCGGCTGCTGGGCTATGGCCTGGACCCGTACTCCGTGCTGGTCCCATTCCTGGTGTTCGCTATCGGTATCAGTCATGGCGTGCAGATCGTCAACGCCATGGCAGTGGAAGCGGCCAAGGGCTTTGACGCCATCACCGCTGCCCGGCTTGCGTTCCGCGCGCTTTATATTCCGGGCATGCTGGCTTTGATCTCCGATGCCTTCGGGTTCCTGACCCTGTTCTTCATCGAGATCGATGTTATCCGGGATCTGGCGGTTGCCGCCGGTATCGGTGTCGCTTTTGTGATCATTACCAACCTGGTGCTGCATGTACTGATCATGTCCTACTTCGGTATCTCCAAGGGTGGCGTGCGCCATGTGCAGAACCATGGTGAGAAGCAGGATCGCAAATGGCGCCTGCTGTCCAACTTTTCCCACCCCGGAGTGGCGCCGATCTCGCTGCTGATTGCAGTGATAGGCCTCGGTCTTGGCCTCTACTACAAGCAGGACCTGAAAGTGGGTGACCTGGACCAGGGCGCACCAGAACTGCGCAAGGACTCCCGCTACAACAAGGATAACGCCTACATCATCAACAACTACTCCACCAGTGCCGATGTCATGGTGGTGATGGTGAAGACACCGGAGGAGCAATGCACCCAGTACAGTGTGCTGAGGGCTATGGACTCGCTGCAGTGGGAACTGGCGAACACGCCGGGCGTGCAGTCCACGGCATCGCTGGCAGATGTCTCCAAGATCGTCACCAAGGCGCTGAACGAAGGCAACTGGAACTGGTATGCCATTTCACGTAACCAGACCATCATCAATGCCTCCATCCGTAATGCGCCTTCCGGGCTGATCAACACCGATTGCAGTCTGACACCGCTGCTGGTGTTCCTGGAGGATCACAAGGCTGAAACCCTGCGCACGGTGGTTGAAGTGGTCGAGGAGTTCGCCCAGACAAACAGCAATGAGGAGCATACGTTCCTGCTGGCTGCCGGTAACGCGGGTGTTGAAGCGGCCACCAACGAGGTTATCTCCAAAGCCAAGAACATGATGCTTGCCTTCGTCTATGGCGTGGTGAGCCTGCTGTGCCTCCTGACCTTCCGTTCCATCCGCGCGGTACTGTGTATCGTTATCCCGCTGGGTCTGACTTCGATCCTGTGTGAGGCGATCATGGCGGTCTCGGGTATCGGTATCAAGGTGGCCACCCTGCCGGTCATTGCGCTGGGCGTGGGTATTGGTGTGGACTATGGCATCTACATCTACAGCAAACTTGAGAAATACCTGCTCGAAGGCAAGACCCTGCAGGACGCGTACTTCGAAACCCTTCGCTCCACCGGTAAAGCTGTGGTCTTCACCGGCGTGACCCTGGGTATCGGTGTTGTGACCTGGATCTTCTCTCCCATCAAGTTTCAGGCGGACATGGGCTTTCTGTTGTTCTTCATGTTCCTCTGGAACATGATCGGTGCCATCTGGCTGCTTCCGGCACTGGCCCGCTTCCTGCTTCGTCCGGACCGCATGCTTGAAAAGGCGAGGACAGCGAAATAAGATTGCCAACGACGAACAAAAAAGCCTGCGTCGCGGGCTTTTTTGTTGTTGGGTCAATTGGTTAGAGAGCTAACTCTGGCTTTATTTATGCTGTAAAGTGGTTTATGTTCTCATACGGGCGCGAAATATGTCCGTTTGAGAGACGGGCATTCTTTAATTACAACGAACAGAAAAGGAACGACTCACATGACACTTAAACTCAAAGCTTCCGCTCTTGCTGTAGCCGCTGCGGTCAGCTTCGGTGCTGCCTCCACTTCGGTCTCTGCGCAAGAGCAGCGTTTCGTGACCATCGGTACCGGCGGCGTGACTGGTGTTTATTATCCCGCCGGTGGTGCCATCTGCCGTCTGGTCAACATGGACCGGAAAGAGCACGGTATCCGTTGCTCTGTCGAGAGCACCGGTGGTTCCGTGTACAATCTGAACGCAATCCGTCAGGGAGAGCTGGATCTGGCTGTGGCGCAGTCGGACTGGCAATACCATGCCTATAATGGCACTAGCCAGTTTAAAGACGATGGCGCCAACAAGGAACTGCGCGCGGTTTTCTCTCTGCACCCGGAGCCGTTCACCGTTGTTGCCAGCAAAGCCTCCGGCATCAAGACCTTTGAAGACCTCGAAGGTAAGCGGGTTTCCGTAGGTAACCCGGGTTCCGGCCAGCGTGCCACCGCAGAGGTGCTGATGGATGAAATGGGCTGGACCATGGACAAGTTCTCCCTGGCCGCCGAGCTGAAGGCAGCCGAACAGTCCCAGGCCCTGTGTGATGGCAACATCGATGCCTTCTTCTACACCGTTGGTCACCCGTCTGGTTCGATCAAGGAAGCGACTACTTCCTGTGACAGCGTAATCGTCAACGTGAGCAACGATGCGACCAAAACTCTGATCGGGGAAAACCCGTACTACCGTAAGGCGGTCATTCCGGGTGGTATGTACCGTGGCTCGGACGAAGATGTCACCACCTTCGGTGTGGCGGCAACCTTCGTCTCCTCCACTGACGTACCCGAGGACGTGGTTTACGAAGTTGTGAAGGCGGTCTTTGAGAACTTCGACAGCTTCAAGCGTCTGCACCCGGCTTTCGCTAACCTGAAGAAGGAAGAAATGGTACAGGATGCCCTGAGTGCTCCGCTGCACCCGGGTGCAGCGAAGTACTACAAGGAAGCTGGCCTGATCGACTGATCTGGCGTTTTGCTCAAAATCGGCCGCGGGCAGCCTCGCCCGCGGCCATTCATGATCTTCCCGATTTTTCCCTCTGACAGGATCCGGCTATGACAAATAGTGACCCGAGAGCCGGGGATGCCATCGATAAGCAGAAAGTTGAGGAATTCCTCCAGACCGAATCGGGCGGCAGGGCTGCAACAGGACCCGCCGCTGGCATTCTCTTTATCGTTCCTCTGCTCTGGTCTCTTTTTCAGCTTTGGATAGCGTCACCGCTGCCCTATATTTTCGAAATCGGCGTGTTCAATTCCACGGAAGCACGTTCGATTCACCTCGCATTTGCCTCGTTCCTGGCATTTGCGGCTTTTCCCATGATCCGGGGTAAGCACCAGAATCATGTTCCGGTATTTGATTGGATACTGGCCCTCGCGGCTGCTTTTGCGGCCTCTTACCTTTACGTTTTCTATGATCAGCTTTCCACCCGTCCCGGGGCGCCCAATACCCAGGACATGGTTGTGGCCCTCGGCGGGCTCGTGTTGTTGCTTGAAGCGACCCGTCGTGCTCTGGGGCTGCCGCTGACGATTGTGGCCGGTGTTTTCATCATCTATTCCCTGGCCGGCCCCTACATGCCGGACGTGATTTCCCATAAGGGCGCAAGCCTGAGCAAGCTGGCCTCTCATCAGTGGCTGGGTACCGAGGGTGTGTTTGGCGTAGCCCTCGGGGTTTCAACCAGTTTTGTGTTCCTGTTTGTCCTTTTCGGTGCCTTGCTTGAACGGGCCGGGGCCGGGAACTACTTCATCAAGGTCGCGTACGCACTGCTGGGCCATATGCGTGGAGGTCCTGCCAAGGCGGCCGTGGTCTCCAGTGGTCTGAGCGGAGTGATTTCCGGCTCCTCCATTGCCAACGTGGTAACCACCGGTACTTTCACCATTCCGCTGATGAAGCGGGTGGGCTTCCCCGCCACCAAGGCAGGTGCTGTTGAGGTGGCTGCGTCCACCAACGGCCAGCTGACGCCGCCGATCATGGGGGCAGCCGCGTTCCTGATGGTGGAGTATGTGGGTATTTCCTACATCGAGGTCATCAAGCACGCGATCTTGCCGGCGATGATCTCCTATGTGGCCCTGATCTACATCGTGCATCTTGAGGCCTGCAAACTGAATATGAAGGGTATTGAGCGCCTGGATCGTCCAACCCTTGCCCAGCGTATGTTGAACTGGGTTGTGATTGTGCTCGGCCTTTGCGTGCTGACCTTTGCGGTCTATTACGGCATCGGCTGGATGAAAATTGTTCTGGGTGAAGCTGCTATATGGGTTCTGACTCCCTTGCTGCTGGCGGTCTATATCGGGCTGGTCGGCTACGCCAGCAGGTTTCCGGATCTTGAGGAAGACGATCCGGAAACAGCTCTGGACGAGCTGCCTCCGGTCGGTCCGACCGTCAAAACCGGTCTTTATTTCCTGCTACCGGTGGTAGTGCTGGTCTGGTGTCTGACGGTAGAACGCTTCTCCCCGCAGCTGTCCGCCTTCTGGGCGACTGTGTTCATGATTTTCATCGTGATCACCCAGCAGCCACTGAAAGCCTTCTTCCATAAGCGTGGCGACTACATTGCGGAACTGAAGAAGGGCAGTGTTGACCTGGCCCATTCCCTCGTAACGGGTGCGCGGAACATGGTTGGCATTGGTGTGGCAACGGCCACCGCCGGCATTGTCGTGGGAACGGTAACGCTCACCGGTATCGGTTTGGTGATGACTGAGTTCGTTGAATTCATCTCGGGCGGCAACCTGCTGCTGATGCTGATCTTCACGGCCATCATCAGCCTCATTCTTGGCATGGGCTTGCCGACCACGGCCAACTACATCGTGGTCTCAACCCTGATGGCACCGGTTATCGTGACGCTCGGTGCCGAGAATGGTCTGCTGGTGCCCTTGATCGCGGTGCACTTGTTTGTTTTCTATTTCGGTATCCTGGCGGATGACACGCCGCCGGTGGGGCTTGCTGCCTATGCGGCCGCTGCGATCTCCGGTGCCGATCCGATACGCACGGGTGTGCAGGGCTTCACCTATGACATCCGGACCGCGATTTTGCCATTCATGTTCATTTTCAACACGCAACTGTTGCTGATCGGACTGACCGGCTGGGTAGACCTGCTCATCACCATCTTCAGTGCGGTGACCGCCATGCTGGTGTTCTCGGCAGCGACCCAAGGATTCTGGTTCACGAAAACCCGGTGGTGGGAGACGGTCTGCCTGCTGTTGATCACCTTTACGCTGTTCCGGCCAGGATTCTGGTGGGACAGGATCTATCCGCCGACGGAGGACCGGCCCGGCTCGGAGATCTTCCAGTATGTCGAGGACGTACCAGCGGATAGGCCCATTATTATCCAGGCTTCCGGCATGTCCATCGATGGCGACGAAGTGTCGAAATACCTGCGCCTCCCGCTGCCCAAGGCGGAGACGCCCCAGCAGCGACTGGCCCAGGCCGGTCTGGAGGTTTCTCCCCAGGGTGAGCAGATGGTCGTGGACTTCGTGAATTTCGGAAGTATTGCGGAGCAGGCGGGCATCAGCTTTGGTTGGACTATCGACAAGGTTCAGGTCGAGAAGGACCGGCCGCCCAAGGAATTGATGTTCATTCCGGCACTTCTGTTGCTGGCGGCACTGGCCTTCGGTCAGCTCCGGAGAAAGGCCAGGGAAGATGCGACACCGGCTCCGGCCTGACCGGCCAACAGGGTTTGTTGAGTCCGTAGTAACCCGGCGTTAACCCGCCGGGTTTTTTTCTGGTAGACTCGCCGCAGATCCGGGCCGCGGTTTGTGTCGCGGTGTCCCGGCACCATGTGATCTTTGGTATAGATCACCGCTGAGTAAACAACAGGAGTATTCCATGCCCGTCATTACCCTGCCGGATGGCAGCCATCGCAGTTTTGCTGAACCCGTAACCGTACACGACGTCGCGGCCGACATTGGCGCCGGCCTGGCTAAGGCCGCATTGGCTGGCAAGGTCGATGGCAATCTGGTGGACACCAGCCACGTGATCGACCGTGATGCTGAGCTGGCCATCGTTACCGATCGTGACGAGGATGGTGTCGACATCATTCGTCACTCCACTGCCCACCTGATGGCTATGGCCGTCCAGGAGTTGTTCCCCGGTGCCCAGGTAACCATTGGCCCGGTGATCGACAACGGCTTCTATTACGACTTCAAGTACGACCGCCCGTTCACCAATGAGGACCTGGCGCGGATCGAGAAGCGGATGGAAGAGCTGGCCCGGCAGGATATCCCGGTTTCCCGGTCTGTCATGTCCCGGGAGGACGCTATCAAGTTGTTCGAGGACAAGGGTGAGGAATACAAGGTTCGCATCATCCAGGATATTCCCGGTGATGAGGACCTCTCGTTCTACCGTCAGGGTGATTTCATCGACCTGTGCCGTGGTCCGCACGTGCCCAGCACCGGTAAGCTCAAGGCCTTCAAGCTCACCAAGGTGGCCGGTGCCTACTGGCGTGGTGATACCAGCAATGAGCAGTTGCAGCGCGTCTACGGTACTGCCTGGGGTAACAAGAAGGACCTCAAGGCCTACCTGAACCGCCTGGAAGAGGCCGAAAAGCGGGATCACCGCAAGATTGGCAAGAAGCTGAACCTGTTCCACATGCAGGAAGAGGCACCGGGCATGGTGTTCTGGCACCCGGATGGCTGGTCCCTGTATCAGGAGATCGAGCAGTACATGCGGGCCAAGCTGCACAGGCATGGCTACCAGGAAATCAAGACACCCCAGGTAGTGTCTCGTACCCTGTGGGAGAAATCCGGGCACTGGGACAAGTTCAAGGATGATATGTTCACTACCGAGTCCGAGAAGCATGACTACGCCATCAAGCCCATGAACTGCCCCTGCCATGTGCAGGTGTTCAACCAGGGCCTGAAGAGCTACAAGGATTTGCCGCTGCGCCTGGCGGAATTCGGCTCCTGCCACCGCAACGAGGCATCCGGCGCACTGCACGGACTGATGCGGGTGCGCGGCTTTACCCAGGATGATGCGCACATCTTCTGCGAAGAGGATGCCATCCAGGAAGAAGTGTCCGCATTCATCAAATTGTTGCACGAAGTCTATGAGGACTTCGGCTTTACCGAGATCCTGTACAAGCTCTCGACCCGTCCGGAAAAGCGGGTGGGTTCCGACGAAGTCTGGGACAAGTCCGAAGCCGCACTGGAAGAAGCCCTGAACCGGGAAGGTGTGGATTGGGAGTTGTTGCCGGGTGAGGGAGCATTCTATGGACCGAAAATCGAGTTCTCCCTGAAGGACTGTATTGGCCGGGTCTGGCAGTGCGGTACCATCCAGGTGGATTTCTCCATGCCGGGCCGTCTCGGTGCCCAGTACGTGGCCGACAACTCCGAGCGCCGGACCCCGGTCATGCTGCACCGTGCGGTGTTGGGTTCGTTCGAGCGTTTCATCGGTATCCTGATCGAAGAGTACGAAGGCGCGTTCCCGGTCTGGCTGGCGCCAACCCAGGTGGCGGTGCTCAATATTACCGATAACCAGCGTGATTATTGTCAGAAACTGGCCAAAAAGTGGGATTCTTTGGGCTTTAGGGTTAATGCTGACTTGAGAAACGAGAAGATCGGCTTTAAAATCCGCGAGCATACTCTAAACAAGGTTCCCTATCTGGTTGTTGTCGGCGATAAAGAAATCGAGAACAACGCGGTTGCGGTGAGAACCCGCAAGGGCGAAGATCTGGGGACTATGTCGGTCGACGAGTTCGAAGCGCTATTGGCCAAAGACGTCGAACGCAAAGGTAGAACCAAAACGGAGATCTGATTATTAAACAGCGAGCGAATCGGGGTGGGCGTACTCCAAAAGCGCCTATCAATGAAAATATCGACGCAACTGAAGTCCGCCTGGTTGATGCCGAAGGCAATCAGGTTGGTATTGTTCCCATTGAGGATGCACTCAAGCAGGCAGAAGAAGCGTCTCTTGACCTGGTTCAGGTTACGGATTCCGATCCGATCGTCTGTAAGATAATGGACTACGGCAAGAAGATCTTCGAAGAGAAGAAGGCCAAGGCGGCTGCCAAGAAAAAGCAGAAGCAGACGCAGGTCAAGGAAGTCAAGTTCCGTCCAGGAACTGAAGAAGGGGATTATCAGGTCAAACTACGCAACCTGGTACGTTTCCTTGAAAACGGGGACCGCGGCAAAATCACTATCCGCTTCCGTGGCCGTGAGATGGCACACCAGGAAATTGGTATGAAGCTCATGAACCGCATCGAAGTAGATATTGAGGAGCTGGCCCAGGTAGAACAGCGGCCGAAAATGGAAGGCCGCCAGATGACCATGGTTGTGGCGCCCCGCAAGAAGAAGTGAACCTGATCCAATGACGGGTCCCCCGCATCGGCGGGGGATTTGTCGTTCAGGGGCACATTTGTTTATCTAAAATAGAATGCGGAGTTTTAAAAATGCCTAAGATGAAAACCAAAAGCGGAGCTACCAAGCGGTTCAAGAAAACCGCGACCGGCTTCAAGCACAAGCAGTCCTTCACCAGCCACATTCTGACCAAGAAGAGCCCGAAGCGTAAGCGTCAGCTGCGCGGTACCAAGCTCATCGCCAAGTCAGATGTAGCAGCTATCAAGCGCATGACCGCGTGCTGAATCAGCCGCGCGAATCATCCCTGAGAAAGTAAAGGTAGAAGGATTAAAGTATGGCTCGTGTAAAGCGTGGCGTGGTAGCACGTCGTCGTCACAAGAAGATCATGAAGCAGGCCAAGGGTTACTACGGTGCCCGTAGCCGTGTTTTCCGGGTTGCCAAACAGGCGGTTATCAAGGCCCAGCAGTATGCCTACCGTGACCGTCGTAACCGCAAGCGTGCATTCCGCGCTCTGTGGATCTCCCGTATCAACGCCGGTGCCCGCGCAAACGGTCTGTCCTACAGCCGTCTGATCTCTGGCCTGAAGAAGGCGAATGTTGAAATCGATCGTAAGGTTCTGGCCGACCTGGCCATGAACGAGCAGCAGGCGTTTGCCGCTGTTGTTGAGAAAGCCAAAGCGTCCCTGTGATCGCTTAAGATCTCTCATCGATTGCTGATCGATCCGGCGTCTCATGGCATCATGAAGGCGCCTTCTGAATAGGGGAAGGGCACGCTCTTCCCCTATTTTTGTTTTAACCTACCCCATTTCTGGTTTGGAGCAGGGTCAATGGAAAACCTGGAGCAACTGGTTCAGGACGGGCTGAGCGCCGTTGAGAGTGCGGGCAGCCTGCAGGCACTTGATCAAATTCGTGTGGAATACCTCGGCAAGAAGGGTGTGATCACCCAGCAAGCCAAGACGCTGGGCAAGCTGTCTCCCGAGGAGCGTCCTGCTGCCGGCCAGAAGATCAACGAGGCCAAGGGGCAGGTGGAGCAGGCGATCAATGCCCGCCGCACGGATCTGGAAAAGGCCGCCATTGAAGCGAAGCTCGCCAGTGAATCCGTTGACGTTACCCTGCCGGGTCGCGGTCAGGATTTGGGTGGTCTGCATCCGGTGACCCGCACCCTGCAACGGATCGAAGAGATTTTCTCCCGCGCCGGCTACAGCGTGGAGCAGGGCCCGGAAATCGAAGATGACTATCACAACTTCGAGGCACTCAACATTCCCGGTCACCATCCGGCCCGTGCCATGCACGACACCTTCTATTTCAATCCTGGAACATTGCTGCGGACGCACACCTCGCCGGTCCAGATCCGTACCATGGAAGCCGGTAAGCCGCCGTTCCGCATGATTTGCCCGGGCCGTGTATACCGCTGCGATTCCGACATGACCCATACCCCCATGTTCCACCAGGTGGAAGGGCTGCTGGTGGAGAGGAACGTCAGCTTTGCCGACCTCAAGAGCACGGTCGAGGAGTTCCTGCGGGTGTTCTTCGAGCGGGACCTGGAAGTGCGTTTCCGTCCGTCCTACTTCCCGTTCACCGAGCCCTCCGCGGAAGTGGACATTGAGTGGGGCCGCGAGGCTGATGGCAGCATCAAGTGGCTGGAAGTGATGGGCTGCGGCATGGTGCACCCGAAAGTATTCGAATATTGCGGTATAGATGCCGAGGAGTACCGTGGCTTTGCATTTGGCTTGGGCGTTGAGCGCCTGGCCATGCTGCGCTACGGCGTGAATGACCTGCGCATGTTCTTCGAGAACGATCTGCGCTTCCTGCGCCAGTTCCGGTAATCATCCGGTCAGTTTGCAGGCATAAACGGCAATCAAACCAACAGGCAAAACCGCATCAGGACAAGGCAAGAACCATGAAATTCAGTGAACAGTGGCTGCGCGAGTGGGTAAATCCGAACATTGGCTCCAAGGAATTGATGGACCAAGTCACCATGGCCGGGCTGGAAGTGGACGGCTTTGACCCGGTCGCCGGTGAATTCAGCGGTGTGGTGGTTGGTGAAGTCCAATCCGTGGAACCGCACCCGGATGCGGATAAATTGCGGGTCTGCCAGGTGAGCGATGGTGAACAGACCGTTCAGGTTGTTTGTGGTGCCCCTAACGTGCGTCCCGGCCTGAAGGTTCCCTTTGCCGTAGTTGGTGCGGTACTGCCGGGCAACTTCAAGATCAGGAAGGCCAAGCTCCGCGGCCAGCCCTCCGAGGGGATGCTGTGTTCCGAGTCCGAACTGGCGCTGTCTGATGATCACGAAGGCCTGATGGAGCTGCCCGAGGATGCGCCGGTTGGTCAGGAGATGGCCGACTACCTCAAGCTGAATGACATCACCATCGATGTGGATCTGACCCCGAACCGTAGCGACTGCCTCTCGATCAAGGGCATCGCCCGTGAAGTGGGTGTACTGAACAGCCTTGTGGTAACCGAGCCTGCCATCGAGCCGGTGGAGGCGGTGCACTCGGAGGTTCCGGACATTCGAGTCGAAGCGCCGGAGGGGTGCCCCCGGTACCTTGGTCGGGTCCTGCGCAACGTGAACCTGAAGGCGGAAACGCCATTGTGGATGCAGGAAAAGCTGCGTCGCTCCGGTATCCGTTCCATTGATGCTGCTGTAGATGTGACCAATTTCGTGATGCTGGAACTCGGCCAACCCATGCACGCTTTTGATCGCGACGAGATCAGCGGTGGCATCGTTGTGCGTATGGCCAAGCCCGCCGAGAAACTGGTTCTCCTCGACGGCCAGGAAGTGGAGCTCGCCGGGGACACCCTGGTGATTGCCGATCACGAAAAGCCTATCGCCATTGCCGGTGTAATGGGTGGCGAACATTCCGGAGTCAGTGAAAAGACCCGGGATCTGGTGCTGGAATCCGCCTACTTTGACCCCATCACCCTGGCGGGCAAGGCCCGGCATTACGGCCTGCATACCGATGCCTCCCACCGTTTCGAGCGCGGCGTCGACTACAAGCTGGCCCGTGACGCCATGGAGCGTGCCACCGAGCTGCTCATGGAAATCGTTGGTGGTGAGCCTGGTGAAATCGTGGAAGTGGCCAGCGACGAGCACCTGCCTGCTGACCAAGTCATTGATCTTCGGGAGCAGCGGCTGGCTGATGTGCTGGGAATGGCCATTGACCGTACCACCGTTGAGGAGATCCTCACCCGCCTCGGGCTGCATATCGACAAGTTGCTGAAGGATGGCTGGCGCATCAGCGTGCCCAGCTTCCGGCCCGACATCACCATTGAGGAAGACCTGATCGAGGAAGTTGGCCGGATTTACGGTTACAACAACCTGCCGGTGACCGAGCCGACCGGGTCCCTTGGTCTGGTTGCCAGGGAAGAGGCAAAGCGGCCGGTATCCGCCATTCGAAATTATTTCGTGGCCCAGGGCTACCAGGAAGCCGTCACCTACAGCTTCGTGGATCCGAAAGTTCAGAAGCTGGTTGATCCGGAGCGCGACGGTATTGCTCTGGCAAATCCGATCTCGGCGGACCTGTCGGTCATGCGCACCACGCTCTGGAGTGGTCTGCTCAAGACCGTTGCCTATAACCAGAACCGTCAGCAGCCCCGTATCCGGCTGTTCGAGACAGGTCTGCGCTTCGATCAGGACGGCGAGCGCATCGATCAGCAGCCCATGCTGGCCGGTGTGGTGGTTGGTGGTCAGTATCCCGAAAATTGGGCAAACGGTCGCAGAACCGCCGATTTCTTTGATGTAAAAGGGGAATTGGAAGGTCTGTTCCGACTGCTGGGCATCGAGGTCCAGTTCGTGGCCAGCCAGCACCCGGCGCTGCACCCGGGTCAGACCGCGGAATTGATGCGCGATGGTGAACATGTAGGCTGGTTGGGCACGTTGCATCCACAAGTTCAGAAAAATCTGGAACTTAATGGCACGATCCTGATGTTTGAGCTATTCTTGAATTCGATCGTCACCGGATATGTGCCTAATTTCAAAGAAATTTCAAAATTCCCGGAAGTTCGCAGGGATTTGGCTATCATTATCGGGAACGATGTAGCGTTCGCCGAGGTGGAGCGTGTAGCCAGGAAGCATGCCGGTGAGCGTCTGACAGCGCTGCGTGCGTTCGATGTCTATGAAGGTGAGAGCCTGGGTGAGGGTAACCGTAGCCTGGCGCTGAGCCTGTACTGGCAGCATCCGGAACGCACCTTGAATGAAGACGAAGTGCATTCGCTCTTCAAAGGCGTCATTGATGCCTTGGAAGAAGAATTGGGGGCAACACTGAGGAGTTGACAGATGGCGGCTTTGACGAAAGCGGAAATGGCAGAGCGCTTGTACGAGGAATTGGGCCTGAACAAGCGGGAAGCCAAGGAAATGGTGGAAGCTTTCTTCGATGAAATCAGAGGCGCACTCAGCCATAACGAACAGGTCAAGTTGTCCGGTTTCGGCAACTTTGACCTTCGGGACAAGAAACAGCGGCCGGGACGGAATCCGAAAACCGGGGAAGAGATCCCGATCAGTGCACGGCGTGTTGTTACGTTTCGACCCGGACAAAAACTAAAACAGAAAGTGGAAGCGTATGCTGGAACCCAGTCATAACAACGAGCTCCCGGCGATCCCCGGGAAACGTTACTTCACCATCGGTGAGGTGGCGGATCTTTGTGACGTCAAAGCCCATGTGTTGCGTTACTGGGAACAGGAGTTTCCGCAGCTGTCGCCGGTCAAGCGCCGGGGCAACCGTCGTTACTACCAGCGGGCGGATGTTATTACCATTCGCCAGATTCGCAGCCTGCTCTACGATCAGGGTTACACTATCGGTGGCGCCAAGCAGAAGCTGAGCAGTCACGAGGTAAAGGAAGACACCTCCCAGTACAAGCAGCTCATCCGTCAGATGATTGTCGAGCTTGAAGAGGTGCTTGAGGTGCTTAACACGCCGGTCAAATAGATCGGGTGTCAGAACAGCAAGCCGGGGCGGCCCTCAGGGCCTCCCCGGCTTTTTTGTGGCTGTTACTTTTTCTTGCAGGTCTTGATGCCCAGAACGCTGTAGGCCGGGCAACTGCCCATCAGGGCAGTGGCCAGCGGCACAATGCCAATCCAACCCCAGGGTGTCTGGGGGCCTACGAACACCAAGGCAATCAGCACCACGCCAACAACAGCGCGGATGATGCGGTCGGCAGAACCCATGTTTACAGTCATCATTCAGTCTCCTTTGCTGATATGAGCTTATGATTTAACTTTAGGTCATACTTCCCGATAGTTCAGTGATAAAGTCACACTGGACCAGCCAACGTAACGGATAAGGACGTTATTCCATGTTCCACCACAGCATCCTCGATGCTCTGCCAGTGCAACTTCGCAAGGAGGCGATGGAGAAGATCCACGTCATGCGTTTTCCGGCAGGTCAGGTACTTTTCAGTGCCGGTGAGCACTGTCAGGGACTGCCGCTGGTGCTGCAGGGTAGCGTGAAGGTGCAGATGACCGGAGTGTCCGGTCACAAGATTGTGCTGTACCGCATGGGCAAGGACGACATCTGCACGCTCTCCATTGGCTGCCTGATGACTGGACGGGGTTACCGGGCGGAAGCCGTTGTCGAGGAAGAAGGGAAGGCGGCGATGATCCCGCGGGGAGTGTTTGACCGGCTGATGGACCAGTCCCCCGGCTTCCGTCTCGGGATCATGGAGTCCTACGGGCGTCGCCTGGATGATCTCATGCTGCTCGTCGAGGAGGTTGCCTTCCATCGTATGGATGAGCGGCTCGAAGAGTGGCTGCAGGCACGGGCCGGCCGGGGCGTAATCACTATTACCCATCAGGAACTGGCGGTTGAGCTCGGAACCGCGCGGGAAGTGGTTAGTCGATTGCTCAAGGAGCTGGAGCGCCGAGAGATGGTGTCACTGTCCCGTGGGAGGATCGAGTTGACAGGATTGTTGGATTCCTCGGCCTTGGTCCGGGCTTGATCCGAAAACAACAAAGCCCGGACCTTTCGGCCCGGGCTTTGTCAGGGAATTTGGTCGGGACGGCAGGATTTGAACCTGCGACCCTCTGCACCCCATGCAGATGCGCTACCAAGCTGCGCTACGCCCCGTTAACAGCTAGCCGTAAGAAAAAAGGTTTATCTCAGTGGCTTAGCGGGAGCGAAGTCTACACGAGCCTTCCAAAAAAATAAACAGGCTTTTGAAATTTCATCCCCTGAAAATCACCTCAGTTTCGTTTCCCGGAGCTTCATAATGAAGTTGGGGGGCTCGAACGAATCGGAGCGGGCCTCTGGCCAGTATTTGTCGAAGACAGTCAGGCCGGTTTTCTCTCCCGTCAGGAGCGCGCCGGGCTCCAAGAAGGGGTACAGATCCAGGTAGGAATGTACCTCGGTCCTGGAGGTGCGCCGGATGACATGCTCGGGTCCTAGCTCTGAGGGATGACGCAGGCCGGCGGCTTCCAGCAGGTTCTGCAGCGCACTGAGGGTGTTCTTGTGAAAATTGTATACCCGGACGCTCTTGTGCCGGACATCCAGTTTGTTGCCCCGCCGTGGGTCCTGGGTTGCCACGCCGCTCGGGCAGCGCCCGGTATGGCAGCTGAGCCCCTGAATGCAACCCAGTGCGAACATGTAGCCGCGCGCAGCGTTGCACCAGTCAGCCCCCAGGGCCAGGGTGCGGGCAATGTTGAATGCGGAAGTAATCTTGCCTGCAGCACCTATCGCGATGTCTTCCCGGAGGTCGGTGGCCACCAGGGTATTGTGGACTATCAACAGGGCTTCGGTCATGGGCATGCCCAGTCGATTGATGAATTCCAGTGGCGCCGCGCCAGTGCCGCCTTCGCCGCCATCAACGACAATAAAATCCGGTTTGATGTCTGTTTCCAGTATCGCCTTTACGATGCCGAACCATTCCCAGGGATGGCCGATCGCCAGTTTGAAACCCACTGGCTTGCCCCCTGAGAGCTCACGTAGATGGTCAATGAAGTGGAGCATTTCGACAGGGTTGGAGAACTCGGAATGGCTGGGCGGGGAGACGCAGTCTTCGCCGACTGACACACCCCTCGCTTCGGCAATTTCCGGAGTGACCTTTGCGCCCGGGAGAATGCCGCCGTGACCTGGTTTTGCACCCTGGGATAGTTTGAGCTCTATCATTTTTACCTGTTCGAGGGCGGCATTCTGCTTGAACATGTCCGCGTTGAAGCTGCCGTCCTTGTTACGGCAGCCGAAATAGCCCGAGCCGATCTCCCATACCAGGTCTCCGCCGGGCTGGCGGTGGTAGCGGGAAATCGAGCCCTCACCGGTGTCGTGATAGAAGCCTCCCATTTTTGCGCCGGTGTTCAGACTCAGAATGGCGTTCGCCGAAAGCGAGCCAAAACTCATGGCCGAAATGTTGAAAACACTGGCACTGTAGGGCTTGGCGCGATTCTTTCCGATCACGATCCGGAAGTCGGAATCGGTGATTCGCGTCGGAGTCATCGAGTGGTTCATCCATTCGAACCCTTCCTCGTACATGTGCAGTTGCGAACCGAAAGGACGCTTGTCGAGTACGTTTTTGGCGCGCTGATAAACGATGGCGCGCTGTTCACGGGAGAACGGGCGCTCTTCGGTATCAGACTGGATGAAATACTGGCGGATCTCCGGGCCAATGGATTCAAAGAGATACCGGAAGTTGGCCATGATGGGATAGTTCCGGCTGACCGTATGCCTGGTCTGGACCACATTGTAGGTACCCAGAGCAGTCAGCACTGCAAAGATGACGGGAACGATGTAGCCGTACCCCAGCCACAATGTAACCGGCAGTGAAACAACAAGTCCTGCAATGCTCAGGGCGTAGGCGCTGTAGCGCAGTGGGAAGGTCGTGGTTTTCTCCATGAATACCTCGGGTTGGTTCTCGGGACATGCCTGATGCACTGATTATATCGGTACCCGAAGTCTGAGGCAGTGGGTTGCCTCTTCGGACACTTGAAAACTCTCGAAATGAACTATTCGGCTTAGGGTAAGTACAATAAAACCATGATAGGGGGTTTTGA
Source organism: Marinobacter sp. (assembly GCF_046484525.1). Lineage (GTDB taxonomy): Bacteria > Pseudomonadota > Gammaproteobacteria > Pseudomonadales > Oleiphilaceae > Marinobacter. Next base: position 64,805 of record NZ_JAWOIS010000059.1, read on the forward strand.
TGTTTTGACCTCAAAACATTAGACTTGCGCGCTTGTAATAATTGAACTCCGATTCTGACATTGAATTTCTGACCCAGGAGGCGCCAAACGTGGGCGAGGTAGTGAAAGACGAATATCAGACGGATTACGTCGCGGGCCAGGACAACATTAACGTTCTGGGCCTTGATCTCCATAATTGGGTGTTCCCCGTTTCTGCTCTCATCGTCGTGGCTTTTGTCATCGGGACGCTGATGTTTCCCGGGCCGGCGAAAGAAATGCTCGATGGAGCAAAGTGGGACATTATTGCTGGTTTTGACTGGTTTTTTCTGATCAGTGCCAACATTTTTGTGGTGGTTTGTATTGCACTGATCTTCATGCCGGTGGGTAAAATCCGGATCGGTGGCCAGGACGCCAAGCCTGAGTTCTCCAGGCCGTCATGGTTCGCCATGCTGTTTGCCGCCGGTATGGGTATTGGCCTGATGTTCTGGGCCGTGGCTGAGCCGACCGCCTATTACACCGGTTGGTACGAGACGCCATTCAATGTTGAAGCGAATTCTCCGGAGGCGGCCAACCTCGCCATGGGTGCGACCATGTATCACTGGGGCCTGCATCCCTGGGCGATCTATGCCGTGGTGGCGCTGTCACTGGCGTTTTTCGCATTCAACAAGAACATGCCGCTGACCATTCGTTCAGCGTTCTTCCCGCTGCTTAAAGACAAGGTCTGGGGCTGGCCTGGCCACATCATTGATGTCCTGGCCGTGGTTGCGACCATCTTCGGCCTCGCAACATCTCTGGGTTTTGGCGCGCAGCAGGCCGCGTCCGGTCTCGATTACCTGTTCGGTACCGGCAATGGAATCAACGTTCAGATGGCCATTATCGTGGGAGTCACTGCGCTTGCATTGATTTCTGTTCTCCGTGGCCTGGAAGGCGGTGTAAAGGTCCTCAGTAATATCAACATGGGTCTGGCGGGGCTGCTGCTGTTCTTCGTCATTTTCGCTGGCCCGACCATGACCATTCTGGAGACCATGTGGGTCACCTCCTCAAGTTATGTGGTAAACATGGTGCCGTTGAGCAACCCGTTTGGCCGTGAAGATGAGGCCTGGTTCCAGGGTTGGACCGTGTTCTATTGGGCCTGGTGGATTTCCTGGTCACCGTTCGTAGGCATGTTTATCGCCCGAGTATCCAGGGGTCGCACGGTTCGGGAATTCATTACCGCGGTTCTCCTGATTCCGACTGTCATCACCGTTGTCTGGATGAGCAGCTTTGGCGGCGCTGCACTCGAGCAGATCCAGAATGGTGTCGGTACTCTGGCCGAGGAAGGTCTGACCGACGTCTCTCTGGCCCTGTTCCAGATGTTTGCCAACCTGCCGTTGACCGGTATCATTTCCTTGGTGGCAATCATCCTCGTGCTGGTGTTCTTCGTGACTTCCTCGGATTCCGGCTCGCTGGTCATTGATAGCATCACCGCCGGTGGCAAGACCGACGCTCCTACCGCTCAGCGTGTATTCTGGGCTGTCATGGAGGGTGCGATTGCAGCAGCGCTGATCTTTGGCGGCGGTGCAGATGCCCTGGGTGCGATCCAGGCAACAGCCATCAGTGCGGGTCTGCCGTTTACGGCTATTTTGTTGGTCATGACCTGGGGTCTGCTCAAGGGGCTCAGTCATGAGCGCAAACTGCTGGTAGCCAGGGGCGAACTCTGACCGTCAGCGAATAGTAAAAACCGGGGTCGAGGCCCCGGTTTTTTGTGTCTCATTTTTGAGTTCAGCGGCTGGTGAAGGTTGCCATGGCAAACTGCGCGCGTTCGCTTGGCGAAAAGTGGGGGCGCTTGAGTTTCTCGATAGCGCGGAGTCTTGGCAGGAGGCCACAGCCGTTCGCCATCTGGATTGCAAGGCCCGGACGGGCATTAAGCTCAAGCAGCAATGGGCCTTCATTGGCATCCACCACCAGATCCACGCCCATGTAGCCCAGCCCTGTGGCTTCATAGCAGCGGGCAGCCATCTCCAGCATCTCGTCCCACGCCGCTATCTCGATGTTTTCCAGGGCCAGGCCGGTGTCCGGATGCAGGGTGATCGGTCGGTTGAACTGAACCGCATTGAGACTGCGACCGGTTCCGATATCAAAACCCACACCGACGGCACCCTGGTGCAGGTTGGCCTTGCCGTCCGAGGCGGTTGTGGCGAGTCGCAACATCGCCATGACCGGATAGCCCTGGAACACAACGATACGGATATCGGGGACGCCCTGGTGGGAGTAACGGGCCAGGTCCGGATCGGACTGGACCAGGTTTTCGACAATGGCGACGTCTGGCGTGCCTGCCAGCGAATAGAGGCCCGCCAGGATGTTGGTCAGATGGCGTTCCAGGTAGGGAGCATCCACCCGTGCCCCCGAGGCCTTGATGTATTCATCGTCGTCCCGGCCGGTGATCACAGTAATGCCCTTGCCACCGGAGCCCTTCGCAGGCTTGATGGCGAAGCCTTCGAGGTCCTCGGCCATCTCCCGGAAGTGGGAGATCTCATGTTGCTCGCGGACGACCTGCAACAGCCGGGGCGTTCTGACACCGTACTCCGCGACCACCAGCTTGGTCTTCAGCTTGTTGTCCACCAGCGGATAGGAGGAGCGCTCGTTGTACCGGGCAATGTAGTCCACATTGCGCCGGTTCATGTTGAGCATGCCCAGCCGATTCAGTCTCCGGGGAGAAATCCACTCCATGTCAGTCGTACACCTTCATGGGTGAGAATCGACGAAGTTCGCTGAGCTTGTAGCCGGTGTACTGACCCATAAGCAGAATGAGCCCGAGAATTACCAGATGGAGTTCCGGGAAGTTGAAGGTCAGATGGCCCGCGATCGGGGCGCTCATGACCAGGTAGGCGCAGATGGCCACGAACAGGCTGCCCGAGCCCTGGATCATTACCTCGCGGACCCCCTCTTCCTCCCAGAGGATGGACATCCGCTCGATGGTCCAGGCGATGATCACCATGGGGAAGAAGGTCACCGTCATGCCGGTGTTGAAACCCATCTGATAGCCGATAATGGACAGGCCGGCGGTGATGAAGATGACCAGAATAATCAGAGCGGAGATCCTGGACACCAGCAACAGGTTGAGGCTGGAAAGATAGCCTCGCATAAGAAGCCCGATTGCCACCACCGACAGGAACGCGATCAGTCCGGGAAGCAGGGTTGTCTGCACAAAGGCCACAGCGATCAGAACGGGCATGAAGGTGCCCGAAGTCCGAATGCCGATCACCATTCGCATGAACGCCACGATCAGTGCCCCCAAGGGCAGGAGCAGTAGCATCCGGAACATGCTCTGTTCCTCGATGGGTAGCTCATAGAAACTCAGGAAGCCCAGGCCATTGGACTCCGCCTGCATCGTCGACAGTTGCAGCGCAGGTACGGTCTGACGGAGCATTGAATAGCTGACTTCCGAATTGTCTCCGCCGACCACGTCCAGCAGGGATTCGGAACCCTGGCGCCAGAGCAGCAGGTTCTCGGGGACACCCTGTTCCGCTGTCTGTGGGTCGAAGGTCAGCCACTGATCACCGTTATAAATTTGGAGGAAGGGCATCAATTGCTGGCGGCGGCGGGCATCCTCGAGCCGCAGGCCGTCTGCGGTGCGGGCGGGGATGCCAGCGTGATTGAGCATATCCACCAGCAACTGGAGGTAATTTTCCTCGGCCACCAGTAGCGTTGTGTTCTGGGTCCGGGTGTCCGGCTGCATCAGCCGGATCAGCTCCCGAGTCATGCTTTCGGGCGTGCTGGAGCGCTCGCGGGCCTGGGTCAGCACCTCCCGTACGGCGGTCGCCTGTGGTTCTTCCCAGAACATTTCTCGGGGTTGCGGCTCCCGTGCCAGGCGCCGGGGCCGCGAATTATCCGTGGGAATGAACTGGGCCTTGAAATAGAGGGTTTGCGGCCCCGAGACGTCGCGTTTGCTCCATTCTGCCCTGCGGCCGCCGGAGTTTTCCACGATGGAGAAACCATAACCCGGAGAGGCGGCCTGTTCAGAAATGATGCTGAAGCCCTGCGGCTGTTCCGGGATGTTCAGGCTTGCCAGTACCGGCTCACCGGTGCCGTCAAAATCCACCCGGGCCTCCACCATCCAGACCGGGCGCTGTTCACCGGTTAGCCAGGGGATCCCAAGTTCGACATGGCGCCAGACGGCCAGAGATATACCAGCGCCGATCAGCAGCAGTACGGCAACATAAAAAGGAATGCGTGAACGGGTAGTCAAGCGTCGTCTCCGTTCCGTTTGAGGTCCTTGGGTAGCTCGGTGGCAAACTCCTTGCCGACATCAATCAGCATCACATCCCGGAGGACATTCCGGCCGATCAGCACTTCGTAGGTCAGGTTACTGCGGTCGGCGAGGGTAAACTCGGCAACCTGCTTGTGGTCACCGATGGCAAACTGGAGCTCCACCACCACCCTGCGCTCAGAATCCTCTGTACTGGCCTGGATGATGCGAACACGGCGGGAAATCTCCTTCTCCATGGTGACCAGTTCGTCGGTGCCCGGGACCGGGACATCAAAACGCACCCAGTTGCTGCCATCCCGTTCGAAACGGGTGATGTTACGGGCATCCAGGGAAGAGGTTTCGGCGCCGCTGTCGATCCGGGCGGTATAAACCAGACCGGGTTCCGCCAGATAGAATTTTTCCACTTCGCCAACCACTACCTTGCCTTTCAGGCGGTCGGCACGGCCGGTGTCTTCGAGTGTCGGGCAGACCGGCTGTGGTGGAGTCGGTGGGCAGACCGGCCTTTCGACCTTCTTTTCGATCGCTTCCAGGATGGTCTGGGTGGACAGCTGCTCCCGTTGCAGGAGCTGCTCATGGCGAACCGCTGCATTGCCCTCCATGGTGACCAGCGTTGCCCGCTGGGATTGTACCGAGGAGTTCAGTTCTGTCAGGTCTTTTTTCGGAACCATGAAGTAACGGTCCGACGAGCAGCCTGCCAGCGCCAGGCTCAGCACGGCGGCCGCGATGACAGAAAGGAGGGGGAAACCAGCCCGTGAACGTTTGTAACCCATGAAATACCCCTGAGCCGGCAGACAATAACGCCCGGACAACAAGGGCGCACTGATGGTCTGTGCCTTGAATTTATTCAATTAAGGCCGGGGAGTATACCGCAACGAATCTGTGTAGTGACTTTACAGTTGGTTAACGGGCAGCGCGGATTATTCGGACAGGAAGGGGCCTTCGCCGAAATCAGTCTGGGAACGCAGATACTTCTGAATCACCGGAGAGCAATTCAGATAAAACAACAACAACTCGCGCTGGATATCCTGATCCTGGATACGGGAGGCAAAGCTGATCAGTTCCCCGATGGCGCTGTCATTCTCGCTTCGACTATCCGGAATAGAGAAACTCTGGCCATAGCGCTCTTTCAGGATTTTTGTAAGGCGTTCAAGATGGAATTCACCGGTGTGGGTAATGTAGGGCAGTATCCGGAAACCTTTCGGATAGGTTTTCTTTCTCCCCTCCAGAACACACGACGGTATGTCATCCCTGGTCCGGTCACCCTGCCAGAGTTCTGATCCCAGTTTTCGCCACAGTTCTTTCAGCATAACTTGCCTGTCCATCCTCTGACTGCGGATTCGCCCCGGCCGTGAAAAAAATGTAATCAAACTAAAAAGGACGAACACTTTATTCTTTTAGTGGATATTAAGAAGCACGTCCAGAGTCAGATACACACCGGTAATGAATTTGCCAATCAGTCGAGGTGCCGGACCTCTACTGATACCTATGAACGGGAGGCAACGCAAAAGGTTCCATTGTTACGTTAAACTGTTCGTCATTATGTGATCATCGGGGCAAACCAACCAGGAGCGTCTTGCAGTGCCGGAAGCGATAACCCAATGGATAGTGGCCTCGCCGGAATTGATGGCTGGATTAGTGGGAGTGCTGGCACTGTTGACAGTGCTGCTTGCGATATTCCTGATGCGCTCAGCCCGCAAGGCCGATGTCTGGCAAAACCGGGCCATTGATGCTGGGACACGGGTCGCCGGTCTGGAATCGGAGGTAGGCGGCAAGCGGCAGTGGATTGAGCAGCTCGAGGGCGAACGCAAAAACCTGCAGAACCGGATCGAAGATCTTTCCGGCGAGTTGCACCGTGTGAGGGTGAGACTTCGGGAACAGGAGGTGGCCCTGGACCGGGAGCGCCGATCGGCGGAGGAGAAGCTGGAGTTGCTGGAGCGTAACCGGGATGCGCTGAAGCAGGAGTTCGAGAATCTGGCCAACCGGATTTTCGATCAGAAGAACGAACGCTTCACCCAGCAGACCCGCACCAGCCTGGACAGCCTGCTTAATCCCTTCCGGGACCAATTGCAGGATTTCCGCAAGCGCGTGGAGGACGTGTACACCACTGAGACCCGGGATCGCCAGGCACTCCGCAGCGAAATCAAATCACTGCAGGAGCTGAACCGTCAGATTACCGAGGAAGCGGCCAACCTGACCAGGGCCCTGAAAGGTGACAAGAAGATCCAGGGCAACTGGGGCGAACTGATCCTGGAACGGGTGCTGGAGAAGTCCGGCCTGCGCAAGGGCGTGGAGTACGAAACCCAGGGTAGTTACCGGGATGGTGATCACCAGCTATTGCGCCCGGACGTGGTGGTGCACCTGCCGGATAACCGGAACCTCATTGTGGATTCCAAGGTATCCCTGCTGGCCTACCAACAATGGGTCAACGAGGAAGACGAAAGCATGCGGGTGGATGCGCTGAAGCAGCATGTCGAGGCGGTGCGGACTCATATCCGTGCACTCAGCGAGAAAGACTACAGCCAGCTCCACGGTCTGCATTCGCCGGATTTTGTGCTGCTGTTCATGCCCATCGAGCCGGCCTTCGTGGCAGCTTTTCAGCAGGACGAGAACCTTTTCGCAGAAGCCTTTGAGCGAAAGATTATTGTGGTCACTCCGACCACGCTCCTGGCCACACTGCGGACCATCGAGAACATCTGGCGCTATGAACGCCAGAGCCAGAACGCCCGGAGAATTGCGGACCGGGCCAGCGCCGTATATGACAAGCTGCGGGTGTTTGTCGAGGCCATGGAGCGCCTGGGCAGCCAGTTGCAGACGGCCCAGGGGACCTATGATTCGGCCATGAATACGTTGACCCGGGGCCGTGGTAACCTGATTTCCCAGGCGAACCGGTTTGTGGAGTTGGGCGTGAGAGTCAAGAAAGAACTTCCCCGGGGCATCCTGGAGCAGGCCGAAGTGGATGTCGGAGATACCGAGGTGGAAGCGGCGATGAACGCCGATAACCAGCAGGAGTAAGAGCGATGGCAGTAGCATCTGGAACATTTCAACGACTGGTCCGGTCCGTGGCCCTGGTTGCCGCCCTGTCGGCCGCCGGCCAGGTGCAGGCCCTGGCTCCGGAGCATGAGATACGCCGGTTGATGCTGGCCACCGAAGAGGCGGTTAATGCCGGTAACTGGGGAGAAGCGGGGGAGTATCTAAACCGTCTTCAGCAACTGGACGCGGAGAAACCCCCGGAGTATTTTTTCTACCGGGGACAGGTGATGCTCAAAGCCGGTCACTTCAATGAGGCACAGGCCGCCCTGGAGGCCTATGTAACCCAGGCCGGTACTGAGGGAAGTCATTATCAGAAAGCCCTTAAGCTGATCACCGATGTGGAGCGCACCCGGAAGTCCGGCGCAGCCGCGCAGAATAACGGTGAACAGCCACCTAAGGTGGCCGTGATTGAACCAGCGGGTAACCAGAATGCTGCCTCACTCAGGAAGCTTTACCTTGCCGACAGCGACCGGGAAGCCCTGCTGACTCATCTGAATAGTCTGCTCGACGTTGCAGGCTGGCGCGCGGACCAGACGGTTGTGCGTTTGGATAAACCTGCTGATGTGGCCTACGAGGTGAGTGTGACCGACAGCGTTATCAGCTTCCAGGAAATTCGGCGCGAGGCCGGTAACCGCCTGGTGCGCAAGACCCAGACGATGGAAGTCTATGGCGTAAACCCGATGATTGAATGGGGCTGCGAGGCGGCGGTGGCCAGTTGCTGGATTTACGACCCCCGGGATGGATCCCGTTTGATGCAGCTCGGCTATCACCGGGAGCGAGCTGGTGACATTGCGCAGACGCTGGGGCAGCTGGTTCGCCATTTGCAGGCGCCTGACGGCTCCTGATCCTGTCAGGACTCCAGATTGCCGCGCTCGCCCTCGCGATAGGCACCGGGGGTGACACCAGTCCATTTCTTGAAAGCGCGGTGGAAGGTGGACGGCTCGGTAAAACCGACTTTCTCCGCAATATCATTGATTGGCAGATCCTGCCGGCCAAGGTAGTAAATCGCCATGTCCCGCCGTAGCAAATCCTTGATCTCCTGAAAGGACGTGTTTTCCTGTTTCAGGCGTCGGCGGAGGGTTTGCGGGCTGGTATGCAGCTCCGCCGCAATCCACTCGAAGTCCGGCAGAGGCTTCGAAAAATCCCGGCCAATCAAGGCGCGAATCCTTCCGGTCCAGGTGTTGCTTTCGTCGGGCCGGGAGAGCAGGTCCGCCGGTGAGGTCTTGAGGAATTGGCGCATCTCCGGCTTGTCCCGGATGACCGGCGCCGAGAGAAAGCGCTTGTTGAAGGTGAGGGCGGTCTGGCCTGCCTCAAACTCCATGGGGCAGTGGAAAATATGCCGGTATTCGTCGCCGTGGGACGGGCGAGGGTAATCGAACTCGGCCTTGTCGAGCTCCACCGGTTGACCGATCAGCCAGCTGCCCAGACGATGCCAGATCACCAGAATGCTCTCGCGCAGGAAATAACAGGGGTCGTAGATTTCGCCTTCAATCCGAAGCACCAGCCGCGCCTGCTCTTCTTCGACGTTCAGCTCCATGGTCACCATAGGCTCGAACAGGCGTGAGAACTGGAAGGCCTGGCGATAAACGGCTTCAAGATTGGGGCAATCGATTACCAGAGCACACATCGTGGCGAAGGTGCCGGTGCGTGCGCGCCGCGGGCCCATGCCCATGAACTCATCCCCGGTGCGGTTCCAGAGCACCTGCATCAACCGGCTGAACTGGTCGCTGCTGACCCGCGCCATTTCGATGCGTAGCAGATCCGGAGAAATACCTGCCTCTTTCAGCATCTCCCGGGTATCCAGCCCCCAGGCCTCTGCACCGACCAAAGCTGCCTGTACAAAATGTCTTGAAACCGTCAGATTGGGCATTGCGTTCGCCATTCCATGAAAACGAAACCCATCATAAAACCCCGGGGAAACATTGCAACCGCCCTAACTGCCTGACGCGTGGAAGAATTGGCCAATCGGAATGGGGTAACCGGCAGTTGGCCCCGAGGGCAAAACACGGCAGCATGGGTGAAAAACAATCGTCAGAACAAGGAGAAAACCATGGCAGGCCCTCTGAACTCACTGAAGGTTCTGGATTTCAGCACCTTGCTGCCCGGCCCCTATGCCACCATGCTGCTGACAGACATGGGGGCAGAAGTACTGCGAATCGAGGCGCCGGACCGGGTGGACCTCACCAAGGTGATGTCCCCCTTCGACGGCAAGTTCAGTACAGCGTTTTCCTATCTCACCCGCGGCAAGGATACCCTGCAGCTCAATCTGAAGAAGGAGGGGGCTGCCGACAAGGTCAAGGAGCTGGTCAGGGACTATGACATCGTGGTCGAGCAATTCCGCCCCGGTGTGATGGACCGTCTGGGCATCGGCTACGAGACCCTGCGTGAAATCAACCCCGGGCTGATTTACTGCGCCATCACGGGCTACGGCCAGACCGGCCCCTACCGGGACCGCGCCGGCCACGACATCAACTACCTCTCCATCGCCGGCGTCTCCAGCCACTGCGGTCGCGCAGACAGCGGTCCGCCTCCCATGGGCATCCAGATCGCCGACGTGGCCGGCGGCTCCCACCACGCCGTCATGGGCATTCTCGCGGCCGTTATTGAGCGCCAGCAGACCGGCAAAGGCCAGTTCGTGGACATCAGCATGACCGATGCCGCCTTCGCCCTCAATGCCATGTCTGGCGCCGCCTGCCTGGCTGGTGGCGTGGAACAGAAGCCTGAGAGAGGCTTGCTCAACGGCGGGTCATTCTACGATTACTACCAGACCAGTGATGACCGCTGGCTGTCAGTGGGTAGTCTCGAACCGCAGTTCTCGGCACGCCTGTGTGACACCCTGGGGTTGTCCGAGATGAAAAGCCTGGCATTGAGCCAGAAGCCGGATGATCAGAAGCAGCTTAAGGCTGCGATCAAGGACAAGGTGGCCGAGAAAACATTGGTGCAATGGCAGGAAATCTTTGCGGGGCAGGATGCCTGTGTGGAGCCAGTGCTGACGGTTTCAGAGGCGGCGGAGCATCCGCAGTTGAAGGCCAGGGGGATGGTGATTGAGGTAGATCGGGGGGATGGGGAGATGCAGAGGCAGATTGGGTGTCCCATAAGGCTTTCATCCTGAGTCTCACTACGCCATATCATTCATTAGGCCCCGCCAGGAATCATTTATGAACAGATCAGGAAAACTCTGGCAAGAATATCGTACAAAGCTTCGAGCATTTATTCGAAGCAGGGTTTCTGATGAAACTATCAGCGATGACATTCTTCAGGACGTGTTTTTGAAAATGCATACTGGATTGGTTTCCCTGAAGGACGAGACAAAGCTGAAAAGCTGGCTCTACCAAATAGCGCGAAACGCCATTATCGATTATTTCCGGTCTCAGAAGCCGACCGTGGAACTTGCTGATCAGCTTCCGCATCCAGAGATCGAGCCCAACGAAAAGACCGCACAAGAATTGTCGGAATGCCTGGAACCCATGATACAACTGCTGCCCGAGAATTATCGGGATGCAATCATTCTATCTGAAATAAAAGGATTGACGCAGAAGGAGGTCGCAAAATCGCAGGGCATTTCACTTTCCGGTGCCAAATCCAGGGTACAACGCGGGCGCGCCCTTTTGAAAACTATGCTATCTGATTGCTGTCAGCTTGAGTTCGACCACAGTGGCCGGCTCTGTGATTACGAACGGAAGGACGGAGTTTGTGGTGCCTGTTGATCTCCGGCGGCTGCTGATCGTTTGCGTCTTTTTTGGGCTTTCTCCGTCTATAGGGTGGGCGTTGCCCAATAACCACAATTCCTATAGAGGAGGTTCCAAGTGGACCAAACAAAAGAGACACAGGCGACGAGGAAAGTTTTGAATGTCGATCTGCTCGTCATTGATCTTGACACCTGCAAGCGTTGCGTCCCAACCGGAGATCAGTTAAGAGCCGCGGTGCAAATCCTCAAACCGGTAGCTGATGCACTGGGGATCACGCTGCAACATCACGAGATCGTTGTTCAAACACCGGCAGAGGCAAAGGCGAATGCGTTATTGAGTTCACCGACGATACGGCTGAATGGCCGGGATATAGCTCAAGACATTCGTGAGTCGGAGTGTGAGTCATGCGGGGAGTTTACAACCAGCAACGCCAGCGTTGACTGCCGTGAATGGCACTACCGTGGTGAGGTATTTCTTTATGCCCCCCTCCCCTTATTAGCTGAAGCAATCATGGGTGCCATGCTGAATATTGATGAAATGCCGCTGGTGGTTCCAGAACCCCTTGAGGAATTGCCTGAAAACTTGCAACGGTATTTCGACAACAGGAAGGATGGCGAAGTCGCCTCATCCTGCTGTGGCTAGTGTCCCGTCTGGTTAATTCGCTGACCTACTGCGTGGCGCTGACTCGATTTGGAACCACCAAACCTTCGCCATCGCGCCTTGCTCTCAAGGCTCTCAGTGGCTCAGTAGGTCAGCGAATTAACCAGACGGGACACTAGGGGATGGAATGCGATGTGCACGTTACTCATTCACGCCTTGAATCAATGAATCCACTGGCTGAATAATGCCATCAACCCGGACGTACAAAAGCATTGCTTCGCTCCACCTTTGCACGCGGGTTATGGCGAGCGTTGAGGCATTGAGTGGCATAAAAACAAGAAAACCCAGCAGGAGCTGGGTTTTCTTTTAATGCATCTTTAAATCCTAAGGATTCTCAGGAGAGGGAGCCTCAGTTTTTACGAACATTGCGTTATTGAATTGAATTTCTGTTCCATCATTCGCGAAAAACGAGATTATGTTTGCAGCCATATCAGCAAAGACAGCCTCTTGAGTTTCGGTTTCCGGTTTAATGAGGGTGGTATGGGTGCCAGCCTCAAACCGCACCGCATTAGCATTGGCTATCAGCGCGCCAGTCGCTGAGATCGTATCTGCCTCCAGATTCATGAACAGGGGCTCGGTGCCTGCCAATGGAGCCGGCAAGGCATCGCCCAGGGGACGGGTATAGGTGCCTGCGTAAGCTACATCTGCAGCAACCGGGATCGTTTGATCCTGGGTGGCTCTGTCAGATCCGTCACCATAGATTTCATTCAGATAGATCTTGCTTCCGCTATTAACAACGGATTCTCCGAAGTTGAGTGGCTCTGCGCTGTCCAGGCTCGCTTGAGCCACATTAAAGTAAAGCTCCAGGTTGCTTGTGCCTTGAGTGAGTCCAGCTTTCCCAAGACCTGCGAGAACGCCCGCGCTGATTGAGGGGGAGTTCTCAAGCAATTTCACGATGCTTGCCCCAGGCGTAACAAGTGCTGCTGCGGAGAAGGGAGTAATGTTGCCGTTCCCAATCGTATCTGCCTGAGCAGTGTCGTTCACCAGGGATACAAGTGATGTTCCCAGAATCCCTCCCAGGGAATGGCCTACGAAATACACTTTTGAACCGCCGGTGCCGTCAGCCTGAATGTCCACATCCGCTACAGCTTGGGTTAATGGGTCTTGGTTGCCATCAAAGTTGTCCAGGTCGATGCCATTAAGGTTGACAAGACTCGCGTTGAGGTTTAGCAGATCGACAACACCTTGGCGGTTGTTATCCCTTGCTGCTGGCAAATTGGATAAATTCAGGAAGTATTGACCGGAGTATCCCAAGGATTCTTGCGGATCCGTGCTGTAGACCATCCGGGTTGGATTGCCGCTCGCATCCTGAGCCCAGCCGAAGTGACGCTCGTTCATTGGGAATGGGCTGTCGACGAATTCGCCTCCGACCAATGCTTTGTCCACGCTCAAGGCCAATGACGGATCGGCCTCACCCGTTGCCAGTTCGGGCGCAATGCCGTGGAGAGGCAGATCGATGGCAACGGTTACAAAGCAATAGTTACCCAACTGGTTGGCCAGGGCTAAGCTGTGAGACCGATTGCCAAAGATTCCATGTTGGTAAATGACGACATTCCAGGGCTTCACCAAAGCACAGGTCGCGCCACCGCCACCCGGAATAGCATTGTCGGGGTCTGGCACAGAGACGAGCATGGGTACGTTAACGGGCGTTGCGTTTTCAGCTGCAAACGGGAAACGGAAAGTCACCTTGTCCGAAGGCGGTGTCTCACCGCTGGGGTCAATCGCACCGCCAACAGTGGTGGATGCCGTCCACGTAGAACCCAGGTTGGTCGGGTCAGTGTCGGTCGGAGTTTTCAGGTAATACGGAAGCTCCAGACTGGTCTGGAATACGGAGCCCGCCTCGGGCAGGCCGAGTGCAGCCGATGGTGCCCGTGTGGCTTCAATAAACTGGGTGCCGATTGGACGCGGTGCCGGATTGCTGAAATCCGTTCCTGCCAGAGCAGTTTCTGTGCCTGCGGCACCGGCACGCAGGTTTGCATCGCCTACATTCGCAACCGCGCCATCAGCTACCGCATCAAGCGTTCCCCACTGTGTACTTGGGTCCAACGTCTCAAAGGTATCAGCATTGGCAGCGAGATACGTTGCAATCGCTTCCTGGCGGGTGGATTTCACCGCGTTCTTGTAGAAGAACTGCGCGGGCGAAGTCGCCGCCTCGAGAACGTCGGTAGTGCCTCCTGTAGTGAATGTCAGAGAAAAAGCGACATTGTCGGCACTCAGTGCCGGCAATGAAGCGGCTTCTCGACTGGTATTGGTCAGCCCATTGAAGTAGCCTTCAGCCAACGCTTCCCAGCCTTGAACTGCGCCACGGACTGGCTCCAGAGCCGAGTCGCCAAGGGGCTCTTCCGGATTGCTGATATTCTGATACGAGGGAGAACCTACCAGGCTTTGGCCCAAAGAGTCTTTTACCTCATCCGTAATAACCACGAGGTACTTCTTTTTAGGATCAAGCGGTCGAAGCGGAGTGATCCGAAGCACATTATCTACGCCGCCGTCGAGTGATACCACCTCAGCTCGAAACTCATTATTGAAGTCGAATACAGCCGCAGCGGTTTCCGGGCCAGGAGCAGCTTGTAAAGCAGCGAATGCGAGACCGAGGTCGAAGGTGGGGGTTTCGCCCGGGAAGGATTCGCGATCGAGCACTTCAGTGATGTCTCCGCTCTCAACCAACTCAGCAATCAGGTTGGTGTAGAAGGAAGAACTGTTCAGCAGTGAGTCACCACCCGGAAAGTTCAGAGAAAGAAGAAAAACATTCTGCTGGGGATTGGGAGCCGGAGTTCCACCACCTGCATCAATTACAGGCTGCGCTTTCACTGTTTCAGGATCGATGGAACCAGACAGCTTGATATCGAACTGGGCGGTTGTTGAAGAACCATCCATGAAATCGAGAGCATGGGTAATCGGATTGTCGGTAGAACCGCTTAGTGTCCCGTCTGCGCTGGCACCCTGCTCAAATTGGAGGTCGCTGGGAACAGGCAGTTCACTGGTCAGAGGATTAAAAACCGGCCAGGTTTTACCCGTAAAGTCCGGGTTGCTGATTGAATATTCCGGATTAGCATTCGCCCCCTCGTCACCGCTGCTGAAGCAGCCTGTAAGTCCAACGGAAGACGCCACGGCAAGACTTATTAGTGTTTTCTTGAACATGGGTGGAACCTTTTCCTGTTGTTGTGTCGTTATGTTCTTCTGAAATTTTGGTCAGCGCTTTGAGCCAATTTCGTACCTCTGACTATAGCGACAGTCTGGCAAGTGTTGATCAGCCAAAAGTGTGATTCTGGCCTTTATGGCCATCCTCGCGCAGATGGACTCCGGCCTTCCTGAAAAATAGTTGGCAATGAACACTTTGTCGAGCTTCCTTGATGGCTTTTGCGCGTCAATCGAAAGAAGAAAAATCGGGACTGCGGTTCTCCATGAACGCGCGGAATGCCTCAGCGGCTTCGGGTGATTTCAGGCGTTCACTGAACAGCGCACCTTCGGTAAGCATGGTCTTTGTCAGGTTTTCCATAATTGGTCGGTTGCGCAGCTGTTTGGAGGCGCGCAAGGCAGCGGGTGTTGGTGCCGGCTACCACAAGGTCGCAATGCAGTAGCATGGTAGTGCCGATGCCCACTGACGGGCTATTGACCGCGGCCACCATCGGTTCGGTGGCGGTTGCCAGCAATAGAAGGAAACGGCCGACCGGGGGTTCCTTTTATAGCGCCTTCACCTTCCGTCACATCACTCGTTCGAACGATTTTCTGGTAAACTCTCGCCTCCCGATTTTTCGATGACACGAAATAACGAAACAAGCTGATGAGGCGCCTATGACCACCGTAATCCGCCAGGACGACCTGATTGAGAGTGTAGCGGACGCGCTGCAATTCATTTCCTATTACCATCCCAAGGACTTTATCCAGGGCGTGTATGAGGCCTACCAGAAGGAAGAGTCCCAGGCGGCGAAGGATGCGATGGCCCAGATCCTGATCAACTCGCGGATGTGTGCCCAGGGCCACCGTCCGATTTGTCAGGACACCGGCATCGTTACGGTTTTCGTGAATATCGGTATGGACGTCAAGTTCGAGTGCGACCAGCCGCTGGACGACGTGATCAACGAAGGCGTCCGTCGCGCCTACACCCACCCGGACAACGTGCTGCGGGCTTCGGTTCTGGCCGACCCGGATGGCAAGCGCCAGAACACCAAGGACAACACCCCGGCCATCATTCACTACAAGATGGTCCCGGGCGACACCGTTGAGGTTCACGTGGCTGCCAAGGGCGGTGGTTCCGAAGCCAAGTCCAAGTTCGCCATGCTGAACCCATCCGACTCCGTGGTGGACTGGGTGCTGAAGATGGTTCCGCAGATGGGGGCCGGCTGGTGTCCGCCGGGCATGCTGGGTATCGGTATCGGTGGTACTGCCGAGAAGGCGATGGAGCTGGCGAAGGAATCCCTGCTGGATCCGATCGACATCCACGATCTGCAGGCGCGCGGCGCTTCCAACCGCGCCGAAGAGCTTCGTCTCGAGCTGTTTGAGAAAGTGAACGAGTTGGGTATCGGTGCCCAGGGCCTCGGCGGCCTGACCACCGTGCTGGACGTGAAAGTGAAGGATTACCCGACCCACGCCGCCAACAAGCCAGTGGCGATCATCCCGAACTGCGCGGCCACGCGCCATGCGCACTTCACCCTGGACGGCACCGGTCCGTCCCTGCAGACCCCGCCGAGCCTGGACGACTGGCCGGAGATCACCTGGGAAGTGGGTGAGAACGTACGCCGCGTGAACCTGGATACCGTTACTCCGGAAGACGTGAAGGAATGGCAGCCGGGTGAGACCGTTCTGCTGTCCGGCAAGATGCTGACCGGCCGTGACGCCGCCCACAAGAAGATGGTGGACATGATCGAGAAAGGTGAGGAACTGCCGGTGGATCTCAAAGGCCGCTTCATCTACTACGTAGGCCCGGTGGATCCGGTACGCGAAGAAGTGGTTGGCCCCGCAGGCCCGACGACCGCGACCCGCATGGACAAGTTCACCCACACCATGCTCGCGAAAACCGGCCTTACCGGCATGATCGGCAAAGCCGAGCGCGGCCAGGTGGCCATCGACGCGATCAAGGAGTATGGCGCGGTGTACCTGATGGCCGTGGGTGGTGCTGCTTACCTGGTGTCCAAGGCGATCAAGGGAGCCAAGGTGGTGGCCTTTGAAGAGCTGGGTATGGAAGCCATCTATGAATTCGAGGTGGAAGACATGCCGGTGACCGTGGCGGTGGATTCACGGGGCAGCTCCGTGCACCAGACCGGGCCGGTGGAGTGGCATGACAAGATTATTGCTGCCAAGGCGGTTTAAGGGCTTGAAGTTGGGGTCAGAAGAACGGAGTTCTTCAGACCCCTTTGCTTGGCGTCGACTCCGGGGTCTGATGAAAGCTTTCATCTGACCCCTTTTTAGTTTTGGAGTTTGGCTTAAGTTGGGGTCAGAAGAACGGAGTTCTTCAGACCCCTGTGCATGACCCCTCAGCTGGAACAGCTGATATTCAAATGCTTCCCCCAATCCGGCGGCAGCGCTGCATACTTCTCAAACTCCGGCTGCTCATCAAACGGCCGCCTGAGCACCTCCAATAACTCCTCCATCGGCTGATAATCCCCGTTCTGAGCCTCCAGAATCACCTGCTGGGCCAGGTAGTTCCTCAGGATGTACTTCGGGTTCACCTTGCGCATGGCGTATTCCCGTTCGTCGTGGGCGCGGGTTTCTTTTTGCAGGCGTTGTTCGTAGCGCTCGATCCATTCATCGGCCACGCTGCGGTCCACAAACAGGTCGCGCACCGGGTCGTGGCCTTTGTCGTAGAGGTTGGAGAGGCCCCGGAAGAAACGGGTGTAGTCGACGTGGTGTTCGTGGAGCATGCTGAACGTTTCCATGATCAGGCTGAGGTCGGAGTCATCCGGTTCGGCCAGACCAAGCTTGTCACGCATGTTCTGCAGGAATCGTTCGTTATAGATCACCTCGTAACGCCTCAGCCCCCGGCGGACGCTGTCTTCGTCCATCACCGGCAACAACGCATTGGCCAGGTACTGGCAGTTCACAAAGCCGACCTGGGGCTGGCGGTTGTAGGCGTAGCGGCCTTCCTGGTCAGTATGGTTGCAGATATAGCCGGCGTCGAAGTCGTCGAGGAAGGCGTAGGGCCCGTAGTCAAAGGTATCACCGATGATCGACATGTTGTCGCTGTTCATCACGCCATGGCAGAAGCCCACCGCCTGCCAGTCGGCGATCAGACGGGCGGATCTTTCAACCACTTCCTCGAACCAGCGGGTGTGGCGCTCGTCCTCCGGCAGGTCGATCAGGTGCGGGAAGTGCAGGGCGATCACATGTTCGATCAGAGACTTCACCGCTTCCGGCCCCTCATGATGGGCGGCGAATTCGAAGTGGCCGAAGCGGATATGGCTCCCGGCCACCCGCATCAGCGCGGCGGCAGTCTCAATGGTTTCTCGGCGAATCGGGTCCCCGGCGCTGACCATAAACAGGGCCCGGGTCGTGGGGATGCCCAGGAAATGCATGGCCTCGCTGCACAGGTACTCCCGGATGGTGGAGCGCAATACAGCCCGGCCATCGCCGAAGCGGGAGTAGGGCGTGGTGCCGGCGCCCTTGAGATGCCAGTCCCAGCGCTGGCCATCGGGGCCGACAGTCTCCCACAGCAGCAGGCCGCGGCCGTCTCCCAGTTCCGGGTTGTACATGCCGAACTGGTGGCCAGTGTACTTCATGGCCACCGGGTCCATGCCTTCCAGTAGCTGCGTGCCGGCCCCAACGCCGGTCCATTCTTCTGCCGAGCTCACATGAAAGCCCATCTGGCGCGCCAGTTCATGGTTAAAGGTAACCATTCTGGCGTTGGTGAGCGGCTTTGGCTGTACCCGGGTGTAAAAACTGTCCGGAAGCTCCAGGTAGCGATGTTCGATCCGGAAACCTGCGTCATTCATACAATGCGTATACTCTCAGTTGGTACAGATTCTGCTGCTTTTAATTCAAACCAATTCAGGAAACCACCGTGTCTGTAAACGAACTCAACATCACCATTGAGACCCTGATCAGCCAGGAAGGTCTGCCTTGCTCATACGGACACACCGTCGAACAGACCATTCTGCCCCTGGCGCACCGGATTCTCGAACTCCGGCAACGGCTGGGGCGGCCGGTACTTATTGGTATCCATGGGGCCCAGGGCACCGGGAAATCAACCCTGACCTTGTTCCTCAAAGAAATCCTGAGCCGCCACCATCGCACGGCCACAGCCAGCTTCTCCATTGATGATATCTACCTTACCAGAGCGGAGCGGCAGAGACTTGCCGGACTCGTGCACCCGTTGTTCATCACCCGCGGTGTGCCGGGCACCCACGATGTGTCCCTGGGCCAGAAGGTGATCGACCAACTCCTCGCCGCAAAACCCGGTGACAAGACCGCAATTCCCGCCTTCGACAAGGCTCGGGATGACCGTGCGCCCCGGAACCAGTGGCCGGTATTCGAAGGCCCGGCGGAGGTCATCCTGGTGGAGGGCTGGTGCCTGGGGGCTGCGCCGGAACCCGAAGAAGCGCTGGCCCGGCCGGTCAACACCCTGGAAGCCGAGGAGGATCCTCATGCCACCTGGCGCAGCTATGTGAATGAATGCCTGAAAGACAGCTACCGGGCGTTGTTTGACCGGCTTGATTTGCTGGTGATGCTCAAGGCGCCGTCCATGGAGTGCGTTCTGGAGTGGCGCACCTTGCAGGAACACAAGCTGGCGGCGCGCCTCAGCAACGCACCAGGACAGGGCGGCGGCGATGCCAGTGCCCCATCGTTGCGCATCATGTCAGACGAAGAGGTAGCCCGATTCATCATGCACTACCAGCGCGTAACCGAGCATTGCCTCCGGGAAATGCCGGGCCGGGCCGATGTCCTGATTCCGGTCGGTGCGGACCATTCACTGGAGGCCCCTCAGTTCAGGGAGCCTTCGGCCGCCAGTTAGCAACCCCAAGCGAGGAAATACCATGCCCAGGCCCCACCTGATTCTGTTTACCGATCTCGATGGCACATTGCTCGACCACGAGGACTATTCCTGGGAGGCCGCCCGGCCCGCTCTGGCCAGGGTAAAAGCGGCCGGAATACCCTTGGTCCTCAACTCCAGCAAGACCGCTGCGGAGATCGCGATACTCCGGAACGAACTGGGCAACGGCGATCCCTACATTATCGAAAACGGTGCAGCTGTGGTGATTCCGGCCGGCACTTTCGGCAATTCCTCGGAACAGGTGGTGAATTTTGGCGCATCCCGGGCGGTGGTGTTGGCGGCCCTGGGCCGGTTGCGGGCCGCCGGTGCACGTTTTCGGGGCTTCGAGGACATGTCAGCCGAAGAGTTGTCGGATCTCACGGGCCTGGATGTCACCGCGGCTTCACGGGCGATGCAACGCCATGGCACCGAGCCGCTGATCTGGGAAGGTACCGAGGATGAGCTGCGCCAATTCGAGGCCTCGCTGGCCGCTGACAACCTCCGCCTGGTGCAGGGTGGCCGCTTCTGGCACGCCATGGGGATCTTTGATAAGGCCGATGGGGCCCGTTTCTTGCTCGGTCAATACCAGGAGCGCTATGGCAGCGAACCGGTACTGGCCATCGCACTGGGTGACAGCCCGAATGACCAGGGCATGCTGGAGGCTTCCGATGTCCCGGTGGTGATCCGGGGCGTCAACAG
Organism: Marinobacter sp.; assembly: GCF_046484525.1. Lineage (GTDB taxonomy): Bacteria > Pseudomonadota > Gammaproteobacteria > Pseudomonadales > Oleiphilaceae > Marinobacter. Next base: position 85,077 of record NZ_JAWOIS010000059.1, read on the forward strand.
CGAGAGTGTCCAGCTGCCGTCAGACCGCCGGCCCATACGCTCCCTCAGATCTGGCCCCGAAGGCTGGAATGACTGTGTACTCAACCTGTTGCTTGAGTACGGGTATTAAAGAGGAGAGCCGCCATGGGCGACTTTTACCAGAACGGCATAGTGACAACCCTGCATAACCTGGTCCGTCGGCCGGTCGAGGAGATGGAAGCGGAGCTGATGAGCTTCCGCAAGGCCCGACCGATGTCCCTCGTCCTTCCCTCGTTGTATTCGGAACTGGAGGGGCCCGCGCTGAAAAACATCGTCAGTGAACTGGCGAAGGTGCCTTACCTCGATCAGATCGTCATCGGGCTGGATCGCGCCGATGAAGTGCAATACCGGCATGCGCTCGAGTATTTCTCCGTGCTGCCCCAGGAGTTCAAGGTACTCTGGAACGATGGCCCGCGCCTGCGCGCCCTGGACCTCAAACTGCGGGAGCAGAACCTGGCGCCGACCGAGATGGGCAAGGGCAGGAACGTCTGGTACTGCTTTGGTTATGTGCTGGCCTCCGGTGTCAGCAAGTCCGTGGCCCTGCACGATTGTGACATCCTGACCTATTCCCGGGACCTGGTGGCCCGCCTGATTTACCCGGTGGCCAACCCCGCGTTCAACTATATGTTCTGCAAGGGTTACTACGCCCGGGTGGCGGATTCGAAAATGAATGGCCGGGTCAGCCGCCTGCTGGTGACCCCGTTGATCCGGGCCCTGAAGAAAGTCTGTGGCCCCAGCGATTTCCTGGATTACCTGGACAGCTATCGCTACCCGTTGGCCGGCGAGTTCTCGTTCCGCACCGACGTCATCAATGACTTGCGTATTCCCAGTGATTGGGGCCTGGAGATCGGCGTACTGTCCGAGATGAAGCGCAACTACGCCACCAACCGGCTGTGCCAGGTGGACATCGCTGATACCTACGATCACAAGCACCAGGAACTGTCCCCGGAAGATGCCAGTCGGGGTCTGTCCAAGATGAGTGTGGACATTGCCAAGGCCCTGTTCCGGAAACTGGCGACGAACGGCGAAATCTTCTCCAATGAGAAATTCCGAACCATCAAGGCCACTTACTTCCGGATTGCCCTGGATTTCGTGGAGACCTACCAGAATGACGCCGTCATGAACGGCCTGACGTTCGACCGTCACAAGGAAGAGAAGGCGGTGGAGTTGTTCGCCCAAAACGTGATGCGGGCCGGGTCGTACTTCCTGGATAACCCTATGGACACGCCGTTCATCCCGAGCTGGAACCGCGTCACCAGTGCCCTTCCGGACATCAAGGAGCAATTGTTGGAAGCGGTGGAGCTGGATAACGAGGAGTACCGGCCATGAGCCAGCCCCTCAAGACCAAACTGGTCGGCATGCTGGAGGTGGTGTACCCGGAACTGGACTGCGATTTCCTGGCGGAGCAGCTGCTGGGCACCATGGAGCTGGCCCTGAACCGGGAGCCGCCACCAGCACACCAGAACAACTGGGACGAGTCGGATATTGTCCTGATCACCTATGCCGATACCGTCCAGCGGGAAGGTGAGAAACCGCTGCAGACCTTGCACCGGTTCCTGACGGGTTGTCTGGCCGAGGCGGTTTCGGCGGTCCACATCCTGCCGTTCTTTCCATACAGCTCCGACGATGGCTTTTCAGTCATGGACTACCTGGCGGTGAACGAGTCCCATGGCTCCTGGAGTGATGTCGAGAAGATTGCCGGCGACTTCAAATTGATGGCGGATCTGGTGATCAACCACATGTCCGCGCGAAGCCGCTGGTTCGAGAACTTCCGCAAGCGGGTGGATCCGGGCAAGGATTATTTCTTTGAGGGAAACCCGAAAGACGATCTGAGTGCCGTGGTACGGCCCAGAACCTCGCCATTGCTGACCCCGGTGCAGACCGAGGATGGCGAGCGGTACGTCTGGTGTACCTTCAGTGAGGACCAGGTGGATTTGAATTTCGCCAATCCCAGGGTGCTGATCGAGTTTGCCGGCATCATCAAACAATACCTGGACCATGGCGTGGTGATGTTCAGGCTCGATGCCGTGGCGTTTCTCTGGAAAGAACCCGGCACGCCCTGCATTCACCTTCAGCAGACCCACGAGCTGATCAAGATTCTGCGACTTCTCATCGAGCACCATACGCCGAAAGCGGTGGTGATCACGGAAACCAACGTGCCCAATCGCGAGAACCTAACCTATTTCGGGAACGCCAACGAAGCGCATTTGATCTACAACTTCTCCCTGCCGCCACTGCTGATCAATACGCTTGTGACGGGGAATTGCCGGCATCTCAAGACCTGGCTCATGAGCATGCCACCGGCGCAGATGGGAACCACCTACCTGAACTTTATCGCCTCCCACGACGGCATCGGTATGCGGCCGACGGACGGGCTGCTGGAGGACGACGAGAAACAGCGCCTGATCAATACCATGGAGTCATTCGGCGGCAGGGTGTCCTACCGCCGCACCGCCGATGGCCGCGACCAGCCTTATGAGATCAACATCGCGCTGTGGGACGCCCTGAAAGGCACAGCGGAGGGCGGGGCGGATCACTGTCAGCTGCAGCGCTTCCTGTGTGCGCACACCATCATGCTGGCACTGGAGGGGATTCCGGCTTTCTACATCCACAGCCTTCTGGGCACGGAAAATGATTATGCCAGGGTGGAGAACACCGGCCGACTGAGATCCATCAACCGCGGGCAGTGGCAGCTGGATAAACTGGAGGAAGAGCTGGAAAACCCGCTGTGCCACCACAGCAAGGTCTACCACGAACTCAAGCGCCTGATCGGCATCCGCCGCGGCCAAGCCGCCTTCCACCCCAACGCCACCCAGTTCACCCTCCACCTGGGCCTGCAGATCTTCGGCTTCTGGCGCCAGAGTATGCGCCGCGACCAGTCCGTGTTCTGCATCCACAATATCAGCAACGAAGTGCAGCAGGTGGCCCTGAGTGACATCAACCTCATCGGCACCGATCACTGGGTCGACCTGATCTCCGGAATGGCCATCGATGACCTCTCCGGCAGCATCACCCTAAAGCCCTACCAAAGCGTCTGGCTCTCCAACCAAACAGGGGGCAGATGCTCAGGGGTCTGATGAAAGCTTTCATCTGACCCCATCTTCAAGCCCAACTCTGGGTTTCCCACGCAATTTCCAGTGTTTTCTCGACTTCGGCCCAGACAGGCTCACCGGCACTCAGCCGGTTCACCACACAGCCCGTGAATTCCCGTAGTCATGGCGTCACAAGATTCAAAAATCCGTAAAGGTGGATTAGGGTCCCGGTGATGACTGAGTTTTTGACCAGGTCAATGGGCATCAGCGTATAAGCGACAGCATCCGCCGGGTAGGCGTACCAAAGCTGGTAATCCCTGCGGATTTGTACCAGGTGGTACCCCGCCTCCGTTTTGTACATTCGGGCTTCAACTTCAACTGATTTGTCGTTGATGCTGGCGGTTACCGGTTGCCATTCCGGGGTTAGTTTCTGGACGGGGAGAATTGCATCCCCGACGTGCTTGAATTCTTGTCTGGAGATGTGCGACTTCCACTCGAGTGCGTAGAAAAAATTGTCATCCATTCTGTATTCGAATTCGGTAACGGGGATCCGTGCCGATTCTGAACCAGACAGGTGGATAACCTCTCCTTCCTGAGTTCTTTCACCAATAACGTCAAAGGTGTTTGTCATCGTCATAGCGCACCCTGATTGCATCAGCATGAGAGCGGCTAAAAACGAGAGGGCGACGATGCTCGATAGGTAGTGATTCAACAATACGTGGCAGATATAGCCGACTCCGTGGCTTTTCATTATGGTTTCCTGTCCTTTGGGTACCAGAAGCGCGTCAGATTACCCCATAACTGCTCCACCATTCCGATTCCAAGTTCACGTCTCCAAGTCCGGGGGAAACCCGGGGTTAGAAGAATGCTTTCTTCAGACCCCAAGGCCATGCTCAGGGGTCTGATGAAAGCTTTCATCTGACCCCATCTTCAAACCCACTGTGCTCAGGGGTCTGATGAACTCGTCCATCTGACCCCAACTTCAATCCCATCCCCCCAACTCTGGATTTTCTCCCAAACCGCTGGTACCTTCTCCAACTTCGCGGGCACCCCCATCAAGGATCCGATGGCACATTACCCGCACCGATTCAACGGACCGAGTCAACCCTTCAAGGACTGAAGACATGCCCCAGGCAAGCGGACTGCAGTTCACCGCCCGTGTCGGTGACTTCCCCTCTGATCATTTCGCCGTGGTCGCCTTTGCGCTGACC
>NZ_JAWOIS010000026.1:0-72652 GCF_046484525.1 Marinobacter sp.
ATTGATCTCCACCCTGGAACAGACCATCGCGCTGGTCCCCGTGCAAGCCGGTGAGATGACGTTACCGGAGATCAGGATTGCCTGGTGGGACACCAACACCGACAGCCAGCAGGTCGCGATGATTCCTGCCCGGACCCTGTCAGTAACCGATACCGGCGCCGCCGTGCCACCCTCCCCGCAACCGCCTGCGGACGGTTCCACAACAACCAGCACGGCCAGCGAGCCGGAGCCTGGTAGTTCGCCGGAAGCAACTGACTCGGTCTGGCCCTGGGTCAGTCTGGCCCTGGCAGTCGCCTGGGCTGCCACTGTGGCTGGCTGGTGGTGGTCCGGAAGGAATGGCCGTGGGGCGCATGAACGGCCCGCACCCCATGAGGGCGACGGCAACGAGCAGGCTTTGTTTGACCAACTCATCATCGCCGCCAGGAAGGGATCCGCGGAAACACCCCATTTCCTGATCCGGTGGATGCAGCATCGGCATCCGGATCAGCTGTTCCACACCGCCGGGGATGTCGTGAAGTTTCTGGGAGATGACACCCTGGCCACCGAACTGGAACACTTGCAGGCGGAGCTGTTTGCGGGGCAAGGGCGAAGTGAGCCTGGCGGGACAAACCGGCAGGCGCTGGTCAGGGCCCTGGAACAGGTTCGGCGCCGGAAACCGAAGACCGCCGTCGGGGACGGCCTGCGCCCCCTCTATCCGGACAATCTGTCGGCCTGACCGGCGCTGGCTGCCCGGAGGATCAGTTGGTCAGTTGCTGGTCGATGACCAGCCGGACCGAGTCAGCATCCTCGCCGGATACAGCAACAGGCTCGTCAACACTGCCTTGCCAGTCGCCGGCACTGGCCTGGACACTACCGGACCGACTGAGGCGGGCCGTCACCAGCACCTCGCCAACGCCGGAGATTTTCATCTGTGGCGACATGGAGTCACCGTCATCCAGGCGCAGGGTCGCCGGCAGATCGCCTGCGGTCAGGCGTGCTACGGCCAGAGGCGGACCGTTCGGGTTACCTGCCTCGCGGGCAAATACGAACAGGGTGGTATCGGCGGGCACCTGGCCCCGGAATGCGTCTGCCAGGGCGACTTCGACGGTCACACCGGGGCCACCGGCATCAGCGGGAGCCTGCACCTCGGGCGGTGTTTCACCCAGACGGTTATAGGCCTCGTTGATGCCACCCCGGATGGAGCCGATCTGCGGGTGATCCGGCGCTACAGTCACGATCCGCTCCCAGTACTCAATGGCCTCGCGGTAGTTCTGCTGACTGAAGGCATTGATCCCGAGCAGCCCCAGTGCGTTGACTTCATCCGGATTCAGGGCACGGGCCTTGCGGATCGCCTCGGTGACAACTTCCGTCATCGCGCCCTGACTGTCGAAGAACAGCGCCTGCGCGGACAGCCCCAGAGCTACCGCCTCTGCCTGGTCATTGTCCTGCACCACCTTGGCGAGCTGACGGAATGCCCAGGCGGCCTCCTGGTACTGTTCCAGGCGCATGTAACTCTGTCCCAGCATGGCCCAGCCATCGGGGTTGTCGGGAGCGGCCTCGAGCCTGTCTCGCAACTGCGCCACCAGATCTGTCATCTGTGCCTGACGACCGGCATCGGTCTGTTGCATCTGTTGCATGGCAACATACTGTTCAACCCGATCCATGGCGCCCCATTCCTGGTACAGGTAGTAGGCCGCACCTGGCAAAACCAGGACCGAGACAAGAGCCACCGCAATGGCACTCTTGCGTCCGGGCACTGCCAGACGGGGCTGCTCTGATTCAGGAACATCATCGAGCATGGAACCTGCCAGTTCCTCTTTCAGCTGCCGGTAGTTGTCCTCATCCAGAATACCGGCCTCGAACTCGTCATCGAGCTCTTTCATCCGGGTCCGGTAGGCCATCAGGTTCTGGTTACGGATATCCGCCCGGGCACGGGCATTGGCGCGCTGGAACAGCACCGGGGAAAGCACAAAAGCCAGGGCGATAATGGTCAGTACCGTCGCGGCAATCCAGAAAGTATCGGTCATGGAGATATCGTCACTGCATTGGAAATGGATTCGATCGGTTCAGGCGAGCGCTCAGCGGTCGCGGGTCTCGTCCTGGTCTGCCAGGATCTGCTCGGCGCGGGCGCGCTCTTCCGCGCTCAGGCCGGTTGCCTGCCGTTCACTGCGCCGGGCACGGATAACCACGCCAGCGACAACAAGCAGGCCACCAAAGACAGCAATGGCCGGTGTCGCCCACAACAGGAAGGTGCGACTGTCCAGTTCCGGCTTGTACCGGACAAATTCGCCAAACCGTGCAACCAGCGCATCGACAATCTCCTCGTTGCTGGCACCGGCCTGCATCATCCGGTACACCTCGTTACGCATATCCTGCGAGATGGGTGCGTTGGAATCGGCGATATTCTGGTTCTGGCACTTCGGGCACCGCAGTTCGGCAATCAGGTTCTGATAACGCACTTCCTGTTCACGGGTATCGAAATCATAGACAGCGGCGACTTCCGCCTGCACCAGGCCTGCAGTCAGCACGAACAGGGTTGCGAGTACGAATCGCATCATCAGCTGTTACCCCGTGCTTCTTCGATCACCGGCAGCAACATTTCTTCCCACACTTTCGGGTTGACCACACCGACATGGCGGTATCGGACCACGCCTTCGGCATCAATCACGAAGGTCTCCGGAGCCCCATAAACGCCCAGATCGAAGCCCAGGGTACCCTTGGGGTCATAGATGGTTGTTCGGTAGGGGTCACCCAGGCGGTCGAGCCAGACCAGGGCATCCTCGCGCTTGTCCTTGTAGTTCAGGCCAATAATGTTGATACCTTTCTCATTCGCCAGCCACATCAGGTCATCGTGCTCATCGCGACAGGACGGACACCAGGTCCCCCAGACATTGAGCAGGGAAACCTCGCCGCGGAACAGGCTGCGGTCCAGCGTCGCCCCCGGGTTATGGAGATCCGCCAGGGAAAACTCGGGCACCGGCTTGCCAATCAGTGCGGACTCGAGTTTGGTCGGGTCCTTGCCGATGCCGGCAAACAGAACCACACCCAGTACCAGGGCCACCAGCAATGGCACGAACAACAGGAAGCGCTTCATGACAAGGCCTCCGCTTCACCTTTAACCCCACCAGCAGGCCGGGCGTTCCGCGGAACCCGCTCATCGGCGCGATCCCGGATCCGGTAGCGCTTGTCAGATACGGCGAGGAAGCCACCGATCGCCATCACCAGGGCGCCGAGCCAGAGCCAGCGGACCAGGGGCTTATACTGCAGGCGGATGGCCCAGGCGTCATCTGTGAGACGTTCACCGATTGCCACGAAGATATCCCGGAACAGGCCTGCGTCGATATCCGCCTCGGTCATGACGCTCATGCCCACACTGTACTGACGCTTCTCAGGATGCAATTCGGCAACCTTCTCGCCGTCGAGCATCACATCAAAGCCACCATACTGGGCGGTGAAGTTCTGGCCACGACGCTCACCGATGTCAGTGAATACGAACTGGTAGTCGCCCACGGTGGCGACGTCACCCGGGGTCATCCGTACATCCCGTTCGATGCCGTAGTTTGAAACCACCGTGGCACCGGCCATCACCATGGCAAGCCCCAGGTGCCCCAGCACCATCCCCCAGTAACTGCGGGATTGACGTTTAAGGCCGTGGAGTCGACCCTTGCGGGAAGATGACTTGTCCCAAAGGTCCCAGAAGGTGGCTACAGTGACCCACATGGCAGTAAAGACGCCGGCAAATGCCCATGGCTTGAATCCGCCATAACCGATGATCACCGCGGTGCTCGCCACGATACTGATTGTAAGAGGCCAGAGCAGCTTGCGACCCAGCCAGCCGCCGTCGGTTTTCTTCCAGCGGGAGAAGATACCGGCACCCAGAAGCAGGCCGGCCGCCACCGCCAGCGGGCTGAAGGTGAGGTTGAAGAACGGCTCACCGATGGACAGTTTACCCAGTTCCAGGTAATCCAGAACCAGCGGATACAGGGTCCCGATCGCCACCAACAAGGTCGCTGACACCAGCAACACATTATTCAACAGGAGAAAGATTTCCCGGGACAGCGAACCATAACGGGCGCGCACATGTACCACGGGGGCCCGGAAAGCATACAGCGCCAGACTGGCAATCATGGTTACCGCGAGCAACATGAGCAGGAACTTGCCCCGCTCCGGGTCCGACGCAAAGGCATGGACGGAGGTCAGCACGCCGGAACGCACCAGGAAAGTACCCAACAGGCTCAACGCAAAGGTGACAATTGCCAGCAGCACGGTCCAGCTCTTGAACACACCGCGCTTTTCAGTGACCGCCAGCGAATGCATCAGCGCGGTACCGGACAGCCAGGGCAGCAGTGAAGCATTTTCCACCGGATCCCAGAACCACCAGCCGCCCCAGCCGAGTTCGTAGTAGGCCCACCAGCTACCGAGCGCGATACCGATAGACAGGAACGCCCAGGCTACGGTAGTCCAGGGCCGGGACCAACGTGCCCAGGCAGCATCCAGCCGGCCGTTGATCAGCGCGGCGATGGCAAAGGCAAACGCAACGGAGAAGCCCACATAGCCCATGTACAGCATCGGCGGGTGCATGATCAGACCGATGTCCTGCAGCAAGGGGTTGAGATCCGCGCCATCAGCCGGCACGTTGGGCAACAGCCGGTCAAAGGGGTTGGAGGTGACGATGATAAACAACAGGAAGCCGACAGCAACCATGCCCAGCACCGACAGCACCTGGGAAATCATCACCGTTGGCAGTCGGCGGCTGAATATCGCGACCGCCATGGTCCAGCCTGACAGCATCAGGATCCACAGCAGCAGCGAGCCTTCATGGCCACCCCAGACCGCACTGAACTTGTAGAACCAGGGCAGCATACTGTTGCTGTTGTTGGCCACATAGGCCACCGAAAAATCGTCGGTCAGGAAGGCGTGAGTCAGCAGGCCGAAGGCCATGGCAATAAACACAAACATACCCGACGCCAGGGGCCGGGCAAATGCCTGGAGGTTGTCCCGGCCGGTCACCGATCCGGCCAGGGGCACAACGGAGAGGAGCACTGCCAGCAACAGCGCAAGAATCAGTGCAAACTGTCCGAGTTCCGGAAACATCAGTATCCCCTATTCAAGCTGGGAGGTTTGGGTCAATACGACTGTGGCTGGACGGTTTCGCCCGCCTTGTGCTGCCCCTTGGAGGCTTTTTCCAGGGCATCGGCCACCTCCGGTGGCATGTAATTCTCGTCGTGCTTGGCCAGCACCTGATCCGCGACGAACCGGCCCTGACCATCAATCTTGCCCATGGCAACCACACCCTGCCCCTCGGCAAACAGGTCCGGCAGGATACCCGTGTACTCCACCGGCACCGAGGAATTGAAATCGGTGACACGGAATACCACCTTCAGACTGTCCGGGTCACGAATCACCGACCCCTCCTCGACCATCCCGCCAGCGCGGATGCGCACATTCCGGGGCGCCTCACCGGCAGCAATCTGCGAGGGATCGTAGAACAGGTTGATGTTCTGCCGCAGAGCGTAGGCGGTCAACGCCACCGCAACGCCGATACCGGCAAGAAGAAAGAGAACAATGGTCAGCCGTTTTTTACGGATCGGGTGCATGTTTAACCTGCTTGTCAGTCCTGGGAAACTTCAACTCGGGTGAATGTGGCGGCCGGTCGCGCTGCCCGCTGCTGGCCCTGGTCCTGGCGCTCATAATTCCTGCGGCAGGCTTCCATCATTACGCTCCGCCGGTGCCGCGACCAGACCATCAGTCCGACCATCAATACGAGAAACACACCGTAGCAGGTCCACACGTAGGGGCCGTGGCCTTCCATTGCAATAAACGCGGAGAGTGAATCAAACGCCATGGATCAGTGCCTCCCCGCCATTACCAGATCTTTCACCCACCGGGTCCGCTGTTCACGGACCATGATCTCCGTCTGCATCCGGAGGCAGGCCAGCCATCCGAAAATCAGATAAAGCCCCAGTACCGATAACAGCAGCGGCACCCACATTTCCGCGGGCATGGAGGGCTTCTCTGTAAGCTTGAAGGTGGCGGGCTGGTGCAGCGTATTCCACCATTCCACCGAGTATTTGATGATGGGAATATTAACCACACCAACCAGCACCAGCACGGCCACGGCCCGGGCAGCGGACTTCTCGTCATTGATGGCCCGGTCCAGCGCAATCACCCCGCCATACAGGAACAGCAGGATCAGCATGGAGGTCAGCCGGGCATCCCAGATCCACCAGGTGCCCCAGGTGGGCTTGCCCCAGACCGCACCGGTGAACAGGGCTAGGAATGTGAGTACCAGGCCGACCGGGGCTACCGCCTTGACGAACACATCGGCCAGCTTCATGCGCCATACCAGGGTAACGACCGCCGCCACGGCCATCATGATGTAGATCGACTGGGCCAGGAATGCGGTCGGCACGTGAATGAAGATAATCCGGTAGCTGTTACCCTGCAGATAATCCTTGGGAGCGAACGCCAGACCCCAGACAATACCTGCCAACAGCAGCAGTGCACCGGAGACCAGTAGCCAGGGCATCAGACGGGTCGCAATCCCGTAGAACCATTTGGGCGAGCCCAGCTTATGAAAAAATTGCCACATGGATTGGTACCCGTTAACCCGTTACCTAATTTGTTGGGAGCCTCTGATTAACTCCGGATCGCCTCTGGCTTGCATCTGCAGCTCTCAGGGCTCGCAGAGGCGATCCGGAGTTAATTAGAGGCTCCCTAGCTATTGGACATACTGATTTTCAGTGCTGATGCCGAAGCAAACGGAGCCAGCGTGAAGGCCAGAACCAGGAATGCTCCCATTAACGCCAGGTAGGCCCCGACCGGAGCCCCCTCGGACGCGGCGGCCACTGTTCCGGTTCCGAATATCAGGACCGGAATGTACAGTGGAATGATCAGCAGGGACAAGAGCACCCCGGCCGATCGCAATCCCAGCGTCAACGCCGCACCAATGGAACCGATCAGACTCAACACGGGCGTACCGATCAGAAGCGTTAGACACAGAATGCCGATAGAGTTCCCCGGCTGATGCACCATAACGCCCAGCACGGGCGTCAGGATCACCAGCGGCAGCCCGGTCAGCATCCAGTGCGCCAGCGTCTTCGCCAGCACCAGCAGAAACAGTGGCTGCGGCTGCAGTACCAACTGCTCCAGTGTCCCGTCGTCAAAGTCATGCCGAAACAGATGGTCCAGGGACAACAATACCGACAACAGAGCCGCCACCCACAGGATACCTGCTCCCGCCTCCCGCAGGAATGACACTTCCGGGCTAACCCCGAGTGGGAACAGGGTTACCACCATCACGAAAAACAGCAGGGGATTCAGCAGATCCTGGCGCTGACGGAAAGCCACCTTCATATCGCGCAGAAATACCGCTTTCATGGCACCGGCAACACCGACACTCTCCCTGACCGGCTGCACACGAACGGGATTACTCGTCATCCGCCTGCCCTCCCCCGAGCACGATGCGCTGCATACCGGGCAGCGCCAGGTCATGGTGGGTTGTGACCACAACAGCACCTCCTTCCGCCGCACGCTGCTGCAATAATGCCTCGATCGCTCTGACCCCGTCGGCATCGATCGCCGTGAATACCTCATCCAGCAGCCACAGGGGCTCATCCGCAACAAGCAACCGTGCCAGCGCCACCCGTCGCTGCTGGCCGGCGGACAGGTTGCGGCACGGCACGTTCTGGTAACCCGCCAGCCCGGTTCCCTCCAGCGCCTGGGACAGCACCTCATCAGAGACCGGGTGTCGGCAGGCCATCAAGGCCCGAAGATTTTCCATGGGGGTAAGCAGTGGCTTGATACCCGGCCGGTGGCCAAGATAAAGCATGTTGCGCAGGAAGCTCTCGCGCTGCCCCGCCCTGGGCTGGCCACACCAGTAAAGATCACCGGACCAGGCATCATTCAGGCCGGCAAGGATGCGCAGAAGGGTTGTCTTGCCTGAGCCGTTCGGGCCCTCAACGCGGGTAACGGTACCCGGCAACACGGAGAAGGAAAGATCACGGAACAGCATCCGCTCATCCCGTTCACACTGGAGATTGACAGCCTGTAGTAACGGCTCAGACATCAGGGCCCCGAATCCAGGCGATGCGCATTTTGCGGCACCGGGTGTATTCATGACTGACACGGCGGGTGCAGACATCGTTGGCGGCAGGGATTGCCGGCGGCGCGTATTATAACCAAAGGTTTTCCGGATTACTCTTGCCGCGCATCAATTTGCCACAAAAGGTCGATGCAGCCTGACTACTGGATCAGCGAACGCAGCGCCCAGGCCTGCTTCCAGCTGTCCCCTTCCCGGGTGGCCACTGCCGTGTCGAAGTAATGCCGCAGACGCCGGCGATCCTCCGGCTGGTCCTTGAGCGCAGAACCGATGATATGGTGCATCAGCTGCTCCACCGTCATTGCGTCACCGCCGTAATACCAGGCGTTCAGGCTGGCGGCGTGGGCTACCGCCACCGCTTCCGCCGTGGACAATGCGGCGCCCGCCAGGCGATCGGTACTGCGGCCGTCGAGGGTCTGGCCATTGCGCAGTTCATGGAACATGGTCACCAGTACCTCAAGCACTCGAGGGTCCGGCTCCACGGAAACACCGGCGGCGGTATTGGCCTTGCGCACTTCCCTGACCACCACATCCAGCTCATCGGCCAGGTTGCGGATCGGCCGGATTTCCTCGAAATCCATTCGGCGCTTGAGGGCGGCGCTCATGGCATGCACACCCTCGTCGATGCTGTTAGAGGTGGCGACCACGTTGAACCCTTCCCGCGCCAGGATCACGCCCTCTTCTCCAGCCAATTCCGGGATCACCACCACCCGGTCCGACAACACCGACAACAGGGCATCCTGCAGCGCCTGGGGGCAGCGGGCAATCTCCTCGAAGCGCACCAGACGCCCTTCCATCATGCCCCGCAGAAGCGGACTGGGCACCATGGCTTTCAGACAGGGCCCTTCATTCTTGAGGATCGCCTCGTTCCAGCTGTACAGCAGCTGGCTGACCTGACTGACCGCCCCGCCCTGCAAGGTCAGGGTGGAGACACCCGAGATCGCAGCGGCCAGCAACTCGGAAAGCCAGGACTTTGCAGTGCCGGGCTCGCCCACCAGCAAACAGCCGCGGCTGGTGCACAGGGAAATGATGATACGGACCACCATGGCCCTGTCCGCCACGAACTTGCGCTCGATACCGAGCACATCGTCGCCCATGACAAACTTCTCCACCGACCGGGGGGACATGCGCCAACCCGGCGGTACGGGTCCCTCGTCGAGGGCCGCAAGTTTCTCCAGTTCCGCGGCGTAGGTAACCTCGGCCGGCTCCCGCTGGGCGGCCTTGTTCTTTTGTGTAGCTTTGCTGGCTGTCATCGGGTACTCCTGCGGCCGCCACGAACTTCCGGTCCCATGCGTTCCCTCGGCAGGATACGCGGCAATTCAGACAAGGGAATCACGCCCTCAATTACATGATCCAGGGCACTGTCACGCATGGTGACCAGGCCGGCATCCAGGGCCCGCCAGCGCAGCTCGCCGATGGGCGGCTGGCTGGAAATGGCGTTACGGATGTCCGAATCCACCTCCATGTATTCGACAATCCCCACCCGCCCGTGAGTCCCCCGACCGTTGCACTTGTCACAGCCCTCACCCTCGAAGCAGCGGAAATCCGTCGGAACGCCCTCGGGGAAAAGCTCTGCCAGGATCGTAGGATCGGGTTCCGCCGGTTGACAGCAATGGCGGCATATTCGCTTGGCCAGCCGCTGAGCGATCACCGCCAGCAACTCTCCGGCAATGGAGTTGGGGTGAACACCGAGGTCATAGAGGCGCTGCAGGGAATCTACCGCATCGTTACAGTGCAACGTGGACAACACCACGTGACCGGTCTGAGACGCGCGGATGGCCTCCAGGGCGGTTTCCTGGTCCCGGATCTCCCCTACCAGAATGACGTCCGGGTCTTCCCGGACAAAGGCCCTCATGGCATCGGCAAAGCCGAAACCAATTTCGGAGCGAACCCGGGTCTGCTGGATGTTGTCGATGGAATATTCAATCGGATCCTCGACGGTGATGACCTTACGCCGGCCATCATCCGCCAGAGTCTGCAGGCCCGCATACAGGGTGGTGGACTTGCCGGAACCCGTGGGGCCAACCACCAGCACCAGACCCGCAGGGTTATCCAGCAGGCGCTGATAGCGGGCGCCGATGGCCTTGGACATGCCCAGCTCGGCGATGGTCATGGCGCGCCCGGTCTGGGGCAGCAACCGGATAACCGCGTGCTCGCCATGCAGCGACGGCTGGGTCTGGACCCGGAGGTCATAGGAGGCCTCCCCCAGCTTCAACTGGGAGCGGCCGCCCTGGGGCAGGCGATGTTCGGCAATGTTGAGCTCGGCCCGCAGCTTGATGACGTTGATCACGCCTCGCAATTCCCGGGGACTGAGCTGGTACTGGGGCAGGTCGTGCAGTTCGCCATCCACCCTGAGGCGGATCCGAACCCGTTCCCCATATTGTTCGATGTGGATGTCGCTGGCCTTCTCGCTCACTGCATCGAGCAGGATCGCTTCATATACCGAGACCAGATAGGGGCTTACCTGCTTGTTGCCACCATGTTCGCCAAGGGTACCGCTGGACTCGGCCCGAGGCTCATGCCGGTCATCACTGCCGGCGCCATGATCAGCCACGAACTGCTTGCCCTGGGCAGTCAGGTCGAGGGCGGACCATACCCTGCGGAAATCCGTCGGCGTAACCAGCAGGCATTCGATCACGGAGTTCTGGGTCAGGCGCTCCAACTGATCGGTGCGAGCATCGGGATCATCGGTGATAACGGTGATCTTGCCGTCGGCCTCTGCCACCGGCAGCAGTCGCGACAGATCCAGGAAGGTCCGGGAGAAGCGGCGGAACAGGGCCGGATGCAGATCCGGCAACAGCTCGTCGGCCTCCTTGAAGACCATGCCCCGCTGCTGGGCCAGGGTCCTGTACAGGTCGATCTCTTCCAGGTTCAGCTTGCGCCGCACCAGATCAAGAATCCGCGCATTTGTCCTGGCCGCCTCACTCTTGGCTTCAGCCAGGACTTTTTCGTCGATAACGCCGAGGTCAATCAGGATCTGCTCAGCATTGCGGTTGAAATCCACCCAGCCGAGGGTGCGCATCCGGACCAGGCCGAATCCCTGCTTTTCAAACATCGCCAGGCTGGGCACCGGCCCTGCCCTGCCCTCCAGGCAGATCAGCCGCCCCTGGTTCCGGAGAAATGGCAGCACCACATCGCGCCGGGGCAGGAAGGTGGTGGAAAGCACCCGATCGCAAAGCACGTCCGGCTCGGGCGCACTCTCGATGTCGGCTGCCACCACATCCACGTTGTGGTGGCCGAGTCGGAAGAACCGCTCCCGGGCAGCCTCGGCCACCACCGGATTGCGCTCCACATAGATTACCCGATGCGCCAGTTCCGACAGCACGGCGGTCAGGTAGCCGGAGCCTCCGCCAACATGCATGACGGTCTCGTCCGGTTCGATTTCCGGCATCAGGGACAAGAGATGCCGGACGGTTTCCTCTCTGGGGATGGAGTGCCCGGTGATGGAAGGAGCAAGATCCGAGCAGGCAACAAACTCGTGACGGGAAACGGCAAGCAGGGCCCCGCTGGCCCTCGGGTACAGTTTAGTCATTACCAGTATCCATCAAGAACAGATCTCGTTCGGGCTCAGACAAGCCGCTCCAAAAAGAATTCCACATGGCCACGGGGAGAGGACGGCAGCGGCCAGCTGTCCACTTTCTCTGCCAGGGCCTTGATAGCCAGCGAGGCCCGGGCCCGAGGATACGTTTCCACCACGGCACGCTGGCGCTGCACCGCCTTTCTGAACGCCTCGTCATGGGGCACCATGCCTACGTACTCTAACGCCACATCCAGAAAACGCTCGGTGACCCGGATCAGCTTTTCATAAAGCTGCCGCCCCTCCTGCTCGTTGCGAACCTGATTGGCGAGTACACGAAATCGGTTGATTCCGTATTCACGGTTCATCAGCTTGACCAGGGCGTAGGTGTCGGTAATGGAGGTGGGCTCGTTACAGACCACCAGCAAAAGTTCCTGTGCCGCCCGCAGAAAACTGACCACCGCGTCGGACACGCCGGAGGCGGTATCAATGATCAGTACATCGATTTCATTCCCCAATTCGCTGAAGGCATTGATCAGGCCGGCGTATTCCGCGGCACCAAGCCGGGTCATGCGCAGACTGCCGGAGGGGGCAGGAACGATGCGGATACCGCCCGGCCCTTCCACCAGGACATCCCTGAGCTCGCACTCGCCGTCCAGAACGTCCTGCAAGGTATGACCGGCGGTGAGCCCCAGCGACACATCGATATTGCCAAGGCCCAGGTCCCCATCCAGAACCACCACCCGCCGACCTCTTTCCGCCAGTGCAACGGCGAGATTCACTGAAATACTGGTTTTACCCGTGCCACCCTTGCCGCCGGATACCGCAATGACCTGAACCGGATTTGCTGTTGTCATTGTACCCATGCCCCTCGCCACGCAGTCCACCGAAATTGCCATCTTATAGCATCACCCCGAGGATTTCATGATACCTGACGCGCCCCTCCAGATACGGTATCCTTGCGCCATTTACGCGCAAATCCGTCAAACTTGATCCGATAATCCCAAACACACAGGTGACCCAATGCCAATCCACGAGGTACGACACCCCCTGATCCGCCACAAGCTTGGCCTGATGCGCCGCGCGGACATCAGCACCAAGAATTTTCGTGAACTGGCACAGGAAGTCGGCGCCCTGCTGACTTACGAAGCCACCAAGGATTTCAACCTGCAGGAAAAAACCATCGAAGGCTGGGCCGGCCCGGTGAACGTGGAGCAGATCCACGGCAAAAAGGTCACCATCGTCCCCATCCTCCGGGCGGGCCTCGGCATGCTTGACGGAGTACTCAGCCTGATTCCGGTTGCCCGGGTCAGCGTGGTCGGCCAGATCCGTAACGAGGAAACCCTGGAAGCCAGCACCTATCTGGAAAAACTCGTGGGCGAACTGGACCAGCGCATGGCCCTGATCGTGGATCCGATGCTCGCCACGGGCGGTTCCATGATCTCCACCATCGACCTGCTCAAGAAAGCCGGTAGCACGGAGATCCGGGCCCTGGTGCTGGTGGCCGCGCCTGAGGGGATCGAAAAAGTCCTGGAGAAGCACCCGGACGTTTCCATCTATACCGCGTCGGTGGATGAGCGCCTGAACGGCAAGGGCTACATCCTGCCCGGCCTCGGGGATGCCGGTGACAAGATTTTCGGTACCAAGCAGAAGGACGTCTGAGCATGCAAGACCACACTAACGACCCGGTCTGGAAACAGGCCATCGCCGGTTCCCAGATGCTGCTGGTCGCCTTCGGCGCCCTGGTACTGATGCCGCTGATCACCGGCCTCGATCCCAACGTTGCCCTGTTCACTGCCGGCATCGGCACCTTGATTTTCCACGTCGTGACTGGCGGGCGGATCCCCATTTTCCTGGCCTCCTCCTTTGCCTTCATCGCCCCGATCATTGCCGCCAAGGGCAAGTTCGGTCTGGAGCAGACCATGGGCGGCCTGATGGCCGCGGGTATCCTGTACATCCTCCTGAGTGCCGCGGTAAAGCTGCGCGGCACCGGGTTCGTCACCCGGTTGCTGCCACCGGTCGTGATCGCGCCGGTAATCATGACCATCGGTCTGGGCCTGGCGCCCATTGCGGTGAACATGGCATCGGGACAGACCGGGGACGGCTCTGCTGAACTGATTCCCTATGACACCGCCATCTGGATTGCCATGATCTCACTGGCGGTCACCATCATCATGACCCTCTGGGCCAAGGGCATCTTCCGCCTGATCCCCATCATGTTCGGTGTTGCTGTCGGCTACATCCTGTCCCTGTTCGCCGGCATCGTCGACATGACGCCGATACGGGAAGCACCCTGGTTTGCCGTACCCGACTTCGTGACCCCGGAGTTCGGCTGGAGCGCCATCCTGTTCATGATTCCGGTGGCCATTGCCCCGGCTATCGAACACATCGGCGATGTCCTGGCCATCGGCAACGTGACCCGCAAGAACTACCTGGAGAAACCGGGCCTGCATCGCACCCTGCTGGGGGATGGCCTGGCCACCAGCGCGGCCTCCATGCTGGGCGGGCCTCCCAACACCACCTATTCCGAAGTGACCGGTGCGGTCATGCTGACCCGGAACTTCAATCCTAAAGTAATGTGGTGGGCAGCGGTCGTGGCCATCGTGCTGGCGTTTGTGGGCAAGTTCGGTGCTGCCCTGCAAACCATTCCGGTACCGGTGATGGGGGGCATCCTGTGCCTGCTGTTCGGTTCCATCGCGGTGGTGGGCCTGAACACCCTGATCCGTCACCAGGTGGACCTGTCCGAATCACGCAACCTGGTGATCGTCGGCGTGCCCCTGGTGTTCGGCATAGGCAACATGGCGCTTGGCCAACTGGAAGGTATCGCGCTGTGCGCGGTGGTGGCGGTTGCCCTTAACCTGGTCCTGCCGGGCAGCAGGGAGGCCTGGGGCAAGGCAATCTACGAGCACAAGGCCGACTGAGGCCTTCCGACCGGATACCGCAGCCCTCGGGGTGCCGGTATCCGGAAACGGATCAGCGCACCAGGAACTCCTCCAGCAGGCCGGTCACGGTCGCAAACTCCTGCTCAATCGCCCCGACCAGTCGGGATGCCTCCCCGAGATCCGGCACCCCGCCGGCTTCTTCCGCCTCCCGGCACAACTCCCCGAGCCGGGGAGCACCAATATTGATGCAACTGCCCTTCAGACTGTGGGCGGTCCTGGCGAATGCATCGGCGTCGGCTGCCGCCAGTGCGGTTTTCAGGCTGGCTATGCGGTCCCGGGAGTCCACGATGTAGGTCTGGATCAGAACATCGAATTCATCCTCCATGACATCCTGGAGTTCCGCCAGAGCCTCTTCATCAAGGTGCAGTCTATCTGTCATCACCATCCCCCTGGTGCGCTGAGAAATTCCAATCATAAACGATTTCAACGTGGTTACCCTTGCCCCGGAATGTGATGTTTTTGCTCAGCCGTTTCAAGAGCAACAAACCACGGCCGGAATACCGGGGACTGTTGTCACCCCCGGCTTCACCGGAAACCAGCGGATGATTCTGGAAATCAAACCCGGGACCACTATCCTCACAGACTACACGCAGGCAACCGCCACCGGGTTTCCGGGTGTGATGCAGGCTGAACCGGATGTAATGGCCATCCACCCGGGCCAACCTGGCTTGCCGCTCGGAGTAATACCGTCCGAATCCCTCGGCACTGCGCTTCCACTCCGACGGCAACTGCAGGACCCCGTGCTCCAGGGCATTGTTGTAGAGCTCTGACAACAGGGTATAGATTTCCCCACCCCTTGTCCTCAAACCAGGCACCTCCAGGCAGATGTGCAGCAGCAACGGCAATGGGCTGAAATCGCCGAGGGTGCGTTCCCGTATTTCATACTCGCACCGCCACTCCGTCGGGCCGGCCAGGGCCGAGGGCGATGCCTGCTCCGACACTTCAGGCACCGCTGACTGATCCGTGATATCGAGGGCAACCAGAGTCAGGTCATCCGACTCGGCGGCATTGGCACTGAACTGGCGCACTGCCGCCAGAACCATATCGAACGGATGCTCGGACGGCTTCAGCTGCTCAAGGCACCGCCGAATTCCGGCCAGTCCGAACAGTGCTCCTTGTTCATTGGCCGCCTCGGGCACGCCGTCGGTCATCACCAACAACCTGTCGCCAGGGCGGACCTGGACAGATTCCATCACGCTCTCGAACTGTTCCGGCGGAAGAATCCCCAGGGGCAGGTGCAGCGAAGGCAACAGCACCGGGTCGCCATCTAAACGGATTACCCAAGCCTCCGGCAGGCCGCCGTTCCAGACCCTGATCTGGCCCAGCTTGAAATCCGCCTCCACCATTGCGCCACAACAGAACATGCCGATTGGCAGGATCAACTTGAGCTTCTGGTTGATTTCCCGGAGCACATCGGAACCACTGAACCCCTTGCGCGCCATCCCGTAGAAAATCTCGGCCACCGGCATGGCACCAATGGCCGCAGGAAGACCATGGCCAGTGAAATCACCCAGGAATATCAGGATGCCGCCCGCCGGCCGCGGCGAAGCAAACAGGACATCGCCGTTGAACACGGACAGAGGCGAGGCATGGTAGCGTATGTTTGGCGAGTCCAGGCAGCCGGTGTGCGCCACGTTATCGAATACTCGCCTGGCGATGGTCTGCTCTTCCAGCAGTTGCCGGTTACGCTCACTGATCTGCTCGTGCTGGCGTGAGAGGGTATCGTGCATCCGGCGCATGCGGTTGAAGGCCTTGATCTTGGCCTCGATGATCACCCGGTTGTAGGGCTTGGTCAGGAAGTCGTCGCCGCCAGCCTCCAAGCATCGCGCCAGATCTTCGGCATCAGAGAGGGAAGTCAGAAAAATGACCGGTACCAGGCGCTCACCAGCCAGGGCCTTGATGTGCCGTGCGGCCTCCATGCCATCCATCCGGGGCATCAGGGCGTCCAGAAGAACAATGTCCGGATTGTCCTCACGGAATTTCTGCACGGCATCAAGGCCATCCGTCGCCTCAATCACCTCATGGCCCAAGCGCTTGATGAGTGCCTGCAGGATCAGACGGTCCGTGTTATTGTCATCAGCAATCAGAATTCGCAGGCTATGGTGGCTCACTTGATGGCAAAAAGCTGCTCGAAATTGGAAATGGAGAGAATCCGGCGAACGTCACTGTTGCAATTCTCGATCGAGATCCGGGCACTGTTGCCACCGGCGTGGTCCCGCAGCAGAAGCAGCATGCCCAGGGCAGAGCTGTCCAGATAGGTGGTATCAGAGAGATCGACAACATAGTTGGTCACCTTGGGGCCGGCATGCTCGTAGGAATCCCGGAACGCCTGGTGGGTGCTGAAGTCAAAGCGGCCTTCAATCCGGATAACCAGCGTTTTGTCGTCCTCGGCGAGGCTCGTCTGTATCGGCATGAACAAAACCTCCAGAAGCAATCCATGTAGCGACTGCGACCAGCCCGGCTGATCCGGCACTGGCCTCGATTCAGGATAGCCGAGAACAGAGCCTTTGTCGCCGGTCCGGGCACTCAGGATCCGGCCGGTCCTTCCCGCAGGCCGTATTTGCGCACCTTCTCCACCAGAGTCGTCCGGCGGATACGGAGTTTTTCGGCAGCCCGGGCGACCACGCCTCCGGCTTCATCCAGGGCCTGCTGGATCAACTGCCTCTCAAGATTGGAAAGGTATTCCTTGAGATCGATGCCATTTACCGGCAGCAATGCCGGAGCATCCAGACCCACCAGGCCGGGCACCCCCGAGGGCATACCGGAGTCCTCCACAGGCCGGTTCTCGTCGTAATCGTCGACATAGCGGAATTTCTTCGGCAGCTCCTGCACGCCGATCACACCGTAGGGGTGCATGATCGCGAGCCGCTCGATCAGGTTTGCCAGCTCGCGGATATTCCCGGGCCAGTCGTGACGGCACAGACTCATGATGGAGGCCGAGTTGAGGCGCAGCGAACCCCGCTTTTCCTTCTCCATGCGGGAGATCAGCTCGTTGATAAGAAGGGGGATGTCCTCCACTCGCTCCCGGAGGGCAGGCATCTCGATAGGAAAGACATTCAGGCTGTAAAAGAGGTCTTCCCGGAATTCCCCCGCATCGATCATGTCTTCCAGGTTCCGGTCCGCGGCGGCGATGATCCGGACGTCGACACTCTCGCTGCGATGGCTGCCCATGCGCTCGAAGGTCTGGTCCTGCAGGACCCGAAGCAGTTTCACCTGTAATGCCAGCGGCAGTGCGTCAATTTCATCCAGGTACAGGGTACCGCCGTTGGCCAGTTCCAGCCGTCCCGCCCGGGCCGAAATCGCCCCCGGAAATGCCCCCTTTTCGTGGCCGAACAACTCGCTCTCCAGTAACTCGGCCGGGGTCGTGCCGCAACTGAGCGGCACAAACGGATGATCCCGCCGGGAGGAATGGTAATGCAGATTGCGGGCGACCACCTCCTTACCGGTGCCGGACTCCCCGGTGATCAGCACCGTCACGTCCATATCCGCCACCTGCTCCATCAATTGGTGCACATGCTGTATCTTGCGACTGGTTCCAACCAGGCTGCGGAACAACTGCAAACCGCGCAAATGCCCCCGCCCCTGCCGGCTGCGGTCAGCGTGGTCCCGGTAGATCTGTGCCCGATAGAGGGAATCGACAAACTTGGCGTAATTCAGAGGCCATTCGAGGCGGGCAATGATGTGGCTGGCACATCCGTCGGACAATCCGGAGGGTTCGGCACCGTTCACCAGCAGAATCGGCACCCCTGGCAAGGCATCACACACTCGGGCAAGGGATTCACCCACCCGACCGCCTTCGCCACTTACAAGAGCAACACCAACCTCTGCCCTTTGCAGGTCATCACCATGAGCCAGCAGCGCCAAAGCTTCGTCGCCGGCAACCACCTGCCCTTCGCCGACAAATTCGAGGATAGTAACCAGATCGTGCCGTCTCAGTTCATCCTCACTGAGCACCAGCACCTTGTTATTTTTAGACATTTTTCCCTTCCGTTGGAGCCTTCTACTGGTATTTAAGACCGCTTGGGGGGAAGAGTCAATTTTATGACAGCGTGAAAGAAGAGGGTGAATGAAGATGGGGCCAGATGAAGGCTTTCATCCGACTCCTTCTTCATTCACCGCCGGGCGGCCCGGCGGGCGGCGGAGGCAGTGAACTCGTTGCCGCGGAAGCCGGGCGCGAAGTCATAGGCCCTGAACCCGTCATCCAGGCCATCGATGTAGTAGCGGCCGGCCTTGAGGTCATAGGTCATTTCCATGGTGGTCCAGAACACCGGCTCGCTGTAGTAGCTGATGTTGTGGGCCTCTGAGACCCGCCAGAGGTTACCCTGCGCATCAAATTCCTCGGAGGCCAGGCCTGCCCGGACAATCCGAACAGTGCCGCCGCTGCACCCGCGGCAATGTGGCTTCGCCTACCTGACATCTCCAGCAGCTCCATAAACGGGCTGCTTTTGCCAAATTCAAACGATCGTTTCAAGCGAATGTTTGTATCTTCTTGTGAAGGCACATCAAATCATGAGACAGGTGCAGAAATCGTTGCACGGAAATGGTATAATCCTCGTTTAATTAATCTGCCAGATGTTCCTTATCCGAAATCGCAGGTACTTCATGGCCTCGCAATGGCATTCGCTGGTCTCACAAAAACTGTTCCTGGCCAAGACGCTGCTGGGGCAGCTTGATCTGCCGGCATTGGCAGCCAACGGGCAGCCGGCACCGGAAGCGGAACAAGCGCTGCGACGGGAAGCGGCGATCCAGGGTGCAACAGAGCTGGTACTCCGTAGCCGGAGATTGTTGCTGGTGATGATCGCCCGGCTTTACCAGGAACGAAATGCCGAGCCGGAAACCCTGGAGGAACTGGCGGCACTTATCGGCGCAGAGGCCAACGAAGTGTGCCGGTTGCGAAACCTCGCATCGGAGCCTGGCAGTTGGTGGAATCATCTGGACCAACTGGAACAGAGTCAGAGTCGCCCACCGGCGACCCGGAAAACCATAACGGATGACAACATCATCGCGGTTTCAGCGGAAACCGGACCAGACAGGTCAGCTACCGGATTGCTTAGAACCCTGGGCGCACTCAAACATTTTGCAGACGATCTGGAAGAACAGCACAGCGAGTGGTGAATAACCGCCAGATGCTGGATTCCGGATCTCAACAACAGACAGGTTTACCGAATGTCACCATCGTTTTTTGAAATTGTACAGCTGAGCAACGGCGACTATGCGCTGCGTCGGATCGACGACGACAGCGCGCCACTGGTGAAAATCTCGTTCTCGCAGGAAGCCCGGGAAATGATGGAAGATCGTGACATGAATGTGGCAAAGGCCATGATCGCTGCCGGCATTGAAGCTGTGGGCGACATCACCCATGACATTGACTGGGAAGAGGAGGAGGTCGAGGCAATCGACCCGCAGCCCTCCTATACCCTACACTGACCTGGCGGTAGGCGCCCCGGCCCTCCCCCGAGCCTCAACGCTGGCGAAGCACCACCCCGTGACTGTTACCCTCGGCTGATGCGCTCTGGAGCGATTCCAGTGCGGAGCGGCCGAGTTTACTGGTCCACATCACAACGGCGTGGCAGGTACCGGCCCTGAGTGCCCGCTCAGCCAACTGCTGGGCAGGCAGATCAGACGTCGAGCGCAGCACCAGCAATTCCCCCGTGACAATGCCATGCATCTTCTGCCACTTGCTGACCAGCTCCTGTGGCGGATCAATCCAGGCCAACCAGCGCTTTTCCTGGTTGAGCTGGGTCAGCATCGGCAGTAGCAACTGGAAGTTCTCCACCTGTCCCTGGGGCAGGATAATCTCGGTCACGTTACCGGCAACGTCCGCTGGACGCGGCTCGGAACTGCGGCGGGTGCGGATGACAGCCCGTCGCCCGGGAACGCCCGACGCCGGCTCGGAATGGGACAGGACGCCTTGCTGATAGGCCAGATTCTGGTTGAAGCTCAGTTGTTCCATACGTCACCCGCTTGTTCTTTTATCGATTGGCTGTGGCTGGCCTGGCTCAGTGGAGGTCGGAGCGGCGTATGACCCCCACGCCCAGGCCTTCGATAAACAGTTCCTGCTCGGTCAGATCCACTTCGATGGGCTCGAACTCGTCGTTCTCGGCAATCAGGTACACCTTGGTTCCGTCCTTCCGGAACCGCTTGACGGTCACTTCTTCCCCGACCCGTGCCACAACCACCTGGCCGTTGTGCACATCCTGGGTGCGGTGAACCGCCAGCAGATCGCCATCGAGAATGCCGATGTCCTTCATACTCATGCCGCGCACCCGCAGCAGGTAGTCTGCCGACGGCGAGAAGAAATCGGGCTGCAGAGTACAGTGATCCTCGATATGCTCCTGGGCCAGGATCGGACTACCGGCTGCCACCTGACCGATCACCGGCAGGCCCGGATCTTCCTCGGCTTCCGGCAAGCGGATGCCGCGGCTGGCACCGGGCACCATTTCGATCGCGCCCTTACGGGCCAGCGCTCTCAGATGCTCCTCCGCCGCGTTGGCAGAGCGAAAGCCCAGCTCCGCCGCAATTTCCGCCCGGGTGGGCGGGTAGCCGGTCTCGTCGACATAGCGCCGGATAATATCCAGTACCTGTTGTTGCCTGGCAGTCAGCTTCATTCCGTTACTCCGGTCGATCCAGGTGACAGACCCGCCCTGATGGACACGCCTGTTTTTTTATACAGTGATTTGACTATATACAGTGTTTTATCCAGTGTAAAGCCCGCCCACCGATTTTCTGTCACCTGCGTAACCCGTTGGCAACCAGGGGATGTGTTATGGTGAAAAAATCCATACATGCAGACTCAGGGAGCCCGATGTCACAGACCAGTACCTGCACGTTACCGGACGTGCGGCTCAACAGCGAAGGAGGGGAGCGCCGCGTTGGCGTCGAGGTGGAGCTGTCCGGCCTGGGCTATGAAGTGCTCGTGGATTATGCATCCCGCCTGCTGGACGCGCCTGCCACAACCATCTCGCGGTATGTCACGAGGATTGATACCCCTCTGGGCCCTTTCACGATCGAGCTTGATTCGGATCCGATCAAGGAGCTGGACCTGGCAGATGAACGCCTGCCCAGCTCCATCCGCGAGCTGGGAGGCCAGGCGATGGATGTGATTGATGCTGCGGCCGAGCGTGTCGTTCCACTGGAAATCGTGACACCGCCAATTCCCCTGTCCCGCCTGCAGGATATCGAAACCCTGGTGGATGAGTTCCACCTGCTTGGCGCCCTGGGGAGCCGGGAGGCTATCTATTTTGCCTTCGGCCTGCAGCTCAACCCCGAACTGCCGGATCTCGAACCGGCAACGGTCGTCCGCTATCTGCAGGCCTTCGCGGCCCTGTACGACTGGCTGAAGGCCAGGCACCAGCTGGACTTCAGCCGGAAGTTCACCACCTACATTGAACCCTGGGCCTCCCGCTATACCGACGTGCTGATGGTGGATAACTACGCTCCCAACCAAACACAGCTGATGCGGGACTACCTGGAGTTCAATCCGACCCGAAACCGGGCCCTGGACCTGCTCCCGCTGTTCTCACACCTGGACGCCGACCTGCTTGGCCAGTACGTGCGGGACCCGCGCATCAAGAGTCGCCCCACCCTGCATTACCGGCTACCGGATTGCGACATCGACAACCCGGAATGGCATTTTTCCAGCGTGTGGAACGACTGGGTTATTCTGGAACAGATTGCCAACCGGGCCGGTGACCTCGCCGAACTGAGGGGGTTGTTCCGGGACAGCCGGAAATTCAGTTTTCACAACCTGACCCACAGCTGGCAGGAAACCACAGACCAGTGGCTGCGTACCAAGGGTTATGTCTGACGCATTACATGAAGCCCCGGAAATCCCGGGGGTCACCATCGGCATCAGTGGGCCGGCCCGACGCAGCCTGGCCCATCGTCTGATCAGCCTTGCGCTGCGGATGCATGGTGCCCGAACTCATTATATTCGCCCCGGCTCCCGGGTGGATGTATCACTGCTGGACGGCCTGGTGCTCTCCGGCGGCACTCACGTCCACCCGGAAAACTTTGGCCAGCAGCCCCAGGTTACCGCCCGCTACGACCGGCGGCGGGATGCCACTGACCAGCGACTGCTGAAGGAAGCTGAGGCCATTGGCATCCCGGTGCTGGGAATCTGCCGTGGGGCACAGTTCATCAACGTATTCCATGGCGGGTCCCTGTGCCAGAACGTCACACCCCTGAGAGTCCATACCCGGCACAGGCCCCTGCTGTTGCCCCTGCAAACCGTCAGGCTGGTCAGGGACAGCCGGCTCGGGCAGTTGATGCAAGGGCCAGTGATCGGAGCCAACCGCATCCATAGTCAGGCCATCAAGCGGCTGGGGAAGAACCTGAGGGTGGTTGCCGTAGACAACGATCTGTTTGTACAAGCCATCGAAAACTCCCGCGGCCAGTGGCTCATGGGTGTGCAATGGCATCCGGAATACCTGCTGTATCACGGCGGGCACCGACGCATTTTCGGCCACTTTGTCGAAGCCGCCCGCAATTTCAAACTGGCCCGGCTGGAGCCCGAATCTGGTCTGGCCACCCATGAAATCACACCCTGAAGGAGTATTGCTCCCATGAACGGACGGAACCACTTACTGCTCCCGCTCATCTCTCTCACGATGGCACCAGCACTGACGATGGCCGGTGAGCTGACACTCACCGGCGAAGGTACGGTGCGCTACGAACCGGACAGCGCCCACCTCCAGTTCACTGCCAGCGCCGAGGATCCCCTCGCGAACAAGGCCAGCGACCAGGTCCGGCGACAGATGGAGAAATGGCGGGAAGGCATCGAGAGCTGGCGGGACCAGCTCTCTGACTACAGCGATGCACAGCTGAACCTGTACACCCGGACGATCCCGCCGGCAGAACGGGGTGGCCAGTCGACACAGCAGGCAGTCGCCTCCCAGACCGTGACCTTCAGTATCAGCGACCTGACGCTGCTGAACCCGCTGCTGGAACAGGCTCAGGCGCTGGGCATGGAATACAGCCTGGGGCCACAGCAGCTCTACCACTCCAACGAGCCGCAACTGGAGCGGGAAGCCCTGGCAGCCGCCATCGCCGATGCCCGGGCCCAATGCGAATTCGTGGCCCGGGAACTGAAGCAGTCCTGTGGCGAAGTGGTCACAATGAACATCAACAGCGGTTACCGGCCGGGACCGATGATGATGGCCGAGGCCCGTGCTGCAAAGGATGTGGTGACCAGCGTCGGAGTCCGCGAGATGACGGCCTCGGTTTCCGCCACCTTCACCCTCGAGTGATCCGCGCTCAGAAATTCCGGGTGTAAAAGATATCGAGCGAGGCCGCCAGACCACTGGCGGCTTCCAGGTAGAAATATTTGCCGAGGTCATATCGCAATGCCACGGTAGTAATGGGCTCGAAGATGCCCACGCCGTAGCGCACGCTGAGGTCCTCCGTCAGATAACCACTGGCCACCACCGAGGTCTGGTCACCGGTGCCTTCGGCTTCCAGGGTCAGTTGCCGGATGCCCAGCTCTTCTCCAAGTTCCCCGGTAACCTTGCTGGCCTGGGTCAGACCCAGTGACAGGGCAGCGCGGCTCATCTGTCCTTCGTCGCCCCGGCTCTGTGGCGCCCGACCAAGGATGAGGTAAGACAGCGCATCGGATTGTGGCATGTCCGGGTTCGAGAAGACTTCGGTCGACGGCGCCTGGACCGGGCCACTGAGCCGCAGCCCGGCCACCACCGTATCCACCTCACGTATCGCCTCGATCTCCAGGTAGGGCCCGGTAATATTGCCCACGAACAACAATCGGGCAGTGCGCAGTTCCAGCTCCTGGCCATAGGCTTCGTAATTCCCCTCCACCAGCTGCAGCGTGCCCCGGGTATCCATATCATTGCCGATGCGCAGGGTGCCCTCGAGATTACCGGTGACCCCAAAGGCAGCGAAGGTGACTTCGTCCTCCCCGACCCGGACGGTGACATCCATATTCATGGAACGGATGGCCGGCTCCTCCTGTTCCACGCCCACGATGACCTCATCCTCGGACACCTGGACCGCCTGCGCCGGCAGGGACTTGATTTCAATACTTCCCCGAGGGACAGCCACCTCGCCCGTGACCCCCAGATCCCCCTCGCTGAAGGTCACCTCCAGGTCCGGGGCAATTTCCAGCCGGGCATAGGGCTCAATATTGAGCGGAATCCGGCTGCCGGCAATGACCAGCCTCCCCCTCGGCGCACCGGACCAGTCGAAACTGCCATCCACAGTGATTTCACTTCGATCATTGCTGCGAATCCGGCCGCTCAGATCAGCGGAATACCCGTTCAGGTCAAACTGGAGCAGGATATCCTCAAGAGGCACGGGCAACGTTGGATCCATGATCCGGCCATCCACCAGTGCCAGCTCTCCTGTCACCGCAGGTTTCATCAGCGGACCGGACAATCGCCCCTGGCCACTGATTTCGCCGGCCACCTCCCGCAGCCCGGTAAAAACCCCGGCCAGGGCCAGATCCAGGCCTTGAAGACTGAAGTCCCCTTCAACCCGGCGGTCGGGGCTGTCGGGATCGACGGCCAGATTAAGACGAAAACTGCCGAGCGCATCGCCATCCAGCCGGACATCGATATTCGCCACCTCCGGCTGCAAAGCGAGTTCCGCCGTCAGTGACGAGTAACCCAGCGCCTCCCAGCTGCCATCGACCAGGACATCGAACTCGCCACTGCCAGCATCAATAAACACACGGCCGGTAGGGCCTGCATCACCCTGGGTGAATGACACCTCGGCGTTCAGCTCCGACTGCCACCGGAGTGTTTCCGGCAACAGCGGTGCCAGGGCCCCGGTCGGGAAGCGACTGATCCGATAGCCAATCTCCGGACGCGGATACAGTAACTGGTCCTCTGCGCACACCGAGCTTTGCTGCCAGACCCAGCAATGGGCGCCGAACCGTACCCGTCCATCCGGCTCCCAAGCCAGTTCCGCGGGCACCTGCAGGCGCCACCGCTGATCCTGTTCCGGGATCGAGATATCTCCTGTAGCAAGACTCCCCAGCCAGCTTTGCCAGCGCTCGCCAAAGCCGCCTTCAAAACCCACGGTGACCCGGGCATCCGCATGTTGCGCATCCACCGTCAGCGTATGATCCTCCCGGGTGCCGGCGGCATTCAATACCAGCATTTCCAGCTCCTGACCTGCCGACTCGATCTTTCCGGCCTCCACGCTGGCATCGAGTACCTGGCCTTCCGACAGGGAGGCGTTCACCGCCAGGCTGCCGATGGTCAGTTGGTCCTGCCAGACCAGAGCCTGGCCATTGGCCGCAAGCTCTGCAATCGGGTCCTCCGGACTGCCGGAAAGGTTCAGCGTCGCCTCGAGCTCGCCGCCCAGGCCGGCAAGAAATTGATCCGGCTTCGACAAGGACAGGGTCAGATCTGCGGAAAGTTCACGCCCCCAGGTACCGTCGCCGGAAATCCGGTTGTCCCCTACGACCAGTTCCAGCCCGGATACCACCCAACTGCCGGATGAGGTATCCAGAGCGCCGGTGGCCAGGGTCTCGTGGGAGCGCCAGCTCCCCGTGAGATCCCAGCTTGCGGTCATACGCGGCACCGGAGCTTGCTCAAGTGAGCCCTCGCTTTTGACCTCGCCATTCAGCGACGCCTGCAGCGCGGGCATCCAGAAGCCCGGATTGAAATCACTGAGTTCAAGGACAGCCTGCCAGGTCACTGGTCCGTCAAAGCCGACCCGGCCACTGCCGGTGGCTGATCCGGCGCCGGTTTCCAGGGCAAGCTCAGAGAGGTTGACCGCCTTGAGATCCCCATCCAGGGAAGCTGCAACGGTTGCTTCCCCAATCGGGCCACGTGTCTCCGCCTTGAGAGAACCCTGATACTGATTGGCCGCCCAACTGAAGTTGCCTGTCAGGGTATTGAGTGCAACCGGCGGCTCCGACAAACCCGGCACCAGCGAATACCAGGGGAATCGATCCAGCGCCAGGTCGGCCTCGGCGGAAAAGCCGTCAGTCCAGCTCAGGTTACCCCGGACACTGGCTTCGCCGGGCTGCTCCCCTTCGGAGGCCAGAACCAGCTCAAGCTTATCGGCACCGGCGGTGGTGACCAGGCCAGACAGCTTCAATGCCACGGGTCCGGCGGTACCCGGCAGCGTGGCCTTGCCATTGGTGCGGAAACCCTGCTCCAGCGATCCGTCTACCTCCACGACAAGCTCCTGGAAGGTGAGTGTTTCGGGCAGGGCATCCAGTGCCGTGAACTGGTCAGCGACAACCCGCAACCGGGCAGGTAACGCCGGATCCAGAGGCGCTACCCGGCCTGACAGCCGGGCATCCAGATAGCCACGGCTGGTACCATCCAGGCGCAGATCCTCGACGCTGCCCGACAGGTTCACCGAAATCTCCCACTGATCCCCACGGGGTGGCGGCAGTGTGGCGATGACTTCCAGGTCGACCGGCCAGTCTCCCCTGGTTTCTGCCCGTCCCCGGGCAGTAACGACATAATCCGCCAATTGGTAATGAACCCGCTCCAGCTGCCAGCTGGCACCGGATCCGCCGGCATCCAGTTCAAACCGGTCCCAGACAGGGGTCTCGTTGACCGTGAATGCCCCGATACGAACATCCGGGATTTCCAGGGACAACGGGATGTCGACCACCGGCAAGGTGAAGCCCGAAGCGGGTTTCGTGCCGTCTGACGAGGGTGCTGTTTCCAGGTCCATCGCCTGTGCGTGCAACGTGTCGACGCACAACCGCTTCTGGAACAGGCAGGAGGGCGACCAGTCCAGCAGCGGCTGCTGCAAATCCAGATTGATGCCATAGCCCTGCCATTGCAGCCGCGTTGCCTGCCACCGCCCCAGCAGGGTGCCCTGCCCTTCGTTCACCGTCAGGCCCGGTACCTGCTCGATAATCCAGGCCGTCCCTGTCTCCGAGCGAACCACCAGCAGGGCCGCACCGATCAGCAGCACCGGTAGCAGGATGATCACCGCCAGGATCAGCCCCAGCCAGCGCAACGGATGCCACTTGCGGGGGGCGTGTTCGTTGGCCGTGTCCATCGCCTGGTTCTCGTCCGTCACAGCTCAGGCCCCATCGAAAAGTGAATTCGCCAGTCCCCGCCGAATTCCGGATCCAGGCCCTTGGCAATATCCAACCGTAAAGGCCCCACCGGGCTGACCCAGCGCAGGCCGATACCGGCACCTGTGGCCAGGGGATCAAGCAGATCGTTGATTGCGTTGCCGTGATCCACAAACACCGCTGCCCGCCAGCGCTCGGCAAACTCGTACTGATACTCGGCACTACCCGCCATCAGATACCGACCGCCCACCGGCACGCCATTGTCGTTTTCCGGGGACAGCGTTTCATAGCCGTAGCCCCGGACACTCTGGTCACCACCGGCGAAGAAACGCAGCGAGGGCGGCACATCTTCAAAGCGATTGGTGCCGACCGCTCCGATCTGGAAACGCCCCAGGAACCGGTGATTGTCAAACAGGGTATACAGCCCCTTGGCCTGGGCGTAGACGTGCAGGATGTCCACCTTGGACAACACCGCCCGATGCGAACCAGTGACATCCAGCTGCAAGCGATAGCCCCGGGAAGGGTCCAGGGGAGAATCCTGGCGCAGCCTGGAATAGCCGACGCCGGGCAGTAGCAGGCTACTGGTGCCTTTTTCATCATCGCCGATATTGAAGCGCTCGCCCTCCCAGCGGATTGACAACACCTGCAACCAGCCATTATCCAGCTGGTGCTGCCACTGCTGGCCGAGGATCAGCAGTTCGGATTCCACATTCTCGATATCCTCCCGCTGGTAACCCGCGGTCAGGCGGATCAGATCCGTCATCGGCGGGTCCAGGGGCAGCTCGTACCAGGTACTGAGGTTCTGCCGGGGCTGGGATATTTCGGTTTCGGCACCCCGTTTATGGCCCATGGGATTGATCCAGTGCTCGCGCCAGGTGCCACGGACACGGGGGCCAACGTCCGTGGAGAAACCCACCCCGGTCGCCACCGAACGGCGCTCTCGGCGCGTCACGGCAACACTCACCGGGATAACCCCATCGACCGCATTCCCCGGCACGGCATCCACATCCACACCGGAAAAATAACCACTGCTGGAGAGGTCCCGGTTCAGTCGGGCGATGAGGTCCGTGTGATAAGGGGTGCCCGGCTCAAAGGTGACAAAATCCTCCAGCAACGAGGTCTCGAACCAGTGCCCCTCCTCAAAGGTGACCTCTCCCAGGCGGTACCGCTCACCGGACTCAAAAACCAGCACAATCTCTGCGGTATTCTCCTCCGGATTAACGCGCAGTGTCCGGGTAACAAACTGCCCCCCAAAATAGCCCCGTTGGCGGGCCCGGGTCTGGATGGCACTCCGCAGGCCGGAATACTCACCGTGATCCAGAACATCCCCCACGGCCGGTGTTTCCGGCAGCCCACTCATGAACGCCGGGTCCTCCTCTGCGGGGCCCCGGATATCAACCTCCCGCGAGGTGACTTTCACCGGCTCACCCGGATCGATCTCCAGAATGAGCAGGGCCGGGCCTTCTTCATCCCCCGCTTCCACTCGCCAGTCGATTCGAGGGTTGTAATAACCCAGGGCCCGCAGCGCCTCACCAGCCTGACGAACGGCCGTAACGGCATATCGGCGCAGGTTGGCTTCGCTGCGGCCCTCTACTTCACCAATAAAGGCCTTCGCGTTGGCTTCCAGCTCCGAATAGTCGCCGTTGACCCGAACCTCGACCTGCCGGGCATACCCCGCAGCCGGCCATAGCCACACCAGTAGCAACAACAGGCAGAACGGGTAAATTCTCGGGATCGGGTTAATAGACAGACTCCGGCTTCTGATGTTCTTTCCGTAGGGGTGTATACGTATCATTAAAGATTGGAAGTTTAACGTCAGGCGGTCAAGTTGAGGAGCCTGTCGTGCTTGGGGTACAAATACGCTAACCTGTCAGGCACTTACACAGCCTCCAGATCGGATAAGATGCCACCGCATGCTGCATATAAACCGGGAAAACCTGAAGTCCAGTCACCAACTCATCTGGTTCATCATCGATTTCCTGATGCTCGGCCTGCTCATCCTGAACCTGGCGTTCATCATCTGGGACTTCATCTACAATTTTGTCGCCATCCAGAACCTGTTGAAAGAGCAAGCGCCGGCGCTGCAAACCGCTTACCACCCCATCCACGAGCGGTTCATTTTCTACGACATGATTTTCGTGACCATCTTCCTCACCGAATTCTTCGTGCGCTGGGCTTATGCCATCAAGGCCAGTGTCTATGACCGGTGGTATTTCTACCCGTTCATTCACTGGTACGACCTGGTGGGCTGTATCCCGGTGGGCAGCCTGCGTTTCCTCCGGATCCTGCGGGTGATCTCCATCATCTACCGGTTGCACCAGTACCGGATCATCGACATCACCAGCACGAAAATCTATCGGTTCGTGAACTTTTATTATGAAGCGTTCATGGAAGAGCTGTCGGACCGGATTGTGCTCAAGGTCCTCAGCGGCTTCCAGGACGAGGTCCGCCGGGGTTCTCCCCTGTTTGACCGGATCCAGAAAGACATCCTGTATCCGCGCCGTGACATGCTCTCGGACTGGATTTCCCAGCGCGTTGCCGAGGCGGCACAGGAAGGCTACGTGCCCAATCGTGGCGCACTGCGCAACTACCTCGAAGGCCGGGTGGACCACGCCCTGAAGCAGAACCTGGAGTTGTCGCGCCTGAAATACCTGCCGATGGTTGGCCCCACCATCCAGGAGACCCTGGAAGATGCTGTGGGTGACATCGTTGCCAACGTAATTCACCAGATCCTGGAAGATCTTGCTTCCAGCTCCAACCACGCCTTTATTGAGGACATCGTGAATGTCTTCCTGCCCACCCCGGATCAGGTGGCCGCCGATGAAACCCAGAACCAGGCGCTGATCGACCTGATCATCGAGATTCTGGATGCCATAAAAGGCCAGGTTAAGGTCAAGCACTGGCGTGCCCAACTGCCGTAACGTAAAAGAAAGACGCCCAAAACAACAAGAGATTGCCCATGGACGCTCTGCATTACCAACCGGCCCACGAACTCCTGCGCCAGCTTGAGAACGGAACACTGACCAGCGAACAGCTGGTCCAGGCCCTGCTGGCCCGCATTCGGGAACAGAACCCTGCCCTCAATGCGGTGGTCACGCTGGATGAAAATCGTGTGCTGGAGCAGGCCCGGGAGGCGGACCGGCAGCGCGCGAACAACCAGGACCTGGGTCCCCTGCATGGCTTGCCGCTCACCCTGAAGGACACCTGGGAAGTCGCCGGCATGACCTGCACCGCAGGCGCCCCTGCCCTCAAGAATCACCGGCCGGAACGCCATGCGGATGTGGTCCGCCGCCTGGAAGAGGCCGGTGCCATCATCCTCGGCAAAACCAACATTCCGCTCTACGCCACAGATCTGCAGAGCTACAACAAGCTGTTCGGTGTCACCAACAACCCCTATGACCCGAGCCGCACCCCCGGCGGCTCCTCCGGTGGCGCGGCGGCCGCCCTGGCAGCGGGATTCACACCTCTGGAAGTAGGCAGTGACCTGGCAGGGTCCATCCGCATACCCGCCCATTTCTGCGGCGTATTCGGCCACAAACCCAGCCGGTCACTGGTGTCGTTCCGGGGCCACATACCCGGGCCGCCCGGCACCGAAACGCAACCGGACCTGGCCGAAGGCGGCCCCATGGCCCGAAATGCGAAGGATCTGGAACTGCTCCTGAAAGTCATCGCCGGCCCGCGCCCGGCAGAAAGCCGCAGCTGGACCCTGACCATGGAGCCCGCGCGGCTCGGGAAACTGGATCAGGCCCGGGTCGGACTCTGGCTCGAAGATCCCCTGTGCCCGGTCGAGGACGAACTCGTTCAGGGTTATCGGTCCCTCGGCAAGAGCCTGGAAGACAAGGGCGCCCTGGTGGCCGAGGCCAACCATCCCCTGCTTGGTCTGGAGCACATCCTGCCCGTCTATTTCAATCTGCTGGGCAGCCTCATCGGCGTTTCCCTGAAACCGGCCCAGCGCCGCCAGATGAAATGGATTGCACTTCTCGAACGCTGGCTACACCTGCTCGGTCCCGTGACACCCTATATCGGCGAATACGCGCGCGGCGTGAACCAGAAGATCTACGAGTGGATGCAGTGGAGCGAAGTCCGGGAAAAGATGCGGGCCGAGATCGAAACCCTGTTCGAGGATTACGATGTTCTGCTCACCCCCATCACCCCCACGGCTGCTATCCACCACGACCACAGCCAACCGATTTTCAAGCGGCGCATCACCGTGGCGGGGAAGCCGAGAGCCTATATGGACCAGTTTTGCTGGATTGCCCTGGCGACATTGCTGGGATTGCCGGCCACCTCGGTGCCGATCGGCCGCACGAAAGAGGGACTGCCCTATAACGTGCAGGTGATTAGCGCGCCCGGGAGGGATCTGACGACGATACGGTTCGGGGAGTTGTTGGAGGAGAATGGTTTGGCGGGCTTCAAGGCTCCGCAGGGCCTCTGAAAAAACGCTGACTCAAAAGCCCCGCGCAAATACAACAAAGCCCGCAAAAGCGGGCTTTGTTTCAAAAATGGTAGCGGGGGCTGGATTCGAACCAACGACCTTCGGGTTATGAGCCCGACGAGCTACCAGACTGCTCCACCCCGCATCAAACTTTCGATCTCGATTTAACTACTGAGTCCGCCGATGGGTCGGGCTCATAAGCCGAAGGTCGAGACTCCCTTCGGCTCTTACGGGATTGGGAGCCCAACGAGCTACCAGACTGCTCCACCCCGCATCAAAACTGGTTGTCTTTCGGGGTAACCCCGATCAACGTGGCGCGCATGATACGGTCTGGAATGGATCCTGTCAAAGGATATTACGGCTATCCCGAAATTATCGTTCCAGGATCGCCGTCACTCCCTGTCCGCCGGCCGCGCAGATTGAAATCAGGCCCCTGCCGCTGCCCTTTTCGTCCAGCAATTTGGCCAGCGTGGCCACGATGCGGCCACCGGTGGCGGCGAATGGATGGCCCGTGGCCAGACTGCTGCCCTTCACGTTGAGTTTGTCCCGGTCGATACTGCCCAGTGGCTTGTCCAGGCCCAGACGCTCCTTGCAGAAGGCGGGATCTTCCCAGGCCTTGAGGGTGGAGAGAACCTGCGAGGCAAACGCCTCATGGATCTCGTAGAAGTCAAAATCGTGCAGCGTCAGTCCGGCCTTCTCCAGCATCCGCGGCACCGCATACGCCGGCGCCATCAGCAAACCTTCCTTCTTGTCGAAAAAGTCCACCGCAGCGACTTCCGAGAACGTCAGCCAGGCTTTCACCTCCAGATTGTTCTCCTTTGCCCACTCCTCACTGGCCAGCAGCACACAGGACGCACCATCGGTGAGCGCCGTGCTGTTGGCGGCCGTCATGGTGCCATTCTCGCGGTCAAATACCGGTTTCAGAGTCGCCAGCTTCTCCAGGGTGGTATCCGGGCGAAGAATATTGTCCTTCTCCAGCCCCGCAAGGGGCGTGATCAGATCACTGAAAAAGCCCTC
The DNA here is from genome assembly GCF_046484525.1 of Marinobacter sp. Lineage (GTDB taxonomy): Bacteria > Pseudomonadota > Gammaproteobacteria > Pseudomonadales > Oleiphilaceae > Marinobacter. The sequence continues at coordinate 32,995 of NZ_JAWOIS010000026.1, forward strand.
CTCATAGGCCTTGGCAAGCTTCTGATGACTCTCCCAGGCCAGCTGATCCTGATCTTCCCGGGCAATATTCCACTCCTTCGCCGTTACCTGAGCATGCTCGCCCATCGACATCCCGGTACGCGGCTCGCCATTCTCCGGAATCTCCGGCACCAGATGCCCCGGCCGGAACCGGGCCAGAATCTTCAGCCGCTCCTTGGCGGTCTTCGCCCGATTGAGATCGAGCAGAATCTCCCGTAGCCCCTCACCCACACCAATCGGCGCATCGGAGGTCGTATCGGCACCACCGGCAATCCCGCACTCGATCTGGCCCAGGGCAATCTTGTTCGCCACCAGAATCGCTGCCTCCAGGCCAGTGCCACAAGCCTGCTGAATATCATAAGCCGACGTCTCCGGCGCCAGCCCACAACTGAGCACCGACTCCCGGGTCAGATTGAAATCCCGCGAGTGCTTGATCACCGCACCGGCAACCACCTCACCCATGCGCTTGCCCTGAAGATCAAAACGATCCACCAGGCCACGGAGTGCCGAGGTCAGCAGTTCCTGGTTACTGATCTTGCTGTAGGCGGTGTTGGATTTCGCGAAGGGAATGCGGTTGCCGCCGATAACCGCAACGCGGCGGATTCCGTTATCGGTTTTCTTCGCTGGTGACTTTCTTTGTGTACGTTTCGGAGCCTGTGCCATGATCGTTCCTTGCGTTGAAATGCATTAAGTGGCGGACGATGTAGAATGTATGGGATGACTGGGTGTGACTTTCCAAAACTGTGCGGAGCCATGGATGGCGGAGCTCAAGCGCCACAGGGACGTGCTTGAGCGGGTTTTGGAAAGTCACACCCAGTCATCCTCCCCCATAGCCCGATTATTTCCAAACAGTCTAGCGACAGGTGGGAAAGCCTCATTGGCACCCCTGACAACCAACCAAAAGCATTGAGTCAATACAAAAACTAAAGGATTCTTTACTCTGTAGGTCAAATTGCATCCAACCGCAAATACAAGGAAGACCCAATGTCTGACCTCTACCTAAAAATCGTCAACACCCCCGTCGGCAAATCCGCCGCCCAAACCCTGGGCCTGCCCTCACCCGTGCCCCTTAAACGCCTGAAACGCACCGACCAGCCCTTCATCGAAGGTGACGTCCTCGTTGGCTCAGCCGCCGGTGCCCGGGCCATATCGACGGTGGGTAGCCTCCTCGGCGCCAGCGCCGCCACCCTGCACCATGCCTCCGGCCCGGACACCCTGACCGATTCCGCCAAGGCCGGCAACAAAGCCAGACCCCTCGAGATTGGCGGTGACATCGACCAGAAGTTCTCCGCCCTGGTTTTCGACGGCACCGGCATCAAAACGCCGGAGGAGTTGCGGGCGGTCTACGACTTCTTCCACCCGACCATCAAAAAAATCGCCGGCAATGGCCGGGTATTGGTGATCGGCATGGATCCCGCCAGCTGCCGAAGGGCACCCCAGGCCGCTGCGCAACAGGCCCTGGAAGGCTTTGTTCGCGCCGTGGGCAAGGAAGTCGGCAAGAAAGGGGCCACGGCCAACCTGATCCGGATGGTTCCAGGCGCTGAAAAGCAACTGGACTCCAGCGTCCGCTTCTTCCTCTCCGCCCGCTCCGCCTATGTGGATGGCCAGGTAGTGCGCATCGGCAAGAGCACCGAAGCACCGGCCACCAACCCGGTGGCACCGTTGACAGGCAAAATCGCCTTGGTGACTGGTGCCTCCCGAGGCATCGGTGAAGCCATTGCCCGCACCCTGGCCCGGGACGGCGCCACCGTCATCGGCCTGGACATTCCACCGGCCATGGAAGATCTTCAGAAGGTGACCGATTCCATCAAGGGCAAGGCCCTGGCCTGCGACATCACCGACGAAAATGCGCCGAAACTGATTGCCGACTTCGCCGAGGAACACTTTGGCGGCCTCGACCTCGTGATCCACAATGCGGGCATCACCCGGGACAAGACCCTGGGCAACATGCCCGAGCATTTCTGGGACATGACCATTGCCGTGAATCTGTCTGCCGAAGAGCACATCGACGAAGAGCTGATGAAACGGGAACTGCTGCGGGAGAACGGCCGAATCGTGTGCATCTCCTCGATCAGCGGCATCGCCGGCAACTTCGGCCAGACCAACTACGCCACCGCCAAGTCCGGTGTCATCGGCTATGTCGAAGCCATGGCGAAACAGCTGAAGAACGGCATCACCATCAATGCCGTTGCTCCCGGCTTCATCGAAACCCAGATGACCGCCGCCATGCCCATCACCATCCGCGAGGCCGGGAGGCGCATGAACAGCCTGTCCCAGGGCGGCCTGCCGGTGGATGTGGCCGAGGCGATTGCGTGGTACTGCAGCCCGGCTTCGAATGGCGTGAACGGGAATGTTGTGAGGGTTTGCGGGCAGTCGTTGATTGGGAAGTGAGGTGTCGGGTGGGGTCTGACGCCCCAGGGTCTGGTTGCCCCAGGGGTCTGATGAAAAGCCTCCGGCTTTCCATCTGACCCCAATTTCAGATCAGCCTCGGAGCTGGGGCTAACTTGGGGTTAGAAGAAGGCTTTCTTCAGACCCCTGAGCGGGTATCGGACCCCTGGAACAAAAAAAGAGCCAGTCCTTTCGGACTGGCTCTTTTTCGAAATTCTGGTGGGTGGTGCAGGGATCGAACCTGCGACCCTCGCCTTGTAAGGGCGATGCTCTCCCAGCTGAGCTAACCACCCGGGAAAAAATGGCGGAGCGGACGGGACTCGAACCCGCGACCCCCGGCGTGACAGGCCGGTATTCTAACCAACTGAACTACCGCTCCGCATCAATTCAGCCCGTGGGCTTGAACCTGAAACCGGATGGGGTGATCCGGTGATGCTTGTGAAAGACTCTGAAAGTGGTGGGTGGTGCAGGGATCGAACCTGCGACCCTCGCCTTGTAAGGGCGATGCTCTCCCAGCTGAGCTAACCACCCACTTTCAACCTCGAGAGGCTTCCAAGTCCTTGCTGTCTCAAGCAAGTGAGACGCGCATTTTAAGCATTTCGCTGACGGTGTCAAACCTTTTCCGGAAATTTTCTGAAGAAATCTGCAAGCCATTCAAAATCTGGCGGTTTTTAACCAAAATCTGATCAGAAACCGGTCATTTACCAGAGCCGTTTTTCGGCCCCTTTTCCACCAGCCGCTGGCCAGCCTGTTCCGCCTTCTGGCGCAAGGACAACTCACTCACCTGCGAGCGCCGATCATTGGGAATGGACCGACTCGCCAGCGAGCAATTCAGCTCATCAAGGCGTCTCCGGACATCCTCAAGCCCCTGAATGGCCCGAGGCACCACGTTATCGGCCAGCTTCTCCAGCCTGCCCTGCAATCGATCCTTCAAAGACATCGTCCTGACTTCCTGATTCATTTCACTGAATGCAGTGTAGTAACCAGTTCCGGCATTCACAATTGTGAAACCGCTCCCGCGCCCTGTTGCTTCAGCCAATGCTCAGAAAAACCACCAACCGCCGGATTCCGCCTCTTCCCGACGCTCCCGCTCTTCCTCCAGCGCCGCATATTCCCGCTCCAGCTTGCGGATCTTGCGCTCTGCTTCCAGAGGCACCGTCGGGCCACCGCCGAATGGCCAGTACCACGGCGCCGATTCGTATTTTCCCTCCTCCTTGAGGCGCTCAATCTCCAGCTCCCGCTCTTCCTCCAACCTGGCCAGCGAACGTTCGTAGTCGATATCCTCGTTCACCTCCACAATCGAGGTGGCGGCATGATTAGGTGCCAACAAGTCGCTGTTCAGGAACTGCGTCGATACGATCTCCCCGGCCTGCATGGCATAGCTGCGGGTTACCAGCTGAAGATCCCCCTCGGCCAGGGGATGCTCGGGATCCAGATCCGGATGGATCTGTTCGGGCTCCGTGAGCTCGTTGTAACGCAGGTAGTAGATCTGCCCCGGCTCCACCCGGAGCGTGGCATCGGCAATCAGACTGAGACTGAACGAATTTACCCCCTCCAGCCCCAACAGCGGCCGACGCATGGCGATGTGACGCTCGCCGGGACTTACCTCAAGCCAGGTGTAGCTGTCGTTCCGGATATTGAAATAGTGGTGGTCGTCAATGTAGACGCTGGGCGCCTCGATCTCATCCGCGGCCCACTGGGAATGGGTGCGATAGAAATAAAGCAGGGCGTTATCCTGATTCCACCCGCCATCCGGAATATGGACGAAATCGGGGCCGGACACCGGATGCAGAAAAGACCCGACGCTCTTGCCGACCGACTGGTACACCGTACAACCGGAACCAAGAACCAGAAGCGACAGCGCCAGGAGGGTTCGTTTGCTCATTGCTCTTGCTCTTCATCCCTTTGCGAGTTGCCTGATCATAACAACTGGCCCCCGCCAGAAATGAGAGCTACCGCAAGGGATGAATACAAACTGTTACAAAGCGCCGAACACCTCGTTTAATGAAAACTCAACAGCCCGATCACTGACCGGACATCCTCGCCTCCAGCCGGTCGACCTCATCCGACAAACGCACCAGCCGGGAGGTCAGTTGCGCCCGGGACGCATCGATGGAATCGACCGTCTGCTTGAGTGACGCCAACTGGTTACGCAGGGACCGAACCTCCGAACTGCCCGCTACCCCATCGGTCTTCTTCTCCAGAGCAGCAATCCGGCTCTCCATGCCGCTGAGCCCCAACTTCTGCTCCTGCTCGAACCGGCGAATACGGCTCTCGATCACCTGATCCACATCCGCCATCTGCTGGCTTAGCGTTGTAATCTGTTCCGAGGCCTGGGCGGTGTTTTCCTTCAGGGCAACCATCGACGTCTGCGTTTGCTCATCAAGCTCGGCAATCTCCGAACCCAGCGACGTCCGGGCCTCCTCGAGGGCGGCGTCCAGGCTGGCGATCGCCTGCTTCTCTTCCTCCAGAGCCGACTTCAGCGTCGCCAACTGCTCCTCATGCTCATCCAGCCGCGCCTTGTTCCGCTCATTGGCCACAACCCAGAGCTTACGGATCTCACTGGAAGCCTCCTCAAGCCCCGACTTGTTCGCCGCAATCTGCTCTTCAAGCGACTGCCCCCGCTCCTGCAGATTTTCCCCGGTCTCCGAGAGCTCACCCTCAAACCGGGCCAGCGCCAACTTACTCTGTCGTGCCCAGTAATCCGCCTCCTCAAGCTGTGACTCCAAAGCCTGAATCCGCTGATTCTGGGAGTACCAACCGGCAACTGCAGCCACCGCAACCGCAATCAACAACAACCAGACAGCGGCCAGGCCGCCCTTACCGTTGCCTCCATTTCCATTACCGGCCGACCGCTTCCCGGCACCCCCAGAGCCAGCGGAACCAGTAGCCGTCGCACCGGCAGACTTTTTCGGTGCAGGCCGTTTCCGCTCACTGCTACCAATGGGCGCGTCTGCTCGAAGTTCGTCGTCATCTGGGCGGATGGAATCCATTACTGCTCCTGGGTCTGAGTTCTGGTTGTTGGTTCTTCTACTGGCCGGATCGTTAAATAAGGTATGTCCGGACGGCTCTGTCTGAATTATCGGCGCTTTTCAGGTCAACGTCCGATAATACATGCACTTATGCACGGGGTGAAATGAAGCTCCGATAATGTGGCATGGGGTCGGGGTCAGAAGAAAGCCTTCTTCCGACCTCTCTTTAGCGGCAACCACGGAGACTGACCTTGAGATGGGGTCAGATGAAGGCTTTCATCAGACCCCTGAGGACATGAACGTGCTCGTAGCGGTTTCTGGAAAGTCCGGCCCAACGACGCCTTCCACTGGACTCGCCAAGTTGCATGGCAAGTAACCAAAACATACAATGGCCGGCTTTCCAATTATCTCAGGATGTTGCATATGCAGCCGCTTGTAGGACTCATCATGGGCTCCAAATCCGATTGGCCCACCATGGAACACGCCGCCAACATGCTCGAAAAACTCGGCGTACCCTACGAAACCAAAGTCGTCTCCGCCCACCGCACCCCGGACCTGCTTTTTGACTACGCCAAAACCGCCGCCGACCGCAGCCTGAAGGTTATCATCGCAGGCGCCGGCGGAGCCGCCCACCTGCCGGGCATGGTGGCCTCCCAGACCGCCCTGCCCGTACTCGGTGTACCGGTCCAGTCCAAGGCCCTGAATGGCCTCGACTCCCTGCTCTCCATCGTCCAGATGCCGGGCGGCATTGCCGTAGGCACCCTGGCCATCGGCAAAGCAGGAGCCACCAACGCCGGCCTACTTGCAGCACAAATCATCGGCACGTTCGATAATAACGTCCGAAAAGCCGTAGAAGAATTTCGTTCGACCCAGACCCAAACGGTCCTCGATAATCCGGATCCCGCTGATCAGTAACGTTGGATTCGGAGCAAGAAGCGCGCGGGGCCTTGTGTCCAAAACACGCTACAAGCACCCGCATGCGGGTCCGGCCAGGAGCGTGTTTTGGAAAGCTCTCCCCAACCCGATCACACCACCCAATTTAAATGCCAAACCATGGCAGGAGAACACAAATGAGAATTGGTGTACTAGGCGCCGGTCAACTCGGGCGCATGCTGGCCCTCGCCGGATACCCGCTGGCCAAGACCTTTGTATTCTACGACATGTCCGGCAGCCCCAGCGCCGGACTTGGCGAAGTCATCATCGACCGCGATGGCCAATACCTGGACGACTTCCTGTCCCGGGTTGACCGCGTCACCTACGAATTCGAACACCTCCCGGTCGAGGTTGCCGAAAAACTGGCCAAAGAAAAACCGGTCCACCCCTGCCCCCGCGCCCTGCAGGTGTGCCAGAACCGTGAAGCCGAGAAAATCCTGTTCGGCCAGCTTGGCATCCCCACTCCCGAGTGGAAAATCGCCGACAGCGCCGAATCCCTCAAGGCCGCCGCCGAAGAACTCGGATGCCCGGTAGTCGCCAAGTCCATCACCGAAGGCTATGACGGCAAGGGCCAGGCGGTCCTGAAGGCCCCGGTGGACGCCGAAAGCGCCTGGGAAAGCATCGGCCATCAGCGCCTGATCGTCGAGAAATTTGTCAACTTCAAGCGCGAAGTCTCCATCATCGCGGTGCGCGCCGAAGACGGCGAACTGGCCTTCTATCCGATGGCGGAGAACACCCACCACGAAGGCATCCTGCGCTACTCCATCGCCCCGGCACCCGGCCTGGAGAGGCATGTCCAGGAAGACGCCGAGCGCTACATCAAAGCGCTGTTGAACGAATTGAACTACGTCGGCGTATTGACTCTTGAGCTGTTCGAGACCGAGGACGGTCTGGTGGCGAACGAGATGGCGCCCAGGGTGCACAACTCCGGCCACTGGACCATCGAAGGGGCCATGACCAGCCAGTTCGAGAACCACATCCGCGCCGTCAGCGGCCACCCGCTGGGAAATGTCGCGCCCCGTGGTCTAAGCTGTATGATCAATATCATTGCCGAGCACGGCGACATCGAGCGGATTCTGGAACTGCCCTACGCGCACGTTCACCTCTACAATAAAGGGGAACGGCCGGGCCGCAAGCTGGGTCATGTGAACATCCTGGCGGACAGCTACGAAGAGCTGGTCTGGCGGGTGCGGAACTGCGCGCAGTTCCTGCCAGGCTGCCCGGATTTTACAAGCAGTTTGACGGGGAGCCACTGAATGGCTCGAAAACTGCCTCTCGCAATTTTGAGCCGTTCAGTGGCTCCACGGGTTGATATATCTCAAATCGCCCTTATATTGCGTGATTGTACATCCACATAAACAGAGAGACAGGGAGAACGACCTCATGGCATTTGAACTTCCCGCATTGCCTTACGAAAAAAACGCACTGGAACCGCACATCTCTCAGGAAACCCTCGAGTACCATTACGGTAAGCACCACAACACCTACGTCACCAAGCTGAACGGGCTGATTGAAGGCACTGACAATGCCAACAAGTCCCTGGAAGACATCATCAAGAGCTCCAGTGGCCCGCTGTTCAACAACGCTGCCCAGGTGTGGAACCACACCTTCTACTGGCACTGCCTGAGCCCGAACGGTGGTGGTGAGCCGACTGGTGGAGCCAAGGACGCCATCGAGAAGGCCTTCGGTTCTTTCGAGGACTTCAAGAAAGAGTTCAACGACAAAGCTGCCAACAACTTCGGTTCCGGCTGGACCTGGCTGGTGAAGAAGGCGGACGGCAGCGTGGCTATCGTCAACACCAGCAACGCGGAAACCCCGCTGACTGGCGCGGACAAGCCGGTACTGACCGTAGACGTGTGGGAGCACGCCTACTACATCGATTACCGGAACTCCCGTCCGAACTACCTGGAAGCATTCTGGAACCTGGTTAACTGGGATTTCGTCAACGAAAACCTGGCATAATCAGCCGATTCCGGCTTTCAGACGGCGGTCCATTGGGGCCGCTGACAAGCGCCCGCCTCCGTGCGGGCGCCTTTGTATCCGATCAGCACCAAAAATGAACAAATTGATACAACCCTGCCGGGAAATCTCTGAAAAAATCATGGATACTCAATGAAGTAGATTCAGACCAACCATTCAGAGGAGTTGAAATGGGAACGACCCTTATTGGCCTGGCAGTGATCGCTGTCGTCGTTATCTACCTGGTGTTCATCTACAACCAGCTGGTATCCCTGCGTAACCAGTTCAAGAACGGCTTTGCCCAGATTGATGTTCAGCTGCAACGGCGCCATGACCTGATCCCCAACCTGGTGGAAGCCGCCAAGGCCTATCTCACCCACGAGAAATCCACCCTCACCCAGGTGATGGAAGCCCGCAACAACGCGGTCAGCGCCCAGAAGGACGCCGCCACCGATCCCGGCGACGGCACCAAAATCCAGCGCCTGGGCAGTGCGGAGAACCTGCTCACCAAGGCCCTGGCCAACTTCTACGCCGTGGCCGAGAACTATCCGGAGTTGAAGGCCAACGAAACCATCCAGCAACTGATGGAAGAGCTCTCCAGCACCGAGAACCGGGTCGCCTTTGCCCGCCAGGCGTACAACGATGGCGTAATGAGCTACAACATCTTTCGCGAGAAGTTCCCCAACAACGTCATCGCGGGCATGTTTGCGTTCAAGGAAACCACTCAGCTCCAGCTTGAGTCCCCGGAAGCCCGCCAGGCCCCGAAAGTCGCTTTCTGAGGCCTGAGCCATGGCTCATCCCGGATTTTTTCAGCGCCAGGCCCACGCCCGGCGCAACACCGGCATGCTGGTGTTCCTGTTCCTGACCGCGGTGGTGCTGATCACCCTCGCGGTTTGTGTCGTTGGCTACCTGGTCACCCGCAGTGAAACCTCCAGCCTGGCCTTCCACCACTGGCTACTGTCCAGCCATGGCGTCATAACCGCTTCTGCCGTGGTTGCCCTTATCGGCATCGGTTCGCTGGTGCGCTGGATCGACCTGGCCAGCGGTGGCGAGCGGGTTGCCCGCATGGTCGGCGCCCGCGCCATTGATCCGGACACCCGCGACCCGGACGAACGCAAACTGCGCAACATCGTCGAAGAGATGGCCATTGCCAGTGGCGTCACCGTGCCGGAATTGTATGTGATGGACCAGGAGACCGGCATCAACGCCTTTGTCGCGGGCTACACCCCCGGCGAGGCCGTGATGGTGGTTACCCACGGCACCCTCACCCAGCTCACCCGTGACGAGCTTCAGGGCGTAGTGGGCCATGAGTTCAGCCACATCCTCAACGGCGATATGCGGATCAACGTCCGCCTGATTGCTTTGCTCGCCGGCATCCTGATGATTGGCCAGATCGGCCAGTTCCTGCTGCGCGCGGGGTTTTACAGCAGTCACGGCGTCCGGTCCCGAAACCGCGACGGCCGCACCCAGGCCGCCATGGCACTGGTGGGTCTGGCCCTGATGATCATCGGCTACGTGGGGGTATTCTTCGGTCGCCTGATCCAGTCTGCCGTGTCCCGCCAGCGGGAAATGCTCGCAGACGCCTCATCGGTACAATTCACCCGTAACCCCGAAGGCATCGGTGGCGCCCTGTTCAAGATCGGCATGAAAGGCGGCTACCTGGATACCACCAGCCACGCCAGCGACATGAACCACATGTGTTTTGGCGAAGCCGCGCGGATGAAGTTCACCTCCCTGCTGGCCTCACACCCGCCCATCGACGTGCGGATCAACACCATCCAGCCCGGCCTGCTGGCCCGCCTTCGCAGCCGGCTGCGGGATACCCGGCCCAGCCGGGATCTTCGCACCGGGGCACAAGCGCCGGTCGGTAGCGCAGGCATCGCCGACGTCGCCCGTGAAATATACCAGCCGGTCCGCTCCGGGCGGACCTCCCCCATTGCCAGGGCCGCTCCGATGCCGGCCAAAGAACTGTCGAGCCAGGTGGGCACGGTCACCCAACGGGGTGAAGACTTTGCCATTGGCTTCCTGGAGCAGTTGCCGGCCACGTTCCGCACCCTGCTCTATACCCGGGCCGGTGCGATCCAGCTGTGTTATGCCATGCTGGTATACGAGCTCTCAAGGGAACAACAGAAAGAGCGCTTGGCCCTGCTACCCGAGCACCCGGTGCTGGGCTGCCAGCCAGACATCATGGGAAAAATCCTGCCGGCCCTGAAAAGTATCGGCGAAGGTGTCCGTTTCCCTGCCCTGGAACTGGCCATGCCGGCATTGCGCAAGCTCGACCCGGAGGAACGGGAGGGGCTGATCAACAGCGTTCGCAAACTGGCGGCTGCGGACGAGAAGATCAGCCTGTTCGAATTGACATTGACCAGCTTCCTGTCCCGCCACCTCGGCGATCATGCCGGTCGTGCGGTCCCGGTCCGCTACAAGAGCTACAAGCCACTGTTGCCGGCAATCCAGCGCTTGTTAAGCCTCATGGCCCGCGCCGGCACCGCCGACAACACCGAGGCGCAAAAGCTCTACCAGGAAGCCATTGCGGGCTTTGTGGATACACGCAAAGACGACCTCTCCACGCTGGAGAAAGTCACCATGCGGCAGTTGCAGGAGGCTCTGAAAGCACTCAACAGCCTCTCGCCACTGCTGAAGCCTGCCATCATCGACGCCTGCGCCCACTGCGTGAGCCACGATGGCAAAGTGGAAATCAGAGAGTATGAGCTGATGCGGCTGGTGGCGGACCAGATGGACTGCCCGATGCCGCCGTTGTAGGCGGCGTGAAAGTGGAGTCTGGGAGTATGGAATCCAGGCTGGGGCCACAACTCAGGGGTCTGATGAACGCTTTCATCTGACCCCATGTTCAGGCGGAACTCCGGAGTCCAGGTCCAAGCCGGGGTCAGATGAAAGTCTTCATCAGACCCCAAGAGGCATAGGCAGAATTTGGAAGCCAGGGATTCAAGCCGGGGTCAGATGAAAGTCTTCATCAGACCCCTTGTTCATCACTGGGCTCGCATCTCACTACCGGAATCAAACATCTCACCAATCGCTGGCCGCTCATCCGGGTTTGGCAGGCCGAGCTTTTCGCGAACATTCAGGTTCACGTCCCACAGCGCCTTGTACTTTTCATCGGTTGCAGCTACCGCGTCCACCTTGTTCAGCAAGATTTTCGGTCGGAGGAATACAAGCAGGTTGCGCTTCTCACGGCGCTCTGATTCCGAGGAAAATAAACGCCCAATGAACGGAATATCACCCAGTAACGGTACTTTGCTATTGATAACCTGGTAATCGTCAGTGGTCAGGCCGCCCAGGACAATGGTTTCACCGTCATCCGCCAGCACGGTGGTCTTGATCTCGCGCTTGTTAGTCACGATATCTGACGCATTCTCGATGCTGTCTGCAACGCTCTCGGTTGTTTGCTCGACCACCAGACGAACCAGCCCATCGGCGCTGATGGTGGGGGTAACTTTCAAGGTCAGACCAATATCACGACGTTCGATCGTGGTGAAGGGATTAGTCGTACCATCACCTGTTACCGTGGACTCGCCAGTACGAAACGGCACGTTCTGACCTACGATGATTTCCGATTCCTGGTTGTCCAGTGTAATGATGCTTGGCGTCGAGAGCAGATTCGCGGCCGCGGATGTAGAGAGCGCCTGGAGCAGAACCCCCCAAGTGATACCATCCTCGTCTCTCTCGCCTACGCCAAGGGTGAGGCCCCCTGTGGCTGGTGTAATAACCGATTCGGTCAGAATCGCGCCAAGCACATCACCCAGACTTCGGCCAACATTGCCAAAGTTCGAGCCAGCCACCGGCGTGGACTCCCCGGATTCATCACCCACGGCAAACTGGACCCCCAGATCCTGACCCACCTCGTCACTGATCTCCACAATGGCCGCCTCGATCATCACCTGGGCCCGGCGAAGATCCAGCTGTGCGACAATCTGCTCGGCTTCCTGCATCAACGAGGGTGCGCCACGGACCACGAGGGCATTCAGGCCTTCGTCGGCGAATACCGAGAAATTGTTGTCGGGCATGCCTGAAGCCCCGCCGCCGGCGGCGCCTCCACTGCCCTCTTTCACCACTTCACCCATCACCCCCTTGAGAATCTCGGTCAGGTTCTTGGCATCGGCGTGCTTCAGGCGAATCACCTTGGTGGTGCCGCCGGTGGCGGAGGGCTGGTCCAGCTTACGGATCAGCTCACGCATCTTGTCCCGGAACGTCTCGTCGCCCCGCAGAATCAGGCGGTTGCTGCGCTCATCAGCGGTCAAGCTGTATTTGCGGGCGGCATTCTCGCCACCGGCCTTTCCCAGTTCACCCGGTGCCAGTTCCTGCAACAGGGTCACCATGTCACCAACCCAGGCTTCCCTGAGCTGGATCACTTCCACTTCGTACTTGGAGGGACTGTCCAGCTCCCGGACGATCTGCTCGATGCGTTCGATGTTGGAGCGATGGTCACTGACAATCAGGGCATTGGCGGCCGCCACACCGGCCAGGTGCCCGTACTTGGCTACCAGCGGGCGCAGGATGGGCACCAGCTCCAGGGCGTTGGCGTTATCAATCTGGATGACCCGGGTGATCAGCTGCTCGGAAGGCGTTTCGGGAAATCGGTCCAGTATCTCGGCGGACTGTTTGGCGTCCACCTGCTGAACGATCTTGATCACCTCCTCCCCGGGAATGGCAGTAAAGCCGTGCACATTCAGCACCGCCAGGAACAGATCGTAGATTTCATCCTTGTTCATGGGGGCGCTGGAGAGCACCGTCACCTTCCCCTTCACCCGGGGATCCACCACAAAACTGTAGCCGGTGATATCCGCCACCTGGGTCACAAACGCCCGTATGTCCGCGTCCTTGAGATTCAGCCTCCAGGTCTCTTCCTGTCCGTGCGCCAGGGACATCAGGGGGAGAAGGATCAGCAGAGCAATGGCCCGTAGAAGATTGGTCTTGTGGTTATACATCTGGCGATTTCGTCCTGTATCGTTGATCCCGGTCAGCGCCACTGCTCGGGTATGGCGTAACTAACGGTGAGGATGCTTCCGTCACGCTCTATTTCGATTTCCAGCTGGGCCTGGCCTCGCCAGCTTTCCAGCAGGGATTTGTCCTGTTCCAGATCACCCAGACGCTGACCATTGATGGCGGTAATCACGTCGCCGGCCTGCAAATTGACGGCATTGAGCATGGCATTGGAACCGTCGTAGACATAACCGGACACACCGCTGTCATCCACCCGGCTCAGGCCGTATTGGGCCAGCGCCGCCGCGCCCTGACTGTCCAACTGCTCACGGGCATTGGCCAGGAAGGCATCCGGTGACGATTCTGCCGGCACATCTTCCACTTCTGCAACCATGCCGGAATCAACCGATTCCTCAAAGGTCAGCGATTCATATCGCCCCCCCCGACGCAACAGAATCCGGTCCGGTTCCACCTCGGCCAGCTCGGCATTGCCGGGCAACATGTCACCCACCCGATAATACGCGGTTTCGCCGTTACTTCCTGCAACTATAGCACCGGAACCCTCGGGGCGTTCGCCAACCAGCACCCCCTCAAGCCGAAGGCGCAGGCCGGTCTCCGGCGCCGAGCGCTTCACGGATTCCGCCACACCTGCCTTGACACTGGGTCGACCAAAGAAATCATAACCGGCAATCGGAAAATCCTGCCCCCCGGAGCCGGCCACTCCCGGCGTCTCCCCGGACGGTGCCACCGGCACCGGCCGGTCATCCCAGGCTACCAGCCAGGTGACCCGGGCCAGGACAACCGCGAGGTAGAGAGCCAGCCCCAGCAGCAGCAGATTGGCGAGAATCCGGGACACACGGGCCTGGGCCTGGCGAGGAAACAGCATCATATTACCGGCCTCCGGAAATCAACGGTTGCCGGACCCGGAACACCACATCGTCCGGACTCGCCGAATCCGACCAGGGCTGGCCGGCCAGATCCACCATACGCTTGTAGACCTGTATTTCCATCATACCGTTCCAGAGCAGGTCCGCCTGAGCGGCGGGGCCATCACCACCCTGCTCCGAAATCTTCAGTTCCACCCCGCCCTGGACCGTATCCAGGCTGGCCAGCATGGGCGGGAAGTCCGCCGTTCCGGTCTGATCCCCCATGGGCCAGGTCACCCGGCCACCTGGCCAGCGCGCCAGGCCATCGGCCCGGGTAACCCGATTGTCTTCCCAGGCCAGTTGCAGGCGTTCGATGCTCACGTCACCTTCAATCATGGCGCCACGGCTCTTGCGGATCAGTTCGCGAAATTCTGAAACCCCGATGTGACCAGAGCCCTCCAGCGCCGCACTCAGAGGCCAGCCCAGCGTCAGATTTCCCTGAAGCGAGGATTGTGCCGTACCCAGCTTGATATCCACGGGCACGGTCATTCCTTCAAGGAAAGGCCAGCCCAGCACCCAATCCACCCGCAGCGAATAGCCTGCGACCACGACGCCGGCGGCACCGTCCCACACTTTGCCAGACACCTGCCGTACCTGTACCTGGGGTGGCAGATTTATATGGGCGGACGCCTGCTGCCACACCCAACCGGCGGGCACCAGAATCACGAGTGCCACCACATACACCAGCGCCCCGAGCAGTAACAGCAACAGTAGCTTGCCCAGGCGGAAAAAGGATTTGGTTTCGGTGGCACTCATTCATTAATACACACAAAAAGGTCTGGAATCCGAGTCTAACAAAGGCATGGGGCAAGTTCATGACAAAAAAAGAAAAACCCCGCACCGGGTCACACCGGTGCGGGGTTTTCCAGGGTAGATCGGGCCAGGTCTCAGAATTCAGGACCCGGTCGGGATCTGGCCGGCATTACATCATGCCGCCCATGCCTCCCATTCCGCCCATGCCACCCATGTCCGGCATGCCACCGCCAGCGCTTTCGTCCTGCGGCTCATCCGCAACCATCGCCTCGGTGGTGATGATCAGGGAAGCCACGGAAGCCGCAGCCTGCAGTGCGGAACGGGTTACCTTGGCAGGATCAAGGATACCCATTTCCAGCATGTCGCCGTAGGTTTCGGTAGCGGCGTTGTAACCGAAGGAGCCTTCGCCTTCGCGAACCTTGGCAACCACCACAGAAGACTCACCGCCTGCGTTGTATACGATCTGACGCAGCGGAGCTTCCATGGCACGGCGCAGGATGTTCACACCGGCTTTCTGCTCTTCGTTGATGGCGTCCACCTTGTCCAGAGCCGCAACGGCACGGATCAGGGTGACACCGCCACCCGGCACAATGCCCTCTTCCACCGCAGCGCGGGTAGAGTGCAGCGCGTCTTCAACGCGGGCCTTCTTCTCTTTCATTTCCACTTCGGAACCGGCACCAACCTTGATCACCGCAACACCGCCAGCCAGCTTGGCTACGCGCTCCTGCAGCTTCTCCTTGTCGTAGTCGGAGGTGCTGTCTTCGATCTGCTTGCGGATCTGCTCAACGCGAGCTTCGATATCTGCCTGTCCACCGGCACCGCCAATGATGGTGGTGTTCTCCTTGGTGACGTTGACACGCTTGGCGGTGCCCAGATCATCCAGGGTGGTGTTTTCCAGGGTCAGACCCACTTCTTCAGAGATGACAGTACCACCGGTCAGGATGGCGATGTCCTGCAGCATTTCCTTGCGACGGTCACCGAAGCCAGGCGCCTTCACGGCGTTGACCTTCACGATACCGCGCATGTTGTTCACCACCAGGGTCGCCAGGGCTTCGCCCTCGATGTCCTCGGCGATGATCTGCAGCGGCTTGCCTGCCTTGGCAACGGCTTCCAGCACTGGCAGCAGCTCGCGGATGTTGGAGATCTTCTTGTCGACCAGCAGGATGTACGGGTCATCCAGCTCGGCAGACATGTTGTCCTGGTTATTGATGAAGTACGGGCTCAGGAAGCCACGGTCGAACTGCATACCTTCAACCACGTCCAGCTCGTCTTCCAGGCTGCGACCTTCCTCAACCGTGATGACGCCTTCCTGACCAACACGCTCCATCGCATCCGCGATCAGCTTGCCGATGGTCTCGTCGCCGTTGGCGGAGATGGTACCAACCTGGGCGATGTTACGGCTGTCGTTGCAGGGCGTCGCCATTTCGCGAATCGCCTTCACGGCTTGGGTGGTTGCCTTGTCGATGCCGCGCTTCAGATCCATCGGGTTCATGCCGGCAGTCACGGCCTTGATACCCTCGTTGACGATGGACTGGGCCAGAACGGTTGCGGTGGTGGTACCGTCACCGGCGTTCTCGTTGGCCTGGGAAGCAACTTCCTTCACCATCTGGGCGCCCATGTTCTCGAACTTGTCTTTCAGTTCGATTTCCTTGGCCACGGAAACGCCGTCCTTGGTGACGGTCGGAGCACCAAAGGACTTCTCCAGAACCACGTTACGGCCCTTGGGACCGAGGGTTACCTTGACTGCGTCCGCCAGGATGTTGACACCTGCGACCATGCGCTTGCGAGCGCTATCACCGAATTTGACTTCTTTTGCTGCCATGTCTTCTATTCCTGTTCGCTAAACCGAAATTGAACCAATCGGATTAATGAAGTTTCGTGCGAGTCGCTATGCGATCACTCGAGCACGCCGTAGATGTCGTTCTCGCTCATGATGAGCAGCTCTTCACCGTCGACCTTGACGGTATTACCGGCGTACTGGCCAAAGACCACGGTGTCACCCACCTTGACCGCCAGGGCGCGCGTTTCGCCGTTGTCCAGGATACGGCCGTTGCCGACGGCAATCACTTCACCCTGGGAAGGCTTCTCTTTGGCGTTACCCGGCAGCACGATGCCACCCGCGGTTTTCTCTTCTTCTTCCTTACGGCGCACGACAACACGATCGTGTAGCGGACGAATTTTCATTGCTCGGTTTCTCCAATAGTCAGATTAATGTGGCAATGACAGTTGTTGATGAGGTTGGGCAGAGCAATGCCCTGTCCAGCCAAATTGCCCGGCTGCATAAGCGGCTGATTTACAGCCGATATCAGCCCGCAGCGAACTTGTGAGACCTTAATGGGGTTGGCGTAGGTATTTTCAACACCCGGGATGAAAAATTTTTTCACTTTTTTTCGATGCGATCGTGGTCCCGCTCGGTGCGGTCCTGATACTCACCTTCGATGATGTCCCCGTTCTCGTCCCGGTCAAACGGGCGATGCTGACCAAAGGGGTTTTCCCGCCCGCCGAAGGGGTCCTGTCCGAATGGATCTCCACCACCGGCCCGGAAGTAGAAACTACTGCTCTGCCCGGACATCACCATCCGCTTGAGCACCTGGGCGGCCAAGAAATGGCGGGTACCCGGTATCAGGCACAGAAAGCCGATGGTGTCGGTGATAAAGCCCGGCGTCAGCAGCAGCGCTCCACCGACGGCCAGAATCAACCCTTCCGCTACCTCTCTGGCCGGCAGTTCACCACTATTCAACCGCTGGCGAGCCCTCAGCAGTGTCGCCAGCCCTTGCTGCCGCAGCAACCAGGCACCAATCACTGCCGTCAGCAGTACCAGCCCGACGGTATTGAGAACACCAATCATGCCACCCACCTGGATCAGCACTGCCATTTCGGCGATCGGCATGATAATGAATAAAAAAAGAAAGATGGCCAAAGCGCCTCCTCATGGTTTGAATTCGCACAGGGGTCTGCCCTGCACAGGGGTCTGAAGAACACCTTCTTCCGACCCCGATTTAGATCTTACCCGGGAGTTAAAGCCCAAGCAGGGGTCAGATGAAAGCCTTCATCAGACCCCAAGTCCGGCGCCAGCAAAGGGGTCTGAAGAAAGCTTTCTTCTGACCCCATTTTCAGATCCAACCCCAGAGCTCCCGTCCCAGCCGGGGTCAGATGAAAGCGTTCATCAGATCCCATGTTTTGCCCCCGTGTTCACGGTTATACTCCCCACCACAAAAACTAATCATCGCGGCACACAGAAACGTAAAACCACCTGATAACTCAATTAGGGCAAACCATGAAACTTCAAGATTCCGTGATTGCAATCACCGGCTCCGGCCAGGGTCTGGGCCACGCCATGGCCGAATACCTGGCGGGCAAAGGCGCCAGAGTCGCACTGATCGACCTGATGCCTTGCACAGGGGTCTGAAGAACTCGTTCTTCTGACCCCGGCGTCTCCACCCCAACTCCCCACATGCCCCAAATTATGGAACCCACCAAACCCCAAAAAATCTGGCAAGTCGTCCACGCCATCCCCCCGGGCAAAGTGGCCAGCTACGGCCAGGTCGCCCACATGGCCGGCCTTGGCAGACAAGCCCGCTTCGTCGGCCGCGCCCTGGGGCAGTTGCCGGAAGGCCACGAGGTGCCCTGGTTTCGAGTAATTCGCAGCTCGGGTGAGATCGCGTTTCCAAAGGATTCGGAGATGTTCAGGGTTCAGGTTGGGCTGCTTGAGGCCGAGGGTGTGGACGTGGTGAATGGGCGGGTATCTATGCGGCGTTATCAGTGGCAGCCGTAACGCTGACACGAGGGGCTGGAGCAGCCACAGGGGTCTGATGAAAGCTTTCATCTGACCCCGACCTGGCACAGGGGTCTGAAGAACTTGTTCTTCTGACCCCAATTTCAGTCTAACCCCGGAGTTTTCGTCCAAGTTGGGGTCAGAAGAACAAGTTCTTCAGACCCCTGAGCAGGGACTTGACTCGATAACGGGTCAGATGGAGGCTTTCGTCAGGCCCGCACCTCAGGCTCAACCTCCACCTTCGGCGCCAACGCATCCAGCCGCTCCCCCCGGCTCATCAGGAACAGCACCAGCATAATTGCCGGAATCCCCATGATCGCGGAGATGGTAAAGAACTCCGCATACCCGAAGTCCGCCACCACAATCCCGGAGAACCCGCCAAGAAACTTCCCGGGCAAGGTCATCAGCGAACTGAACAACGCATACTGGGTCGCGGTGAACGAAGCACTGGTCATACTCGACAGCCAGGCAATCAACGCCACATTGGCGATCCCGCCGCTCAGGTTGTCGGCACTGACCACCACCGCCAAGGTATAGATGTCCGGCGGATACTGGGCCAGGAGCACAAACAGCAGGTTCGTCGCGGCCGTCATGATCGCGCCGGCCAGCAGGATCTTGCGCACTCCGTAACGCACCACTAGCACGCCACCGACCAGTGAGCCGGCGATGGTCATGAAGAAGCCGAAGATCTTGGTTACATCCGCCACCTGAGTCTTGGAGAAGCCCATGAAATCCAGGTAAAACGGATTGGCCATCACACCCATGGCGATGTCGGCAATCCTGTACACGGCCACCAGCACCAGAATCGCCACGGCCAGCTCCCGGTACCGGCGGAAGAAATCCAGGAACGGACCGGCGACTGCCGCATAGAACCAGCCGGCCAACCGGGCCAGGCGCGGGGGCAGGTGACTGCGGTTCGCCGCCTCCTGCTCAATCTTGTGGGCAATGTCCGCCGCCGCGGCGAAATGATTGACCTGCGGCTCCCGGACGATCAGCACGGTCAGCACGCCAACGCCCACCAGCGCCGCCATCACCTCATAGGACACCTGCCAGGACCAGAACTCCGCCAGATACAATGCCCCGGCCCCGGCCACCAGCAACGCCAACCGATAACCGAAAATATAAGTCGCCGCCAACGCCGCCTGCAGCCGCTCCCCGGCAATCTCGATCCGATAGGCATCGATTCCGATATCCTGGGTCGCCGAGGAAAACGCCACCAGCAGACCGCACCAGGCCAGCAGCTCGGGATTCACCGTGGCATCGACCTGGGCCATCAGGTACAGCCCGGTGGCAATTCCCGCCTGCGCCAGCAGGATCCAGCTCCGGCGCTTGCCGAATACCCGGTCCAGTATCGGCAGTTTCAGGCGGTCAACCACCGGCGCCCAGAACACCTTGATCGAGTAGGTAATCCCCAGCCAGCTGAAGAAGCCGATGGTGGCCGTCTCCACCCCCACGTCCGCCAGCCGGGCATTCAGGGTGGAAAACACCAGCAGGAACGGCAGGCCCGCCGAGAAGCCCAGGAACAGCAGCGCAATGACCTGCCATCGGGTGTAGGTATAAATCGTGTCCCGGATCAGGGCCCAACGGGTATCAAAAAGGATATGAAAATCTCCCGATCAGTCGCGGAAGTTGTTGAACTGAAGCGGAATATCCAGCTCGGCTTCCCGGAGCATGGCAATCGCTTCCTGCAGATCATCCCTCTTCTTGCCGGTCACCCGGACCTTGTCGCCCTGGATGCTGGCCTGGACCTTCATCTTCTGGTCCTTGATCATCTTCACAATCTTCTTGGCCTTGTCGGTCT
This sequence comes from Marinobacter sp., assembly GCF_046484525.1. Lineage (GTDB taxonomy): Bacteria > Pseudomonadota > Gammaproteobacteria > Pseudomonadales > Oleiphilaceae > Marinobacter. The sequence goes on from NZ_JAWOIS010000026.1 coordinate 53,461, forward strand.
CGATGCCCTGCTTGAGGGTGAAATGCTGCTTGACCAGCTTGCCGGCCTTGCTGTCGCCTTCTTCCGCCAGCGCCCGGGTATCGATGTTGCGCTTGGCAAACGCCATCCGCAGCATGTCCTTCAGCTGCTCCAGCTGGAATTCCTGCTCGGCGCTGATGGTAAGGCGCTCGCCCTCCAGCTCGATATCCGCTTCCACATTTTTGAAGTCCCACCGGTTACCCAGCTCCCGCCTGGCCTGATCCACCGCATTTGTGACTTCGTGCATATCTATTTCAGAAACTATGTCAAAAGAGGGCATGGTCGTCATTCTCCAAAATTTGGCAGAGGTATACTGGCAAAAATGTCGGGGGCTGCCGCGGCATGTCGGGGTCTGATGAAAACCTTCATCTGACCCCAGCTTGGCGGGTCACTCCAAAATGGGGTCAGAAGAAAGCGTTCTTCAGACCCCAGAGTATGGACCCGCGAGTTCAAGGCCAACCGGGGGTCTGATGAAAGCCTTCATCTGACCCCAGCTTAGCGGCAAAGTCGAAAATGGGGTCGGAAGAAGGCTTTCTTCAGACCCCAGGTGCAGAGCCCCGATTCATGCCGAGGATCATACCAAGCCCCGGCAGACACCGCATCTGACAATGGACTGGTAGAAGAAGTAGACGCTATGCCAAACCTCGACCTCCCCATTCTCGTCGTCGATGACGCGAAATTCAGCAGTATGGTGGTTGGACGCACCCTGCGAAATGCCGGTTATCGAGACATACGCGTGGCCAACAACGCCCCCGCCGCCCTCGAAATGATCGAGCAGCGGCCAGTGAGCGTGCTGATCGCCGACTGGCTGATGCCGGATTTGGACGGCCTGGCGCTCACGGATCAGGTGCGGCAGCAGGATGAGCTGACCAACCATTACACCTACGTGATCCTGCTCACCGCCCGGGAAGGGGTGCAAGCCCTGTCGGAAGCCTTTGACCGCGGCGTGGACGACTTCATCTGCAAATCGGACATGACCAAGCAGCTGATCCCTCGGATCTTCGCCGCCGACCGCATGGCCGATCGCCAGAACACCCTGCTGCAGGCCAATGCCTTGCTGATCGAAAACAACCGGGCGCTGGAATCCACCAACATCATCGACCAGGAAACCGGACTGTGTAACCACAAATACGCCCGGGACCGCCTGGACAAAACCCTGCGCCACGCCGAAGCCCGGGGCGGCGCTGCCGCTTACGTCCTTTGCGGCATCCGCAACTGGCAGGAACTGAGCCGGAAGCACCCACCGTCAGTGATGCGTGAACTGGCCACCGGCATCGCCCGCCGCCTGAAGTCCCTGGTCCGCCCCATCGACCTGCTGTGCCGCGTAGGTGACAACCAATTTGCCCTGGTTGCCTACGTTCCGAACCGCGAACACTGCACCGCCACCACCTTCCGGCGCATCTTTGACGGCATAAACCACAAGGCCCTGAAAACCTCCGTCGGCTACATCTCCGTGGAGGCGGGCATGGTTCTCTGTCGAGCCGACGCCAGTACCGGTACGCCCTCCGTGCATGACATGGAGCACACCGCCATGGAGGGCCTGATGAGTGCGTACGAGACACGGCGGTTTACCGAGATCTCGCCCAGGGCGCTGCAGGCGGGGTGACCGTACCCCAGGGGTCTGATGAAAACCTTCATCTGACCCCAACTTAGACCGCCACCCCCAAAGCTAAAAAAGGGGTCAGAAGAAAGCGTTCTTCAGACCCCGCCCCCATCTGCAACCACCCCCAGGCTAAAAAAACAATCCGTAACACTGAGACACAACTCACAAACAGACATGTCGAAAGGAAATACGTACTCTAAAACCGTGGATTCAAGCAGTATCCCCCATGGCGGAGGAGCGGTGCAGTACCTCCGCCGTCATATGGGCGATGAATTCACAGGATTAACGAATTTTTTCAGGCACTTTCGTTCTTTCCTTGTTTTCAGGCCAGCTTTTAGCTGGCCTTTTTATTTGGCCTGAGCCCCTCCCTGCTTCTCCTGTATACTCGGCATCAAACGACTACAACAAGCCGTGCCGTTAAACATGACTACTCCCGGAACCGTCTCCGTCGCAGCCCTGCGCCAATACGTCCGTGCCGCCGAAGCCTCGGGCATCGATATCCGCCCTCTCATTACCGGTGCCGGACTAGGCCCCGCCATCCTGGAAACCGATGACGGCCGCATCAACGGCGAACAGTTCCAGAGCTTTATCCGACAGCTGATCGAAGTGGCCGACAATCCCATCCTCGGCCTGGAAACCGGCGATTTCGTGCAACCCGGCTCCTACAGCGTGCTCGGCTACATCACCATGAGCTGCTCCACCCTGGGCGAAGCCATCGCCCGGATTGCCCCGTTTGAAAAGCTGGTCGGCGACATGGGCACCACCCGCCTGTCCGTGCACGGCGACACCCTGAAACTGACCTGGCACTGCAACTACGACGATCCGGTGGTGCGCCCGCACCTGGTGGATAACGTCTTCGCCTCCTGGATCAACTACGCCCACTGGCTGGCGGACGACACCACCACCGCGCCAACCGCCGTCCAGTTGCGCCGGCAATCCCCGGGCAAAGATCTGGAAATCGCCTACCAGGACCGCTGGCGCTGCTCCGTGACCTTCGAAGCTGAGGAAGACTGCATCACTCTCCCCAAAGCTCTGCTGGACACCCGCCTGCGCCAGCCCGACCCGCCGCTCCGCAAAACCCTGGAGGCCCACGCCCTCACCCAACTGGCCTCGCTGGAGACCGACAGCGACCTGACTACCCGGGTAAAACGCAGCATCCAGAAACAACTGAACCACGGCATCACCCGACAAGACCTGGTCGCCGAAGATCTCGGCCTAACCAGCCGCACCCTGCAACGAAAACTGAGCCAGGAAGGCGTGTCCTACCAGCGCCTGCTGGATGACGTACGGCAACAGATGGCAGAGGATTACCTGCGGAACACCGACATGGCGATACCGGATATCGCGCTGAGGTTGGGGTATAGCGAAACCACCTCGTTTCACCGGAAGTTCAAGGCGGTGACAGGGAAGACGCCGGGGGAGTTTCGGCGTGAGAGGTGTGAAGGTGGGGTCAGATGAACGGAGTTCATCTGACCCCGGAGTAACTCAGGGGTCTGAAGAAAACCTTCTTCTGACCCCTGGCTTGAACTCAACTCCAAAGTCAAAACATAAAAAAGGGGTCAGAAGAAGGCTTTCTTCTGACCCCGGTGCTGCAGGCTGACCCCGGCGTTGGGCGCATAACTCTGGGGTCTGATGAACTCCGTTCATCTGACCCCGTCTTCACGTCAACCTCAAAGCTTCCGGCCCTTGGAGGCAGCAATCCGCAACCTCAAAGCATTCAGTTTGATAAACCCTTCCGCATCCTTCTGATCATACGCACCCTCGTCTTCCTCAAAGGTCGCGATCTTCTCGTCGAACAGGGAATCCTCAGACTTCCGGCCAACCACGTCCACGTTGCCCTTGTACAGCTTCAGGCGAACGGTGCCGTTGACGTACTCCTGGGTATTGTCGATCAGCGCCTGCAGAGCCTCTCGCTCCGGGGACCACCAGTAACCATTGTAGATAACCTCGGCGTAGCGCGGCATGATGCTGTCTTTCAGGTGCGCCACTTCACGGTCCAGGGTGATGGACTCGATGGCACGGTGGGCACGCAGCATGATGGTGCCGCCCGGGGTTTCGTAACAGCCGCGGGACTTCATGCCCACGTAGCGGTTCTCGACAATATCGATCCGGCCGATACCATTGGCGCCAGCCACCTTGTTCAGATGCTCCAGAACCTCGTGCGGCTTCATAGCCTGGCCGTCGATGGCCACGATGTCGCCCTTCTCGTAGGTCAGCTCGATGTAGGTCGGCTTGTTCGGCGCATCCTCCGGAGCCACGCTCCAGCGCCACATGTCTTCCTCGGCTTCCGCCCAGGGATCTTCCAGGTTGATGCCTTCGTAGGAGATGTGCAGCAGGTTTGCATCCATGGAGTACGGGCTCTTGCCCTTCTTCTTCTCCACCGGAATGTTGCGCTCGTCGCAGTAGGCCATCAGCTTCTCGCGGGAGTTCAGATCCCACTCACGCCAAGGCGCAATCACCTTCACACCCGGCTTCAGCGCATAGGCACCCAGCTCGAAACGCACCTGATCGTTACCCTTGCCGGTGGCACCGTGGGAAATGGCATCCGCACCGGTCTCGTTGGCAATCTCGATCAGCCGACGGGAAATCAGCGGGCGGGCAATGGAAGTACCCAGCAGGTACTCACCTTCATAAACGGTGTTGGCGCGGAACATCGGGAACACATAGTCACGCACAAACTCCTCGCGCAGATCCTCGATGTAGATCTCCTTGACGCCCAGCGCTTCCGCCTTCGCACGCGCCGGCTCCACTTCCTCGCCCTGGCCGATGTCAGCGGTGAATGTCACCACCTCACAGTTATAGGTATCCTGCAACCACCGCACAATCACGGAAGTATCCAGGCCACCGGAATAGGCCAGAACCACCTTTTTGATATCAGACATGCCCTTGCTCCAGACTGAACAGAATGGATGTGTTGAAAAGAAGAGCGATATTGTACGGAAGTGCGGAAGGAAAGGCTATTGGGGGACGCGGGCACAGGGGTCAGAGCCCTGCCGCGGCACTGGGGTCTGATTGGGCACAGGGGGCTGATTGGGCACAGGGGTCTGATTGGGCACAGGGGTCTGATGAACACTTTCATCTGACCCCAACTTCAATCCAACTCCCAGGTAGAAGTCTAAGTTGGGGTCAGAAGAAGGCCTTCTTCAGACCCCTGTGCCCTGCTCCATTTTAATGTTAGCTCGGAGATAGAGTCTAAGTTGGGGTCAGAAGAAGGCTTTCTTCAGACCCCTGTGCCATGCCCCATTTTAATGTTGGCTCGGAGATAGAGGCTAAGTTGGTGTCAGAAGAAAGCGTTCTTCAGACCCCTGTGCCAGGCCAGACCAGGCCCCTTTGCGCCATCACACATAAGGAATCAGCGACTCCCCATAAAAATGCAACTCCTCCAGAACATGCCGTTTCTCCGGCGTCAGCGCGGGATCCGCCGCCAGCCGCTGCAGCTCCTGGGCAAAGGCCTCCAGCGACCGCCAGCCCTTCTTGGGATGCATCAGCCGCTCGGAGCGAAACTGCTCCCACCGCTCCATCTCCTCACCGATCAGGGTGCTGGGGTAATTCCGAGCCCGATACCGGAACAGCATCTCCTGCAGCCGATCATCCTCGAACCGCACCTCCTGTTCCCCCAACGTCTCCACCGGCTGGCTAAGCAGCCAGTTCAGCTTCTCCCGGTCGGTCTTGCCGATAAACCCGCCAGCATAGAGCTGTTCGTCGGGATCGGTCAGGTCACTGCCCTCAAAATCCTGGTCAAAAGCCCGGGCAATGCGAGCCGGCAAATCCGGCGCCTTGCGAAGCTTGGCCAGGTTGGCACGCAGCACATCGCCATCCAGCTCCAGCGCTTCCAGTCGCTCGGCCGAGAGCGTGGATAACATATTCGCCGGTGCCAGCACCGGGCATTTGTTCAGCTGCACGCCCTTGAGCGGAAACCGGCTCACCCCCTCCCCCAACTCCGCTTGGGAAGTAAACACCCGCTCACGAATCTGCTCGACCGTGGCGGCGATCAACTCGTCCGGGTCTTCCCGCAGATCATAAACGATCACCAGATTCTTGTTGGAAGGATGCTCCGCCAAAGGCGCCACCAGGGCACAGCAACCCCGGCTGGCGGGGTACTTGGCGGAAATATGGAACACCGGTTTCATGGTGTCGGTGTCCAGCATCTGGCGGGCCGAGTGCTTGTCCTTGTGCCGAAGCACGAAATCAAACAGCTTGGGCTGCTTCTCCTTGATCAGTTTGGCCACGGCAATGGTCGCTTCCACGTCCGACATGGCATCGTGGGCACTCTCATGGGTAATGCCATTGGCCACTGTCAGCTCCTCCAGCTTGAAACTGGGGCTGCCGTCTTCCTTCTTGGGCCAGTTGATGCCCTCGGGACGCAGTGCGTAAGTCAGCCGCACCATATCGATGATATCCCAGCGGGAATTCCCGTTCTGCCATTCCCGGGCGTAGGGATCGCGAAGGTTCCGGTACAGTGTGTGCCGGGTTACCTCATCATCAAAGCGCAGGCTGTTGTACCCCACCACACAGGTACCCGGCTGGCTGAACGCCTCGTTGATCTGCGCGATGAATTCCGCTTCAGGATACCCCGCTTCCACCGCTTTCTGGGGTGTGATCCCGGTAATCAGGCAGGCCTCCGGCGAGGGCAGGTAATCGTCCGCCGGCTTGCAGTAGATCACCAGCGGATCCTCGATAACATTCAGATCCGCATCCGTCCGAACCCCGGCAAACTGTGCAGGCCGATCATGCACCGGATCGACACCAAAGGTTTCGTAATCGTGCCAGTAGAACGAACGGATCAAGGGGAGACTCCTGGTAATTTGAATAATGACCGGAGTTTAAGATGAAGACGGGGTCAGATGAAAGCCTTCATCCGACGCCAGTGCCAAAGCCGATCTCCGAACCAGGCCCAAACTCAGGGGTCTGAAGAAAGCCTTCTTCTGACCCCATTTTCAGGCAATCCTAGAACAACCCGGTCCCCAAATCCGTCTGATGCGTCTGCAACCGAGGCACCCCTTCACCAGTCAACGTACCCATATCCACCGTCATATTGGTGGGCAGGTTAATAAACACTCCCTGCCCCGCCTGAATCACATTCGCCCCGTCGGGACTCTGCCATTCCACGCCTTCACGCTGGAAACCAATAAAGAAGTCATCGGTAAAGCCGGTCCCACCGGAACCATCATCAGCACCGACAATCAGCGAACGCAATTGGGATAAATCAGCGCATGTATCGCCGGGCACACAGGCACCATTTGCATCAGCGATACCAATCTGCGTTGCGCGCTTTGAGGTTTCGAGATTATCGGACCCGAACAGCGTCGCCTGCTGCGGGTTTCCCGAAGAGTCATTGATCATCAGGCCAATATCGCCACTGAAGGAACTGGTGTTTGAGGAAACAGACCCCCGAGCCTGCTTGAACCCCATCCGGAAGCCAGAAAGCTGACCAACCGAGTTGTCCGGGTTCACCTCATCCGGATCCACAGCAAGCTCGATATAAGGCTCATAAGCCTCGAAAGGAACGGTCTCACCGGCCTCGTAGGTCACACCGTTATACTGGGCACCGTCACCTTCGCGGGCAATGTGACCCAGCGCCACATCACTAGCGGCAAAATCCGCCCCACCGTCAACCTGGCCCACGACCGCATCATCAATATTGACCCTGGTCTCAATATCCATATTCAGGTTCATCCGGGTGAACTCATGCCCGGAAGCCGTGGTGCCCGCCGGAAGGTTCTCAATGTTCATAAAAGCCTGCCCTGTGACCTCGCCCATCGTGTCCTCGGAAATGGGCTCAAGCTCCGCCAGGGCAACGGGCGCCATACCCAGGCAGAACATGGCAAGGGCAGCGTATCCATACGCTCGCTGTTTCATAGGTTGTATCCCGGATGGTTGATTCAAGAGCCAGTTTCGACGCCCGACTCCACTGCCACCGCCGCTTATTCTTCTTTTTACCGGCGATCGCAGGCGGCCACTTTGGTTTCTTTTTGATCAGCCACGCGAGCACTATAGCCGAGAAGCGGTTGGCGCTGGTGTGCGGTTATTCACAATCGAAGGAAGCAACTGGGGGGGATCTGAAGGCAGGGTCCGATTTGGCACAGGGGTCTGATGAAAACCTTCATCTGACCCCATTTTCAGTCCAATCTCACAGCCAGAGTCCAAGACGGGGTCAGAAGAAAGCATTCTTCAGACCCCAATTCCCAAGCCCGTGACCCAGTTCACGGCCTACTACCCAATAACCCCCTAAAGTCCAGCCCAAAAGTAATCAAGCACTCACAAGGATGTGATGACATGCCCCGCACCCAACGCTTCTGCCCTGCCGGCATCCCGCAACACATCGTCCAACGCGGCAACAATCGCCAGGTCATCTTTCGCGGAAACAGCGACCAGGCCTTCTATACCAACCTCATGAAAAACTACGCGGACGAACATCGCGTCTCCCTGCATGCATGGGTGCTAATGGACAACCACGTCCATTTCCTGGCAACACCGGAAATGGATAAAAGCATTTCATTATTCATGCAGGCCATCGGCCGAAGATATGTCCGCTATTTCAACAGACGCTATGACCGCACGGGCAGTTTATGGGAAGGCCGATTCCGTTCCTGCCTGGTGGATTCAGAGAATTACTTACTCACCTGCCAACGATATATTGAAATGAACCCGGTCAATGCAGGCATGGCAGATAATCCGGAAGACTACTGGTGGTCCAGTTACCAATGCCATGGATTAGGCAAAAGCAGTGCGATGCACCAACCGCACCCGCTTTACCTGGAGCTGGATAAAAACCCGAAAGAAAGGCTGCGCCAATACCGGCAATTATTTGCCCGGCCGATGGCGGAAAAAACCAAAGAGATAATGCGGAGAACGGTAAATAGCGGGAAGGTTTTGGGCTCGGCGGGGTTTAAGAAAGAGATTGCTATGAAATACGGGATTTAAACTAATCCGGGAGTTTGATCTGAAGACGGGGTCAGATGAAGGCTTTCATCAGACCCCAATCCAAGACTCGGAATTCGGGGGGGTAACTCAGGGGTCTGAAGAAAGCTTTCTTCAGACCCCATCCTAAAACCTAACTCTGAGCCCTGATCTCAACTCAGGGGTCTGAAGAGTTTACTCTTCTGACCCCATCTTAATATCTAACTCGGAGTTATGATCTAACCTGGGGTCAGAAGAAGGCTTTCTTCAGACCCCTTGCTCTAAACCTAACTCTGATTCCTGATCCAACTCGGGGTCAGAAGAATGAATTCTTCAGACCCCTGTGCTTTACATCAGTCCTGCTGCCAGCTCTGCACAGCTTCCTTACCATACTTCCCCCGCCACTCATTCAGAGTCTTGTGGTTACCCCCACGGGTTTTAACCACTTCACCGGTATGCGGGTTCTTGTAGGTTTTCATCGGGCGCTTCGGACGACTGCCGGCGGCGGCTTCAGCTTTGGTGCCGGCAATGGACGGATCAATGGCAGAGAGAATCTGAAGCACGTCTTTCGGAGACTTGTCATACTCCTTCATCAAATTGCGAACCTTGTTTTCAAAGTCCAGCTCCTTTTTCAGGGCCTGGTCTTTTTCGAGCTGCTCCAGCTCGACCGCAAGCTTCTCCATAAGCTGTTTTTTCTGATAGTAATCGTTAATCTTTGCCATGGAATTAAAAACCTTATTTAAAGAAGGGTTTTAAAAAAAGGGAATTGACCAGAAGTCGCCAACAATAATAGACAAATAAATGTCTATTGGCAAAAAGATTTGCTTAAAACACTGTAAAATAAAAAAGCCGCCAAATGGCGGCTTTTCAGAATATACTTATGCTCGATATCAGAGCCGGAGATCGGCGTCCCCCATGGGAAGCACACCTTTCAAATCAAAAAGCACACCATGGCTCTTCATATATTGGCGAAATTCTGAACTGGCCTTTTCTGCATATTCACGATGAGGCACGGCCAGGAAAACGGCATCGTATGATGACTGCGCCGGCTTTTCAATTAATGAAATGCCATATTCATGCTGGGCTTCCTCGTTATCAGCCCAACAATCGGTCACATCCACCTGGCAACCAAAATCCTCCAGCTCGCGAATCACATCAATTACCCGAGTATTGCGCAAATCCGGACAATTCTCTTTAAAGGTAAGCCCCATCACCAACACCTTGGCGCCAGAAATCGTCTGCCCCTTCTTGATCATGGCCTTGATCAATTCTGCTGCGGCGTATGGCCCCATATTATCATTCACCCGGCGACCGGCCAGGATGATCTCGGGGTTATAACCGATCGCCTGCGCCTTATGAGTGAGGTAATACGGATCCACACCAATGCAGTGGCCACCCACCAGCCCCGGCCTGAACGGCAGAAAGTTCCACTTGGTACCAGCCGCCGCCAGCACCTCATGAGTATCGATCTTCATCCGGGCGAAGATCATGGAAAGCTCGTTCATCAGCGCAATGTTCAGATCCCGCTGGGTATTCTCGATCACCTTCGCCGCTTCCGCCACCTTGATGGAGCTGGCCTTATGGGTACCGGCGGTGATTACATCCGCGTAAAGTGCGTTCACCTCATCGGCGATCTCTGGTGTGGAACCGGAAGTCACCTTCATGATGGAGGCCACCCGGTGCTCCTTATCACCCGGATTGATCCGCTCCGGGCTGTAACCGGCGAAGAAGTCCTGATTGAACGTGAGACCGGAAACCCTCTCCAGCACCGGCACACAGACCTCTTCCGTCGCCCCCGGGAACACCGTGGATTCATAGATCACGATATCGCCACGCTTGAGCACCTTGCCCACGCTCTCGCTGGACTTGATCAGCGGCGTCAGGTCCGGCGACTTGTACTCATCAATCGGCGTCGGCACCGTGACAATGAAAATCTGGCAATCGGCAATGCCATCCAACTTATCGGTAAACGACAGCCCCTTGGCCGCCGCCAACTCCTCCCGGGACACCTCCCGGGTGAGGTCCACACCGTCCTTCAGCTCGGAAATGCGCTTGCTGTTAATATCAAAGCCCACGACCTCACGTTTCTCACCAAACGCAGCCGCCAGCGGCAAACCCACGTAGCCCAGGCCGATTACCGCGATTTTTTTCATTTATCCTCCTGATAACTAATCCACAGGGGTCTGATGAACTCCGTTCATCTGACCCCATGTTTAACCCGAACTCGTAACACAGGGGTCTGATGAAAGCCTTCATCTAACCCCAACTTAAAATCAAACCTCGGGGTCAGAAGAAAGCGTTCTTCAGACCCCTGGGGCACACCTGACCCCGGTTTCAAATCTAACTCGGGGTCAGAAGAAGGTTTTCTTCAGACCCCTGGGGAGGGCCACCCTAAAACTTCCACCCTTCGATAACATCAGCCTTCACCGGCGTATTCTTCCGAACAGCCCGGTTAACTCTTTTCCCAATCACACCATCCATAAACTTCGGCGCCAGCCCAAAACCCGGGCGGACGCTTCTGACAGATTCCGCGCTGATAACGGCCCCGGCCTCCAGATCCTCGACAAAATACAACGAACGACGAAACTGGGCGTTACCCTGCTCACTGGACTTCCGCCCATAATCCACGTTGCCCAGGGCTTTCCAGGCGGTTTTACTGTCCCGGCACAACGCGGCAAGATCGGCGGGTTCCAAAGAAAAACTGTCATCCGGGCCACCGCCGTTGCGGTTCAGGGTAAAGTGCTTTTCGATAATTGAAGCACCCAAAACCACGCTGGCAATCGCAGTGGTGTTGTCCAACGTGTGGTCTGACAACCCCGTCACGAGGCCAAAGCGCTCAATCATGTCGCCAATGGTTCGGAGGTTATAGTCCTCTGCCGGCGCGGGGTAACCACTTACACAGTGTAGGATAGCCAGTTCCTTGCAGCCTCCGTCCCTGGCCGCAGCGATGGCCTCTTCGATCTCCTCGGCGTCCGCCATGCCAGTGGAAATGATCATCGGTTTGCCGGTAGCCGCCACATAACGAATCAAGGGCAAATCGACCGCCTCAAACGATGCAATTTTGTAGGCCGGAGCATTCAAATCCTCCAGCAGGTCCACTGCAGTGGCATCGAAAGGCGAGCTGAAAACCGGAATGCCCACCTTCCTTGCATGTTCGAACAGCGGCTTATGCCACTCCCAGGGCATGTGGGCTTCTTCATAGAGCTCATAGAGCGTCCGACCGTCCCACAGCCCACCCTTGATCAGGAAATCTTCCGCATCGGAATCGAGGGTGATAGTGTCGGGGCGATAGGTCTGCAGCTTCACGGCATCCGCGCCCGCTTTAGCGGCCTCGTCAATGATCCTCAACGCCGTTTCCAGCTTGCCGTTATGGTTGGCAGAGAGTTCGGCAATAATGTAGGGGGGCTGATTTCGGGAGATTTCGCGCCCTGCAATTGCAATTTTCGGTTCACTCATCATTCAGCTCCTTAGCCTGTGCCTGCCATTCATGATCCAGCAGCCCGAAACAGACCACATCGTGGTACTCGGCCCCATCAAAATGCTGATCCCGCAAACACCCCTCCTCGGTAAAACCCAAAGCATTGTGAAACGCGATGGAGCGCTCATTGAATCCAAGCGCCTGGCCACAAATCTTGTGAAGGCAAAGTTCGCTGAACGCATATTTCAGTGCTTCTCTACCTAGTGACCGACCGGTGCCACGTTCCGCATCCGGTGAGAGATAGAAGCCCCAGTCTGCCACGGTCGGGCTGCGACCCAGAGTGATATTCGCAAAGCCACTGGCCCGGCCGCGGTGCTCGTAAATAAGCAGATGGACAGCGGGGTCGTCGCTGACCCTCGCGAACCATGCTTGATGCTCTTCCAGCCCGATTTCATGGGTGGTGTACATGTATCGACGTACGTCCGGGTGATTGCGCCAGGCAAGGACCTGCACAAGATCCGCTTCAGTCATAGGCCTGAGCTTGTGGTCTGTCATTGTGCGCCCCCGGTGATTGTCACCATGGACTCTACAACAATACTTGCCCCCTCGCCGGTAGTAACTTCGGCTGCGGCGTGACTCATGTTCCGGAGGGTTGCAGCATCACTCATTCTGGCCAATGCGGAAGGCAGCTCCGCCTGCAGCGCCTCGGGCTCACTAATCACCAATGCAGCACCCGCCCTCTCAAGTGCAGCAGCGCCTGATACCTGGTTATCCGCCAGTACTACCAGCACCGCAGGTAATCCAAGGCAGCAACGTTCCCAGGAGGTCCCCCCGGCCGCACCAATAGACACATCCGCCAGGCACATCCGTTCAGCCATATCACTGACGTTTACCTGAACGGTTGCCCTGAACGGCATCTCGGCTGCCTGCGCCCGCACCTTTGCCAGATTCGGAGCGGAAGCGCCCATAATGATATCCAGCTCCGTACCCGCAGGCAGCGGAGCCTCCACCAGAGCATCAAGAACCCGGCCGGTAACGTTGTTACGATCCACGCCACCCAGAGAAACCAGAATCCGTTTCATGCCCGGATGCTCCCGGCGCCCGAGGCTGCGCTCACGAAGGCTTGCAAACTCCGGGCGTAACAGGGCGTGCTGCGGACCGATCATGCGAACACAGTCAGCCGGTACTCTCTGATCATAGTCCGAAGCCGCACGCCCCAGATTCTGATCCAGCAACAAGCTGCACTCATGGTTCCGGTCGGCAAGGTCATCGATCACCAGAACCCGACCAACCGCCGCTGCAACGTGCCGTTCCCACCGGGCATCCAGGGCATAATGATCCACCACCAGCCAATCAGCCTCCATTGCAGACAGCACCTCGAAGGTCTGTTCTGCATCCCGCTGCCAGGGAACGCCCAGCCAACCGACATGGGCCTTGTTCATCTCGGCGGTCGGCTTCTCTTCTGCATAACGGGAACCAGCTAACAAATATAGTTCATACCCTTTCCTGGCAATCAGCTCCCCCAGATGGCCCTCATGCTCGCGGCAAATAAAAATACATTGATGCCCCTGCCGCTTGAACTCGTCCGCAAGGGTGAGGCAGCGCATCACGTGGCCAGTGCCGATCTCAATGGATGCATCCACTCGGAAGGCAACTATCATGAAGTGCCATCCTCAGCTTGCATGGCGCGGAAAAGCCACTCCGCACGAGTCCAATCCTCCGGTGTGTCAATGTCTTGAACGCGATGGCGGGGCAACTTCACCGGCACGGAGCGCTCGCCAAAGATTGCACGTTCCTGTCGCCACGCTTCCCCCCTACCCCAATAGAATTGCCCTGCATCGTGCCAGGCTTCTTCCAGGTCTTGGGAGCGGGTATTGAATTGCTCCGGATTAAACATCGCTACCCGACCACTCTCAGTAATCCGGATTGCCCGCTGAATCGGAAACGCATAGCTCGTCACCGAAAAGGCATAACTACAGGCTTCCTGTTGGATCAGCTCCCAACCCTTCCTAAGATCCTCAGCCGTTACGAATGGCGCGGTCGCATACACGCAACAGGCATAGTCAACAGCGAAATCATTCTTATCAAGCCAGTCCACAGCGTGGCGAACCACCGGCAAAGTCCCCGTGAAATCTCCTGAAAGCGATTCCGGTCGCATGAACGGAACAGTCGCATTCCATTGCCGGCCGACCTCTGCAATCTCGGCGTCATCGGTAGAAACAATAACCTTGTCAAAACACCCACTCGCCCGCGCTGCTTCAATAGACCATGCGATCATCGGCTTGCCACAAAACATCCTCACGTTCTTACGGGGAATACGCTTGCTCCCTCCACGCGCGGGGATTATTGCGACGCGGTTCATGATGAGCGCCTCTCCACTCCAACAGCGCGCTCCAACGCCCGGACAACCTCATCCTGCTGTCCTTCTTCCAGGCCATGAAACATCGGAAGACTGATGGCCTCACGGTAATAGGCCATGGCCTCGGGGAAATCCTCAGGGACAAACCCCATGGCCTCATAGTACGGCTGGGTGTGGACGGGAATGTAATGCAGGTTTACCCCGATGCCCTGCTCTCTCAGGGATTCGAATACCTGGCGGTGCGTCCTGTTGATCTTGTCCAACTGCAGACGAATGACATACAGGTGCAGCCCCGAATAGCTATCCGGATGCTGCCAGGGGATCGTCACCGGCAAATCCGCCAGCAATCGGTCATAACGTGTTGCCCGTTCGTGCCGACGCGCCACAAAATCATCCAGCCGGTCCATCTGGCTCACGCCCAGAGCCGCCTGCAGTTCGGTCATCCGGTAATTGAAACCCAGCTCCACCTGCTGGTAATACCACGGGCCGTCCGGCTCATGAGTCATCAGGTTCTGGTCGCGGGTCACGCCATGACTGCGGAGAAGATTCATCCGAGAGGCCAGATGATCATCATTGGTCAGCGCCATGCCACCCTCGGCAGTGGTAACGATCTTCACCGGATGGAAACTGAATACCGTGATATCGCTGTAACGACCGCTACCGATGAACTCGCCTTTATACTTGCCGCCAATCGCATGGGAAGCATCTTCGATAATCCGAAAGCCATAGCGCTGTCCCAGCTCATGAATGGCTGCCATGTCGCAGGACTGCCCGCACAGATGAACCGCAACCACAACCTTCGGCAACCGCCCTTCCTGCTCGGCTTGCTCCAGTTTGGCGGCCAGTGCTTTCGGGCAGAGGTTATAGGTCTGTGGGTCGATATCGACAAAATCCACGCGGGCCCCGCAATAGAGCCCACAATTGGCAGAGGCCACAAAGGTAACCGGCGAGGTCCACAACCAGTCATCAGGCCCCAGCCCGAGTGCCAGGCAGGCAATGTGCAGGGCCGACGTGGCACTGTTCACCGCCAGGGCATGCTTTGCGCCCACATGGCCCGCCACCTTCGCCTCGAACTCGGGCACCTTGGGGCCCTGGGTCAGAAAGTCCGAGTGCAGCACGTCCAGCACGGCATCAATGTCGGCCTGGGTGATCTCCTGCTTGCCGTAGGGAATCATGCTCAGATCTTTCCGATTTCATTGAAGTGGCCGTCGATCCAGGCCTGCAGCTCTTCGTCCGTCATCCATTCGGCGTTGTTGTCGCTGGAATAGACGAAGCCTTCCTCAACTTTTTTGCCGTCCTTAATCCGTTCCTCGCAGGATCCCCAGTTGTTGATGTTCGGCAGGATCTTGAAATGCTGGGGGTATTCATAGGTGAAATAGGAGTCCTCGGCACCAATCATCTGCTCATGAAGCTTCTCGCCGGGACGAATGCCGACGACCTCCTGCTCCGCCTCCGGGGCTACAACGCGGGCAAGATCCGTCACCTTCATGGACGGAATCTTCTTCACGTAGATCTCGCCACCGACCATATCCTCAAACGCATGCCAGACCAGTTCCACGCCCTGCTCCAGGGAAATCATGAAGCGGGTCATGCGCGGGTCGGTGATCGGCAGAACACCCTGCTCCTTGATGGACATGAAAAACGGAATGACAGATCCCCGCGAGCCCATCACGTTGCCATAACGCACCACGGAAAACTTGGTCTCATGGCCGCCGGAATAAGAGTTGCCAGCCACAAAGAGCTTGTCGGAGGCCAGCTTGGTGGCGCCATACAGGTTGATAGGGCTGCTCGCCTTATCCGTGGAGAGAGCGACAACGCCCTTTACACCCTTGTCGATGCAGGCATCAATCAGGTTCATCGCCCCGTTGATGTTGGTCTTGATGCACTCGAATGGATTGTATTCGGCCGTGGGAACAATCTTGGTGGCCGCAGCATGAACCACGTAATCCACGCCATCCAGGGCCCGATAAAGGCGCTCCCGGTCCCGGACATCGCCGATAAAGAAACGCATCCTGTCGTCGCCCTGAAACAGCTTGGCCATTTCCCACTGTTTCATTTCATCCCGGGAAAAAACAATAATCTTCCGGGGGTTATACCGCTCCAGCGTCATGGGAATGAATTTGTGGCCAAACGAGCCCGTTCCGCCGGTTACCAGGATGGTCTTGTCTCTGAACATATATTTTTAATCCGAAGCCGATGTTAGCCCTGTTGAAGGCGACCATTCTCAGAGATTACCTCACCGATTTCAAAGCGCCGGTATCAAAATTCGCGACGGTAGTCGCTTTGAAAGCAATTTTCCGAACGCCTTTTTGGCATCGGCATCCCCATGCACAACCCGAATCTCTCTCGGCGCCACAGGAATCCCCTCAACAAACCTCAGCAAATCACTCTGCCCCGCGTGGGCCGAATAACCACCGACCTGATGAACCCGGGCGCGAATATCGTACCGCTCACCATCCAGCTCAACCCAACCACCTCGCGGGCCAAAGGTAAGAATATCACGCCCGGGCGTACCAGCGGCCTGATAACCCACAAAGAGCACATCATTGCGCTCATCCCCAAGCATCGCCTTCAGATAATTCACCACCCGGCCACCGGCACACATGCCGGAGCCTGCCAACACCACGCAAGGCCGGTGGGACTTGGCCAGGTAGTCAACAGCGTTCAGATGGTCTTCGTGGGACTCGATCACCGTCAGTTGCTCGAAGGAAAGCGGATGCCGGCCGGATTTCACCAGTTCTTGGGCCTCGGCATCCCAGAAGGGCTTCAGGTCCCGGTAGATACGAGTGAAGTTCGCGGCAAGCGGTGAATCAACAACAATTTCGAGGCTTTCCCAATCTATCTTGGAGGCTCCAACCTCCGAGGCTGAGGCAAGCTCGGGGTCCGCCGTCAACTCGGGGTCTGATGAAAAACGCTCGCGTTTTCCATCTGACCCCATCTTCACCTCGCCCGACGCCCGGGCAATAATCCCCTCAATCTCATACAACAACTCCTGCGTCCGCCCAATACTGAACGCTGGAATCAAAACCGTCCCACCATCGGCCAGGGCATTCTCAAGCACTGCCCTCAACCGATCCCGCCGGGTCTCCCGATCCTCATGGTCGCGATCCCCATACGTACTCTCAACCACCAACCGGTCCGCCCGCTCCGGTGATTTCGGCTCGGGCAACAACGGAGAATGCGGCGCCCCGAGATCTCCGGAGAACACAATCCGCTCCTCAACATCCCCAACCCGCGCATCACATTCCACATAAGCCGACCCCAGAATATGCCCGGCCCGCTGAAGGCGCACTGAAAGCGAACACTCACCTTCACCAAACACCGAATACCACTGCCCATAAGGCACCGGCACCATACGCTCCCGAATCAGCCCCAACACCCGCTCAATCAAATTTCGATCCCGGGTAAAACCAATCTTCAGGGCGTCTTCCAGAATCTCGGGCAACATGACCGCCGAAGGCTCGGAGCAGATAATCGGCCCCTCAAACCCGGCACCCAGCAGATAGGGAATCCGGCCCACGTGATCAATGTGCACGTGAGTCACAACCAGAGCACGGATATGGTCGATGGGGAAATCAATGGTGAGGTCGGCAGCGGAAGCCTCCCGACCCTCGTCCTGGCCCTGAAACAGGCCGCAATCGATGAGGATGCCCTGCTCGGAGACCCCAGACTCAGGGGAGGTACCCAGGTCGGGGTCAGATGAAAAACGCGCGCGTTTTTCATCTGACCCCATCTTCAAACTCAATTCATGGCAAGAGCCCGTCACGCCGGACGTGGCTCCATGGTGCTTAATCTCAATCATTTCCAACATTCCCTGTCGTTAACCAGGGGTCAGAAGAAAGCTTTCTTCTGACCCCAACTTCGCTAATCACCCTAAAACGGCCAAAACACCGGAATCAGCGTCACGGCAATAACACCAACCAGCAGACTCAACGGCACGCCGATCCGCATATAATCCGTAAACCGATACCGGCCCGGGCCATAAACCATCAAATTCGTCTGATACCCCAATGGGGTGATGAAACTGGCCGAGGCTGCAAACATCACCGCCACAGCAAATGGCAAAAAACTCACCCCAAGCTGCTCCGACAGCGCCAATGCGATAGGAAACATCAGCACCGCAGCGGCGTTGTTGGTAATCACTTCCGTGAAAAATGCTGTCAGCACGTAGATCAGTACCAGCGCCAACCAAGGAGAGAATCCTTCACCATTGCCCAGCAAGGTACCCGCAATCACAGCTGCGGCCCCAGTCTCCGACATGGCATTGCCAAGAGCAAAGGAAGCCGCAATAACCACTAGCACTGGTAAATCCACGCTTCTTCTGGCTCGGCTTGCCGTGATACACCGGGAGACAATCATCGCACCGGCCGCCATAAAGGCCGCCTCCATAATACTCAGCAACCCACTGGCGCTAGCGAGCACCATCACCAGCAAAATTCCCAACGCAAGCGGTGCCTTACGAAAATCCGGGGGTGTGGAATCGTTCAGCGCGCTCACCAGCAAAAAATCCCGCCGGAACTTATACTGCTCGGCAAACTCGTGACTGGCCTCAAGCAGGAGCGTATCGCCCATCTTGAACTCGATATCACCCAGCTTCCCTGGCACACGTCGTCCCTCCCGGGAAACGGACAGAATGACCGCATTGAACCGACTACGGAAACGACTGTCCCGAACCGTCTTGTTCAGCGCCGGAAACTCCGGCCCCAAAACCACTTCCACAAGACAACGCTGGTGGTTGGCAATATCCAGCTTGTGCACATTGCCACTGGCCGGGCTCAGACCATGTATACGTCGGAGCTCACTGGCACACTCCGGTGCGCCAACGAAATACAACTTGTCACCAGCCTGTAGAGTACGATCAGGCTCCACCGCTGTAATCAAACGCCCCTGCCGA